>JAGHZW010000199.1:0-18136 GCA_017745195.1 Pseudoxanthomonas sp. | reverse complement strand
CGGGAAACCTTGGGACTCGCGCCTGATCAGGCCGCGGCGTCCTTGAGCTTCTTCAGCGGACGCACCTTCACCTTGACCGAAGCCGGCTTGGCGGCGAACCACTGCTCTTCCTTGGTGAACGGGTTGATGCCCTTGCGCTTGGCCTTGGCCGGAACCTTGACCGAGGTGACCTTGAACAGGCCCGGCAGGGTGAAGCTGCCCACGCCCTTCTTGCTGATCGCGCCGGAGACGGCGTCCTCGACCGCGGCGAGCACGGCCTTGACGTCCTTGGCGGCCACGCCGCTGGCCTCGGCCAGGTGCTTGACCAGGGCGGACTTGCCCAGCACTTCCTTCAGCGGCTTGGCGGCAGCCGGAGCCGCCTTCTTCGGAGCGGCCTTCGCCGCTTTCGGCGCGGCCTTCTTGGCGGCCGGCTTCTTGGTGGTCTTCGCCATAAATTTCCTGTTCCGTTCGATTGGTGGTTTTTTGGGTTACCGACGGCGTCGGCAGGGTGAATGTAGGCCATGCGCAGGCTGCCGCCAAGAGGAAATGCAGCAAAAAGCGGCGCAAATTCGCCTCGGCCACCCGGCCGGGCCGCGCCGGCGGCGCTTGGCCTGCTCCGGTCAGCGTCCGCCGGCGATGTCTTCGGCGCGCTGGATGCGCTTGCGTTCGGCCACTTTTTCCCCGGCCTGGCGCTCGCGCGCGGTGCGCACCATCTCGGTCAGCCAGGCCACCAGCACGTCGGTATAGGCCTTCTGCTGCGGCTTGCCGGAGAACGCGTGGTCGGCGCCGGGGATGCGGCGCCGGGTCAGCGAATTGGCCGTGGCCAGCGCGGTGGCGTAGTTGTCGATCACCGGGTGCGGCACGATTTCGTCGTGCTCGGCCTCCACCAGCAGGACGTCGCCGCCGAAGCCGTGGCAGGCGGCCAGGGCGCGGTTGTCCTGCCAGGCGACGGGGCCGCGGCGGAACGCATGCAGGCCCGGGTCCTCGTGCAGCTTGCGCTTGGGCAGCTCCCAGCCTTCGTCCTTGTAGAGCGCCGGCGAGCGCAGCGCCAGCCAGCGCACCGGCCGCAGCGCGGCCAGCAGGCTGGCCAGGTAGCCGCCATAGCTGATCCCGACCACCGCGATCGCCGCCGGATCGACATAACGGTGGGCGATGAACCAGTCGTAGGCGGCGAGGAGGTCTTCCAGGTTCTGCGGCCGGCTCACCGTTTCCCACTGCGCGGCCGTGCGCTCGTGGCCGCGCAGGTCGAAGGTCAGGCAATGGCAGCCGATGCCGGCGACCTGGCGCGCGCGGCCCAGGTCGTGTTCCTGGCTGCCGCCCCAGCCGTGCACGAACAGCACGCCGGGCATCACCGGCGCCGGCGACAGCAGGGTGCCGGAGATCTGCCCGCCGCCGGTGCCGATCTCGACCGGATCAAGCCGGATGTCCATGGGGATCCTCCAGTTGCGCGTACTTGAGCAGCGGGCCGTGGGTGGCCGAGGGGTCGTGGAAGTGCACCTGCGCCGCGGCCGGGGCCAGGTGCGCGGGGTCGTGCGATTCGTGGCACGACACCTCCAGTGCCTGCGCCGCACCGGCCTGCTCGAACGCCGCCAGGGCGATGATTTCCGCGGGCGAAGCACCGCCCAGCCGCCACGACTGCTCCAGCACGCCGCAGCGCCAGCGGCCCTGCGCATCGAGGCCGGAGAGCACGTCGTAGTTGCGCCGCGAGGCGAAGAAGCCCGGCCAGGCGGCGGCGACCGCCGCGTCGTAGATGCGCGCACAGCGCAGGGCTTCGCGTTCGGCGGCGCCGCTGGCCACCGCCTGCAGCGCGTCCAGCCCGCCGCGTACGACGCGCAGCGACGAGCCGGCATAGACCGGGTTGCCACGCCGGTCGCCGGCCTGGCGCTGGACGCCGAGATAGGCCAGCCGGCGTCCGCCGACGCGGATCTCGCCGACGCTGCAGGTGGTGGCGTGTTCGAGGTTCAGTTCCAGCACGATGCCGTCGCGGCGCACCGCATCCGGTTCCAGGGTCGCGGCGAGGCTGCGCAGCGCCTCGAGGTTGGCGACCCGGTACTGGCCGAGGCCGCCGCGCGCCTGCGGTTCCTTCAGGCGCAGGGCGCCGCCCAGGGCGAGCAGGCGCTGCCCGGCCGGTTCGATCGCGGCCGGATCGAACACGCTGAAGCCGGGCAGCACGGCGTCGGCCAGGGCGGTCGACAGGCCGTGGCTCCAGCCCTCCGGCGCGGCCGTGTCCGGCGAGGGCAGGGGATGGGTGATGACCTTGCTGGCGACGAAGGGATGCGGGACCACGCCGCCGAACAGGTCGTCCTCGCTGTCGATGCCCAGGCGTGCGGCCTGGTCGGCGACCAGCGTCTCGTCGGGGACGAAATAGGGCCGCACCGGCGAACGCCGCTGGCCGTGCTCGCCGCCGAAGCGCCAGCCGAGGGTCGAGGCCAGCCGCTGCGCCACCCAGGCCTGGCTGGCGCGTTCATGGCGGCTGCGTGGCTGGGTGCTGTTGCACAGCGTGAACACGGTGCGTGGTGCGCGGGTCATTGGGGCCGGAGCGTTCCAGCGGGACGACCGGGGACGCTGCCGCGGGGACGGTGAAACGATCGCGAAGGCCGCCACGTTCAGCGGTTCTTCGCATCGCGCAGACGGCACGGCGACACCGCCGGGGCCAGGATCGGTGCCTGGACCATCGCGGAGCCGCGCCATGCCGGGCAAGCCGAAGAAGAAGGTCAATCCGCCACAGCGCCAGCGGCGCCAGCCTGGCGTGCAGGGGGCGATGCATCCGGAACCGGTGGTCGTGCGCGACGGCTACCGCGGCAGCGGGCGGCTGGACGGCAAGGTCGCGCTGGTCACCGGCGGCGACAGCGGCATCGGCCAGGCGGTGGCGGCGCATTTCGCCCTGGAAGGGGCCCGGGTCGCCATCGCCTGGCTGTCGCCGCGCGAGGACACCGACGCCAGCGACACCGTGCGCCGGGTCGAGGCCGCGGGCAGCGAATGCCTGGCGGTGCGCACCGACCTGCGCACACCGGTCCAGTGCCGACGCCTGGTCGAACGGGTGGTGGAGCGCTTCGGCCGGCTCGACGTGCTGGTCAACAACCACGCCCAGCAGTATCCGGTCGAGGACGCGCAGGAACTGACCCCGGCCCGGGTCCGCGCGACCTTCGAGAACAACCTGTTCTCGTTCTTCTACCTGGTGGACGCGGCGCTGCCGCACCTGCGCCGCGGCGCCTGCATCATCAACACCGGTTCGATCACCGGCGCGCGCGGGCACGCCACGCTGCTGGACTACGCCTCGACCAAGGGCGGCATCCATGCGCTGACCTTCTCCCTGGCGCAGTCGCTGGCCGGGCGCGGCATCCGGGTCAATGCGGTGGCGCCGGGGCCGATCTGGACGCCGCTGATCCCGGCCTCGTTCAAGCCGAAACAGGTGGCCGAGTTCGGCTCGGACACGCTGATGAAACGGCCGGGACAGCCGGCGGAAGTGGCGCCGGCCTACGTCTACCTGGCCAGCGCCGATGCCAGCTACGTCACCGGCCAGATCATCCACGTCAACGGCGGCGCGTACATGTCCGCCTGACCGGTACGCCGTGCCGCCGGATCAGCCCGCGTGGGCGAACAGCACGCCCCAGGCGGACAGGCGCGCGGCACCGCCGTCGACCGGAACCGCCGGCAGGCCATGGCCCTGCGCGGGCTGCCAGTGGCCGGCGGGCAGCGCGAATTCCGCCGGCGCGGCCGACAGGTTGAACACGGCCAGCGTCTTCTGCCCGCCGCCTTCGCGGACGAAGGCCAGCACCGGTTCGGCGGTGTCGAGGAAGGCGATGCTGCCGCCGACCAGCGCCGGCTGCGCCTTGCGCCAGGCCATGAACGCGCGGAACGCGTTGAGCACCGAGTCCGGATCGGCATCCTGCGTGGCGACCGACAGTGCGCGGTGCGCATCGGCGACCGGCAGCCACGGCTTGCCGGTGCTGAAGCCGGCATCGGCCGCGCCGGTCCACGGCATCGGCGTGCGACAGCCGTCGCGACCCTTGAAGTTCGGCCAGAAGGTGATGCCGTAGGGATCCTGCAGGGCCTCGAACGGCACGTCGGCCTCGGGCAGGCCCAGCTCCTCGCCCTGGTAGAGGCAGACCGAGCCGCGCAGCGAGCAGACCATCGCCACCAGCATCTTCGCCAGCTGCGGCGCCGGCGCGTCGCCGCCCCAGCGGGTCACCGCGCGGCGCACGTCGTGGTTGGACACCGCCCAGCACGGCCAGCCCTCGGTCATCGCCGCCTCAAGCCGCGAGACCGTGTCGCGGATGTAGCCGGCGCTGAAGTCGTCGACCAGCAGCTCGAAGCTGTAGCCCATGTGCAGCCGCTGCCCGGAGGTGTACTCGGCGGTGGTGGCCAGCGAATCCTCGGAGGAGATCTCGCCCAGGGTCACCGCGCCCGGGTAGCGGTCGAGCAGGGCGCGCACGCGCTCCAGGAAGCCGATGTTCTCGGCCTGGGTGTTGTTATGCCAGTGGTACTGGAATGCGTAGGGATTGTCGGCGCTGAAGCCGCGGCCGACGCGCTGGTCCGCCGGCTTGGGCGGGTTGTCGCGCAGCTGCGCGTCGTGGAAGCAGAAATTGATCGAATCCAGGCGGAAGCCGTCGACGCCACGGTCCAGCCAGAACTGGACGTAATCGAGGGTGGCCTGCTGCACGTCCGGGTTGTGGAAGTTCAGGTCCGGCTGCGAGGACAGGAAGTTGTGCAGGTAGTACTGGCAGCGGCGCGGTTCCCAGCGCCAGGCCACGCCGCCGAAGATCGACAGCCAGTTGTTGGGCGGGGTGCCGTCCTCGCGCGCGTCGGCCCAGACGTACCAGTCGGCTTTCGGATTGGTGTGGTCCTGGCGGCTCTCGCGGAACCATTCGTGCTGGTCGGAGGTATGGCTGAAGACCTGGTCGATCATCACCTTCAGGCCCAGCCGGTGGGCCTTGGCCAGCAGCCGGTCGAAGTCCTCCAGCGTGCCGAACAGCGGATCGACCGCGCGCTGGTCGGCGATGTCGTAGCCGAAGTCGGCCATCGGCGACTTGAAGAACGGCGAGATCCAGATCGCGTCCACGCCCAGCGAGGCCACGTAGTCCAGGCGGTCGACGATGCCGGGCAGGTCGCCCACGCCGTCGCCGTCGGTGTCCAGGAAGCTGCGCGGGTAGATCTGGTAGATGACGGCGCCGCGCCACCAGGGGGTGTCACTCATAGGGTCCGTTCCGGTCTGGCCTGCGGCCGCGCTCCTCGCGGTCCGACGATGAGAAAGTGCCGCCACGCCACCGTTGGGTGGCATGGCGGAAAGCCCCGCCGGTTCGCGGCGGGGCAGGGGGGGTACGTCAGAAGCGGTAATTCAGGCCCAGGGTGATCGTGCGGCCCCACTCGATGTACTCGAGCGGACGGTCCTTGCTGCCGGCATAGGTCTGGTACGCCTCGTTGGTCAGGTTGCTGCCCTGCAGGAGCAGGGTCATGCCGGCCAGGCCGCCGCTGCTGAAGCTGTAGCTGACCTGCGCGTCGGTGATGTTCTCGCCGACCACGTAGCGCAGCGTGCGGTTGCCGTTGAAGTTGCCGATCTCGCCGATGAAGTCCGAACGCCGGCGCTGGTTGACGCGGGCTTCGAAGCCGTTGCGTTCGTAGTACAGCGTCCAGTTGTACACGCGGTCGGACAGGCCCGGCAGGCTGATCGGATCACTGCCCACGCTCGAGACGCTTTCCGGATCCAGGATCTGGATGTCGCTGTCGAAGAAGCTGGCGCTGGCGACCACGCCGAAGCCGGTCAGTGCGGTGCTGAACAGTTCGAACGGCAGCGAGGCGGTCAGTTCCAGGCCCTGCAGCATGCCGCCCTTGCCGTTCATCGGCTGGCTGAAGTAGCCGGTGTCCTGCGCCGGCAGGCTGCCCGGCGGCGGCACGTAGTCGACCAGCAGGTCGCTGAAGTCGTAGTCGTCGCGCTTCTGGGTGTAGATGTAGCTGCGCAGGTCCTTGTAGAAGTACGCCGCGGAGACGTAGGCCTTGGTGCCGAAGTACTTCTCGTAGGAGATATCGAACGCGTTGGCCCGCCACGGATCCAGCTCGGGGTTGCCGCCGGAGCCGCCGGGGATGCCATTCGAATCCACGCCGAATTCCAGCGAGGAGCGCAGCTGGTCCACGCGCGGACGGGCCACCTGGCGGGCCAGGGCCACGCGCAGCATCTGCTCGTGCGCGAACGCGAACGCCAGGTTCATGCTCGGCAGCACGTCGGTGTAGGTCTTGCCGCCATGGACGGGGGTGATCTCCTGGCCGGCCGGCTGGGTGGCATCCCAGAAGCGCGAGTCGGACGACTGGTCCACGTGCTGCAGCTGCAGGCCGATGTTGCCGGTGACCGGCACGCCGCCCCATTCGGTGTCGAGGTTGGCGCGGGCGAAGCCGGTGGTGATCTCTTCGTTGACCGTCCACGCCTTGGGGATCAGGTAGGACAGGTTGTCGACCGGCTGGAAGTCCATGTAGCGCTCGACCGCGGCCGGCACGTTCCACGCCGGGATGTAGCCGATGCCGGCGAAGCCGAGGTTGACCGGGCTGTACTGCAGGTCCTGGGCGATCGGGGTCGGGCCCTGCGCGCCGAGGTTGATGTTGCCTTCCGGCTGGGTCTTGTCCTTCTGGCGGTCGGCGTAGTTCACGCCGACGTCCACGTCGGAGAACCAGCCGCCGGCCGGGATGGTGGCGGCCAGCCTGAAGGTCTTCAGTTCGTCCTCGACGCTGGGCACCTTGCCGTAGCCGGAGCCGTAGATCGTGTTGTTGAGGTACAGGGTCGAAGGATCGGAGTAGTCCAGGCCCGGGGCGAGCTGCGAGAAGTCCGAGCTGGAGACCGACAGGTCCACCGAATCCAGTTGCGGCATCGGGTAGAGCTGCAGGTTGTTCTCGAGGTTGAGCTCGTCGCGGGTGGCCTTGGAATAGCCGACGTCGGCGACGACCTCGACCTGGCCGACGCTGAACTCGTTGAGCCAGCCGAACGCGTTGATCTCGTCCTCGCGGTGGTTGTACATGCCGCGCACCAGCGGATAGACGTTGTTGGCCGTGCCGCCGGTGAAGGTGCCATTGCCGTTGGTGGTCACGTCGGTCAGCAGCAGGCCCGGGCTGTAGCCGCCGTTCCAGCCGCTGAGGTTGACCTCGAACTGGTTGGCGGTGTCTTCCTGCTCGGCCTTGGTGTAGAACAGGTCCAGCGTGCTGGTCCAGGCATTGGACGGGCGGAACTGCAGGGTCGCCATCACGCCGTCGCGCTCGGTGTAGCCGGTGCGGCGCAGCGCCTTGACGCCATCGGAGTACCAGGTGCCCGCGTCCACGCCCGGGCGCCAGCCGTCGCCCACCTGCTGCCACGGCTCGTACCAGCCGACCTGGTTCTCCTGGATCGCGCCGTTGCTGTGCGAGTAGCCCAGGGCGATGCCGAAGGTGTCGTCGGCGAACTTGCCGATCCAGGTCGCGTTGAGGCGCTGGCCGTCGGCATCTGAATTGGCGGCCGCGTCGAGCGAATTGCGGGTGTAGCGGCCGCCGACCATCACCGCCGAACCGTCATAGGACAGCGGGCGGATGGTGCGCATGTCGATCGTGCCGGACAGGCCCTGGCCGACCAGGCCGGCGTCGGGGGTCTTGTACACGGTCACGCCGTTGACCAGCTCGGACGGGTACTGGTCGAACTCGACGCTGCGGTTGTCGCCGGTGCTGACCATCTCGCGGCCGTTGAGCAGCGTGGTCGAGAAGTCCGGCGACAGGCCGCGCACGCTGATCACCTGGGCGCGGCCGGCCACGCGCTGCGCGGCCAGGCCGGGCAGGCGGGCGATGGATTCGGCGATGCTGACGTCGGGCAGCTTGCCGATGTCTTCGGCCGAGATGGCCTCGACGATCGACGTGGAATCGCGCTTGGTCGAGATCGCACCCTCGATGCCGGCGCGGATGCCGGTGACCACGACCGTGTCGAGTTCGGTCGCCTCCGGCGGGGTGCTCTGGTCGCCGCCGGTGGCGGACTGTGCATGTGCGGCGTTGGCGGTCAGCGAGATCGCCGACACGAGCGCCACGCTCAGCAGGTTGCGCTGCAGGTTCAACATTTTCCCCTCCCAGGTAATGTCGGAAATTCCAGGTTTGTGGTGTGCGGCCGTGCCGGTTTCTTGTGGTCGCGATGGCGCGCGGATGCGGCGTTACGGTGCGTGGTTATGGTAGTGGCGCGCATCTGTCCGGGAAGATGCCTGCATACGTATTCATTGGCTTTTTTGCGCAGCCGGATCCGCCTTTTACGCATGCACGCACACGCTCCCGCAAGCGTGGGAGCGATGTTGCTTTGCGGCATCGCAGCCGGCATGGCGTGCATGCCGGGCGACGGGTTCAGCGCGCTGGTGGATCGATCGGGACGAAGCGGATCGCCTGGCCGCCGCCGGCGGCCAGGTGCAGCGGCAGCGTGTCGGTGCTGCGTACCTCGCGCGTTTCGCGGACGAATTCGAACGGCGCCGTCTTCCAGTCGGCGCGCTCGCCGTCGCGATAGATTTCGGCACGGTAACGGCGGCCGGCATCGAGGAACGACAGCGGCGCCTGCAGGTCGTGCGCCTGCGCGCCGCCGGCGCTGCCCAGGAACCATTCCTCGCCGCCGCGCGCCTTGCGCACGAAGGTGACGTACTCGCCGACTTCGCCGTTGAGGACATGGCTCTCTTCCCAGTCCACGGCCACGTCCTTGATGAACTGGAACGCGTCGGGATGCTCGGCGTAATGCTCGGGCAGGTCGGCGACCATCTGGATCGGGCTGTAGAGCACCACGTACAGCGCCAGCTGCTTGGCCAGGGTGCTGGGGATCTGCTGGCCGCCGCGTCCCTTCAGGCTGACGATGCCCGGGGTGTAGTCCATCGGGCCGCCCAGCATGCGGGTGAACGCCAGCGTGGCCTCGTGCTCGGGCGGATTGGGCGGATTGCCCCAGGCGTTGAATTCCATCCCGCGCGCGCCTTCGCGCGAGACCCAGTTCGGATAGGTGCGGCGCAGGCCGGTGTCCTTGATCGGCTCGTGCGAGTTGATCGCGATATGGCGTTTGGCGGCCGCCTCGAGCACGCGCAGGTGGTGGTTGCTCATCCACTGGCCTTCGTGCCATTCGCGCACGACGGGGCCGTTCTCGCGGTCCTGGCGCTGGATGTCGCCGGCGTCGCAGACGTAGCCGGTCTTGACCACGTCCACGCCGTTGCGCGCATACAGCTCCAGGGCGGCCGGCAGCTGGCGCTCGTAGTGGCTGACCGCGCAGGCGGTTTCGTGGTGGCCGATCAGGTGCACGCCCTTGCCGGCGCCGTACTTCGCCAGCGCTTCCAGGTCGAAGTCCGCGGTGGGGCGGGTGAAGTCGAAGCCCCAGCCATTGGCGAACCAGTCGCCGTCCCAGCCCGGATTCCAGCCTTCCACCAGCACGCCGCGGAAGCCGTTCTGCGCGGCGAAGTCGATGTAGCGCTTTGTATTGGCGGTGGTTGCACCGTGCTTCGGCCCGGTGCCCCAGGTTTCCTGCTCCAGGTGCAGCGACCACCACACGCCGGCGTACTTGGCCGGGGTGAACCAGCTGACATCACCGATCCGGTTGGGTTCGTTGAGGTTGAGGATCAGGCTGGATTCGGCCAGGTCGCCGGCGCGCGCACCGACCTGGATCGTGCGCCACGGCGTGGTGAACGGCGCGGTACGCACCACCGCGGTACCACGGTCGCCGCCGCCGGGGGTGAGCGCGGCGCGCAGCACGCCGCCATCGCCCTTGGCCAGGTTCATGCCGGCGTAGTCGACCAGCGCAGCCTCGTGGATCGACAGGTGCAGGCCGTCGTCGGTGCGCAGGGTCAGCGGCGTCTGCGCGATCCCGACCTGCGCCAGCGGGGTGCGCGAGTACAGGTATTCCTCGCGGTTCCACTCGAACGCCGGGATCCACCAGACGGTGGCCGGGCGGGCGATCGCGAATTCGGTCAGCTCCTGGCGGACGCGCACTTCGTTGTCGTCACCGGGCTGCTTCGGGAATTCATAGCGGAAGCCGACGCCGTCGTCGTATACGCGGAACACCACGTCGAAGCGGCGGCCCGTCTTCCTGCCGCCCGCCGCCTTCTCGGCGAAGCTGGCGCGCAGTTCGTTGTAGTGGTTGCGGGTCAGGCGGCGCTCGCCCCAGGGCTGCTCCCAGGTTTCGTCGAAGCTGCGTTGCGACTGGTCAATCAACTGCAGGTTGCGCTCCAGCCGCCCGTCGCCGAGCAGGAAGCCCAGCCGCGAGGGCGCGATCACCGCCTCGCCGTTGCGCTCGACCCGGTAGGCCAGGCGGTCCTCGTGCTGCGATTCCAGGGTGACCGTCAGTACGTTGCCGGGCGAGGAGACCGAGGCCAGGGTCGCGGCGTCGGCGGCGGCCGCGAACAGCAGCGCGAGCGCCGGCAGCAGCGCCGGCCAGCGGCGGAAGACGGGGGCAGGGCATCGATGGTTCATGGCAGGGTTCACTCCAGCACGTAGACGAGGACGGTGCGCGGCGGCACGGTGAAGCGGCCGCGGGCGGGATCGAAGCGGGCCTGCCCGTGCGGGCGCGGGTCGGCCGCGTCGGCGGCCCGCTGCACCGGATGCAGGACGTAGTGCTTGCCGCGTTCGCCGGGCAGGTCGAGTACCTGCGCCTGCGGCGAAACATTGAGCAGGTACAGGATTTCGCCGAATCCGGCGCCGGGCAGCCCGTGGCCGTCGAGATGGCCGGCGATCACCAGTGGGTTCTGCGCCGGGCCGCTGTTCGGGAAGCGCAGACGCCTGGACACTTCTTCGGCGCTGTCGAGGCGGAACAGGGGCGAGCTGGCGCGGATCCGCAGCAGGTCGCGCAGCATGTCGCGGGCGAACGCGATGTCGTCCGGTGCCGGCCGGATCGACGCGTCGGCCAGCCGCGGCGCGATCCAGGGCCAGGCGGCGCGGTTGCCGCTTGCCGGCGGCAGTCCGCTGCCGAAGTGGTTGTCGCGATAGCTCCAGTCGAGCCGGTTGAACCAGTCGCCCGAATCGAAGCTGTTGCGGTCCATCGACTTGGAGCGCAGCGTGTCGATGCCGGCGTGGTAGTAGGCCACGCCCTGGCTGAGCGCGACGACAGCCATGCCCAGCGCCTGCACCCGTGCGCGGTCGTGCGCGGAGGTGTCGCGCGGCAGGCGGAACGCGTTGATGTCGAACAGGGTTTCGTTGTCGTGGTTCTCGACGTAGTTGACCACCTCGCCCGGCGCGGCGGCATAGCCGGCCGGCTGGCCGTTGTAGTCGATCCCGCGCAGCGGCCGCGCGCTACCGTCGGCAGTCACGAGCACGTAGTCGCGCACGGTACCGGCCAGCCCGGCCCGCACCAGGTCGGCTGCGCGCAGCAGGTCGGCACGGCCCAGCGCCGGATCGGCGAGCTCGTTGGGTGCGTAGACCAGGCCGTTGAGCCAGCCCTGGCGGGCGACCTTGTCCGCGCCGCTGTCGCCGGGCCCGCCGCCGCGCAGCGCATCACGGGCGCGGTCGCTGAAGGTGCCGATACCGCTGCCCGCCAGCGCAAGCTGCGAGGCCTGGACGAAGCGCCGGCCATCGGCGACCTCGCCGAAATTCCAGCCTTCGCCGACCAGCGGCACGCGGCGTCCGGCGACGGCATCGACGCGGCGCTGTAGCGCTTCCATCGCCGCGCGCGGCTGGTGGCCCATCAGGTCGAAGCGGAACGAGTCGATCCGGTACTGGCGCACCCACAGCGCGGCCGAGTCGATCATCAGCCGCGCCGTCATCATGTGTTCGGTGGCGGTGTTGGCGCAGCAGGTGCTGCGTTCGACGTCGCCCTTCGCATCCAGGCGCTGGTAGTAGCCCGGCACGATCCGGTCCAGGACCGAGCGCTCGTCCTGTCCGGCGGCGAAGGTGTGGTTGTAGACCACGTCCATGCCCACGCGCAGGCCCAGCCCGTGCAACGCCATCACCATCGCGCGGAATTCGCGGATGCGGGCCGCGCCGTCGGATGCGTCACTGGAATAACTGCCCTCGGGCGCGTTGAAGTGGAACGGGTCGTAGCCCCAGTTGAAGCAGTCGCGGGCGGCGACGGCCATCACCGCGGCCTGCTGGTCGGGGCTGTCCGGCGCGGCGTCGGGAACCTGCGGGCTGACGCAACCGGATTCGGGCACGCTGGCGAAGTCGTACACCGGCAGCAGGTGCAGGTCGGTCAGTCCGGCCGCGGCCAGTGCCTGCAGGTGGCGCATGCCGGCGCTGGCGGTGTCGGTGAAGGCCAGGTACTTGCCGCGGTGCGCGGGCTCGACCGTGCGGTCGTTGATCGAAAAATCGCGCACGTGCAGCTCGTACACCGACATGTCGGTCTGCGCCCGCAGCGGCGCCGGGCGCGGCGCCGCATCCCAGCCCGGCGGCTTCAGTGCTGGATCGTCCAGGTCGGCGATGAAGCTGCGCCGCGAATCGGTGCCGAGGCTGACCGAGTACGGATCGGTGACCCGGTTGCGGACCAGGCCGGTGCCGCGCGCGTGCACGTCGACGAGGTAGTCGTAATAGCGGCCGCGCAGGTCGCCGGGCAGGGTGGTCGACCACATGCCGGTGGCCGGGTCGATCGCCAGCGGTTCGCGCCGCATTGCCCGCGCCGAGCCGTCGCGATACACGCACACCGAGACGGCCTGCGCGGTCGGGGCCCAGACCCGGAATGTCGTGCCGGCGGCGGTCGGATAGGCGCCGGGCTCGGCGGCATCGGCCGCGGCCGCATAGAGGTCGTCCAGCGCGCCCGGGTGTTGCAGCGCGGTGGCCAGCAGCACGCGCCCGGTGTCGTCTTCCTGCACCAGCACCAGCGCCTGGCGCAGCACGTCGCGCAAGCGTGCGTCGTCCAGTGCCAGGCCGAGCGTCGCGCCGGCAGCTACGTGGGCGAAGCGGTGGACGACGGACTCCTGCAGCGGTGCATCCGCAGGCAGGGCGCGCAGGGCGATGGCGCCGTCGGCACCTGTGACCTTGCGTCCAGTGACGGCACGGACGCCGCCGCGCTCGGCGTGGTACAGCACGTAGCGATGCGCCGGATCCATGCCGGGCCAGCGGATCGTGTGGCGGTCCAGCCACAGCGCACGTGCTTCGGCTGGCGCCGCGGCATCGGCGACCAGTACGGTCTGGAAACCGGCATCGCATCCGGCAACGGACAGCGCATGCGCCGGCGCGGCGGCCACGGCGCATGCCGGCAGCCACAGGACCGCCAGCCAGCGTCGTGCGATGCGCCCGACGCGATCCGCCCCACGACGGCCTGCGCCGTCGCGTGTCCGATGTCGCATCCTGCCCTCCCAGGCATTCAGTTCCGCCCGCGCTGCGGGCTGCGCGTTCGTGGCGCACTTGCACTATTCACGCAGGCAACGTCCGCATCCAGCCCCGGCGGCATGAATACGTATGCACCGGCTGGGCGTGATCATCGCCACACCACTACCATGGCCGCGGCGTCGTGCCGCCGCGGCCGCCGCCCCACATCGAATCCGTGATTCCCGGAGGGGGGAACCGCTTGATGGAAAGCAGACCGCGCCTGTCGTTCTGGCAGATCTGGAACATGTGTTTCGGCTTCCTGGGCATCCAGTTCGGATTCGCCCTGCAGAACGCCAACGTCAGCCGCATTTTCCAGACCCTGGGCGCGGACATCGAGCAGGTTCCGGGGCTGTGGATCGCCGCGCCGCTGACCGGACTGCTGGTGCAGCCGGTGGTCGGCTATTTCTCCGATCGCACCTGGACCAGGCTGGGTCGGCGCCGGCCGTATTTCCTCACCGGTGCGGTCGTGGCCACGCTGGCGCTGCTGGTGATGCCCAATTCGCCGACGTTGTGGATCGCGGCAGGCACGCTGTGGATCCTCGACGCCTCGATCAACGTGTCGATGGAGCCGTTCCGCGCCTTCGTCGGCGACCAGCTGCCGCCGTCGCAGCGCGCCAGCGGCTATGCGATGCAGAGCTTCTTCATCGGCGTCGGCGCGATCATCGCCAGCCTGCTGCCGTGGCTGCTGGCCAAGTCCGGCGTCGCCAATACCGCGGCGGCGGGCGAGGTGCCCGATACGGTGCGTTATGCGTTCTACGCCGGCGGCGCAGTGCTGCTGGCTGCGATCGGCTGGACCGTGCTGCGCACGCGCGAGTATCCGCCGGAGGTACTGGCATCCTTCGAGGACACGCCGCCGGTGCCGGTCCGTGGCGACGGCGCGCAGGCGCCGATGGTCGCGGCGATGGCCTGGCTGCTGGCCGGTCTGGTCCTCGGCGCAGTGATCGCGTTGCGCGGCTGGGACCGGATGCTCTACGTGCTGGCCGGCATGCTCGCCGCTTACGGCGCGCTGCTGCTGGTCGCGCGCGTGCTGCCGCCGGGCGGGATGATTCCGTCGATCGTCGCCGACCTGCGGGCGATGCCGCGCACCATGCGTCGGTTGGCGGTGGTCCAGTTCTTCTCCTGGTTCGCCCTGTTCGCGATGTGGATCTACACCACCGCCGCGGTCGCCGGCGTGCACTACGGCAGCAGCGACCCGGCCTCGGCCGCGTACAACGAGGGCGCCAACTGGGTCGGCGTGCTGTTCGCCGCCTATAACGGTTTTGCCGCGCTGGCCGCCATCGCGATCCCGTTCATGGTGCGGGTGCTGGGCCTGCGGGTGAGCCACCTGCTCAACCTGTGGCTGGGGGCGGCGGGGCTGCTTTCGTTCCTGCTGGTGCGCGACCCGCAGTGGCTGCTGCTGTCGATGGTCGGGGTCGGCTTCGCCTGGGCCTCGATCCTGTCGCTGCCCTACGCGATGCTCTCCGACAGCGTGCCGGCGACCAAGATGGGCGTGTACATGGGCATCTTCAATTTCTTCATCGTGATCCCGCAGCTGGTCGCGGCCAGCCTGCTTGGCTTCCTGCTGAAGTCGCTGTTCGGCGGGCAGCCGCTGTGGGCGCTGGTGCTGGGCGGTGGCAGCCTGCTGCTGGCCGGACTGTGCGTGCTGGCGGTGCCGCGCATCGTGGTCGAGGAGGCCAGGGCATGATTCGTCCGCTGTCGTTCGCGCTCGCCTCCGTGCTCGCCGTCTTTGCCGGCGATGCCATGGCCGATGACTTCTACGGCACGCTGGAGCCGTTCGCACAGGAGTCGATCTATTTCGTCCTGACCGACCGCTTCGTCAATGGCGATCCGGCCAACGACCATCGCGACCAGGGCGGCGAACATCCGACCTTCGACCTGCCGCTGTCGCCGTGCGACGGCCAGGTCGGCAACATCGGCTACCTCGGCGGCGACTTCCGCGGCCTGCTCGACAACGCGGCCTACATCCACGACCTCGGCTTCACCGCGGTGTGGCTCACCCCGATCGTCGACAACCCCGACCAGGCCTTCAGCGGCGGCGACAAGGTCACCTGCGACGGTTTCCTGACCGATCGCGGCAAGACCGGTTTCCACGGCTACTGGGGCGTGAACTTCTACCGGCTCGACGAACACCTGCCCAGCGCGGGCCTGGATTTCGCCGGGCTCAACGCCGGCCTGCACGCGCACGGACTGAAGACGGTGCTGGACATCGTCGGCAACCACGGCTCGCCGGCGTGGACCATGCCGGTGGCGCAGCCGCAATTCGGCCAGCTGTTCGACGGCGAAGGCAGGCTGGTGGCCGACCACCAGAACCTGCCGCCGGAAAAGCTCGATCCGGCCCACAACCCGCTGCACGCGTTCTACAACACCAGGCCCGACCTGGCCCAGCTGTCCGACCTCAATGCCGACAACCCGGCGGTGATGGACTACCTGGTCGGCGCCTACCTGCAGTGGATCGGGCAGGGCGTGGACGCGTTGCGCATCGACACCATCCGCCACCAGCCGCTGGCGTTCTGGAAGACGTTCTCCGACCGGATCCGTGCCGCGCACCCGGGGATGTACATGTTCGGCGAGGCCTTCGACACCGAGGCCGCCAACATCGCGCCGTTCACCCTGCCCGAGAACGGCGGCATCAGCGTGCTCGATTTCCCGATGAAGGACGCCATGGTCGCCGCGTTCGGGCGCGAACGGGCCGGCTACGAACGCCTGGCGGCCGTCCTGTACCTGCAGGATGGCCCCTACGCCAACGTCTACGACCTGGCCACCTTCTACGACAACCACGACATGCGCCGGCTCGACGCCGACGATGCCGGCTTCATCGACGCACACAACTGGCTGTTCACCGTGCGCGGCATTCCGGTGGTCTATTACGGATCGGAGACGGGCTTCATGCGCGGCCAGGCCGAGCACGGCGGCAACCGCAGCTACTTCGGCCAGGCGCGGATCGATGCCGCGCCGGCAAGCCCGATCTTCCGGGCGCTGAAGCGGATCGCCAGCCTGCGCCGCGAATCACCGGCGCTGCAGCGCGGGCTGCAGCTGGATGTCGAGCTGTCCGGCGACCGCGCGGCGTTCTACCGGGTGTTCGAGCACGGCGGCACGACGCAGACCGCGCTGGTGCTGCTCAACAAGGGCGACCGGCCCGTCGACATCGCCGTGTCCCGCTACCTGCAGCCCGGACACTGGCGGGACGGCTTCGATGGCGCGGTGGTGAAGGTGGCGGGATCGCTCAAGGCGAGCGTGCCCTCGCATGGCGTGCGGGTGTTCTTCTACGACCAGCCGCTGACCCGGGCCGACCTGCGCACGAAACTGGCGGAGCTGATGCCGGTGCATTGAGGCCGGCCGCAAGTCGCCGGCCGGGACCTCACGCCGCCGTGGTGGAGCTGGAACCGCGCAGCACCAGCTTCACCGGCAGGGTCAGGCTTTCCACCGCCTCGCCCTGGATCAGCCGGATCAGGCTGTCCACCAGCACTTCGCCGGCCTGCTTGGTGTCCTGCTGCACGGTCGACAGGCCCGGCTGAACGAAGCTGGCCATGGCGATGTCGTCGAAACCGGCGACGGCCACGTCCTCCGGCACCCGAAGGCCGTGCCCGCGCAGCGCCTTCATCGCGCCCAGCGCGATCAGGTCGCTGGCGGCGAACACCGCATCGAAGCGGACTCCGCTCGCCAGCAGCGCGGCGGCGGCCTCGTGGCCGGACTGTTCGGTGGTGATCGCATCGACCTGCAGCACCGGGTCGGGTGCCAGCCCGGCGTTCTCCAGCGCCGCAGCATGGCCGCGGTAACGCTCGAAGAACTCGGGATAGTGGTTCGAGGCATGGCCGAGGAAGGCGATCCGGCGGCGGCCTCCGGCGAGCAGGTGGGCGGTGATGTCGTGACCGCCCTGGAAGTTGTCGCAGCCGATCGAGATGCCTGGCGCGCCGGGCAGGGCCGCGCCCCAGCGTACGAAGTGGGTGCCCTGGGCGACCAGGCGCTGCAGCGTCGATTCCGCTTCCAGATAATCGCCGTAGCCGAGCAGGATCAGGCCGTCGGCCTTGTGGCTGTCCTCGAAATCGGCGTGCCAGTTGGTCGACAGCTGCTGGAAGGAGACCAGCAGGTCGTAGCCGCGCAGCGCGCAGGCGCGGGTGATCGAGCCGAGCATCGAATGGAAGAACGGGTTGATCAGCGAGTCGTCCGGGGTCGGGTCCTCGAAGAACAGCAGGGCCAGCGTGCCGGACTGCTGGCAGCGCAGGTTGGAGGCGTTCTTGTCGACCTTGTAGTTGAGCTCGCGGGCGATGGCCAGGATCTTCTGCCGGGTGTCCGGATTGACCGAAGGGCTGCCGCGCAGCGCACGCGACACCGTCGGCTGGGAAACCCCGGCCAGGTGGGCGATGTCGAGCGAAGTGGCCTTGCCCTTGATGGTCATGCCGGGCCCCCTCCGGGCCGGAATGCGTGGCGTCGGCGGCATCATGCCACGCGCCACGGCCCGGATTTGCGCCGTGGCCCGGCCGCTGGGCTAGAATTCCCGCATCGCCGCCGGCACGGTGCCGGCGTCCAGGACCGCAAGGGTGGCCCGCGGCAACGCCGGCCGAGCGTGCGACATGAGCACTACCACCGCCCATCGCTGAACGCCGCCGAGGCCCCGCATCCAGACGGCGCCCTCGCGGGCGTTTTTTTATGCGCGCGCGTGTTCATCCCCGAACAAGAGCCCGGCCATCCAGGGTCGGACTATCCAATGCAAAGGCGCCGGCTGCGGCTGGACGCACTGAATCCGAAGACGCTCCCATGATCACGATCACGCTTCCCGACGGCAGCCGCCGCGAATTCGACGCCCCCGTTTCCGTCCTGCAGGTCGCCCAGTCGATCGGCGCCGGCCTGGCCAAGGCCACCGTCGCCGGCCAGGTCGATGGCCGCCTGGTCGATGCCAGCGACGTCA
>JAGHZW010000198.1 GCA_017745195.1 Pseudoxanthomonas sp. | reverse complement strand
GTGCCCAGGTCGAACTCGATCGGCCACGCGTCCTTGCCCGGCTGCAGCACGATGGACGTGGATCAGCTGCTGGCCACCTTCGCCGGCTTCGCCGAGCCGGTTGCGGCGCACTTCGAGGAGACCTTCCGCGGGCCGAGCCTGCCGTCCGGCGACGTCGCCCGCGCCGAAGAGCGCCGCCTCGCCGCGCGCGATGTCGCCGATGCGCTGGGCCTGCCGATCGGCAACGCGGTCGATTTCTGGACCGAGGCATCGCTGTTCTCTGCTGGCGGTTACACCGCCATGGTCTACGGCCCCGGCGACATCGCCCAGGCGCATACCGCCGACGAGTTCGTGACCCTGGAGCAGCTGCAGCGTTACGCCGCCTCGGTCGACCACATCATCAACGGCGTGCGCTGATCGCGCCGCTCCCGAATCCCCGCTACGACCTACCTGCAGACCCCGCCTACGTGAACGTTCCCGCGACCCAGATCCAGACCCGCCAGACCATCGTGCGCCTGCTTTCGAGCATGGCCAGCGCGAAGGAGATCAGCCAGTACCTCAAGCGCTTCTCGCAGCTGGATGCCACGCGTTTCGCCGTGGTCAAGGTGGGTGGCGCGGTGCTGCGCGACGACCTGGACGCGCTGACCTCCTCGCTGGCGTTCCTGCAGGAAGTCGGCCTGACTCCGATCGTGGTCCATGGCGCCGGCCCGCAGCTGGACGAGGAACTGTCCGCCGCCGGCATCCAGAAGCAGACCGTCAACGGCCTGCGGGTGACCACGCCCGAGGCGCTGGCGATCGTGCGCAAGGTGTTCCAGGCCTCGAACCTGCGCCTGGTCGAAGCCCTGCAGCAGGCCGGTGCGCGCGCCACCTCGATCACCGGTGGCGTGTTCGAGGCCGAATACATGGACCGCGACACCTACGGCCTGGTCGGCGAGGTGAGGGGCGTGAACCTGGCGCCGATCGAGGCCAGCCTGCAGGCCGGCTCGATCCCGGTGATCGCCAGCCTCGGCGAAACCGCCGGCGGGCAGATCCTCAACGTCAACGCGGACTTCTCGGCCAACGAGCTGGTCCAGGTGCTGCAGCCGTACAAGATCATCTTCCTCACCGGCACCGGCGGCCTGCTCGATGCCGAGGGCAAGGTGATCGACTCGATCAACCTGTCCACCGAGTACGACCACCTGATGGAGCAGCCGTGGATCCACGGCGGCATGAAGGTCAAGATCGAGCAGATCAAGAGCCTGCTCGACCGGCTGCCGTTGACCTCGTCGGTGTCGATCACCCGGCCGGCGGACCTGGCGAAGGAGCTGTTCACCCACAAGGGGTCGGGCACGCTGGTGCGGCGCGGCGAGAAGGTGCTGCGCGCGACCGCATGGTCCGGGCTGGACCTGGGCCGGATGAAGACGCTGATCGAATCGAGCTTCGGTCGCGAGCTGGTGCCGGACTATTTCGAGCGCACCCGCCTGCTGCGTGCCTACGTCAGCGAGAACTACCGTGCCGCGGTGATCCTGGTGGACACGGAGGAGGGCGTGTACCTGGACAAGTTCGCCGTGCTCGACGACGCGCAGGGCGAGGGCCTGGGTCGCGCGGTCTGGAACGTGATGCGCGAGGAGACGCCGGAGCTGTTCTGGCGCTCGCGGCACAACAACCAGGTCAACATCTTCTATTACGCCGAGTCCGACGGCTGCATCAAGCAGGAGAAGTGGAAGGTGTTCTGGTACGGCATCGACGGCCTGGAACGGATCGACCGCTGCGTGGCCCATTGCGGCACGCGCCTGCCGACCCTGGTCGGCTGAGGAACAGGACATGACTGCGAAGAAGACCATTGGCATCGTCGGCGCGCGCGGGCACACCGGCACCGAACTGATCCGCCTGGTGGCCAACCATCCGGGCCTGGAACTGGCGTTCGTGTCCTCGCGCGAGCTCGACGGGCAGCGCGTGGCCGACCACAACGACGCCTACCGCGGCGAGCTGCGCTACGCCAGCCTCGATCCGGCGGCGGTGGCCGCGGCCGGCGCCGACGTGGTGGTGCTGGCCCTGCCCAACGGCAAGGCCGCGCCCTATGTCGAGGCGATCGACGCCACCCGGCCCGACACCCTCATCGTCGACCTGTCGGCGGACTACCGCTTCGATCCGGCCTGGTACTACGGCCTGCCCGAACTTACCCGCGGGCGTTACGACGGGCAGAAGCGGATCAGCAATCCCGGCTGCTACGCCACTGCCATGCAGCTGGCGATCTGGCCGATGCTCGAATACCTGGCCGGCCCGCCGCAGTGCTTCGGCGTGTCCGGCTACTCCGGCGCCGGCACCACGCCGTCGGACCGCAACAATCCCGAGCTGCTGCGCGACAACCTGATGCCGTATTCGCTGGCCGACCACATGCACGAGCGCGAGGTCTCCGCGCAGCTGCGCGTGCCGGTCGAGTTCATGCCGCACGTGGCCGCGCATTTCCGCGGCATCACTCTCACTGCCAACCTGTGGCTGACCGAGCCGGTGAAGACCGACTGGGTGCGCGCGCGCTACGAGCAGCGCTACGCCGGCGAGCCGCTGGTGGACGTGATCGAGCAGGCACCCTGGGTCAGCCGCATCGCCGGCCGGCATGGCGTGGAGATCGGCGGCTTCACCGTCGCTCCCGGCGGCAAGCGCCTGGTGGTGGTGGCCACGATCGACAACCTGCTCAAGGGCGCGGCCACCCAGGCCATGCAGAACATCAACATCGCGCTCGGGCTGCCGGAACTGACCGCTATCCCGGCCGGGGAGAACAACAATGGCTGACTTGCTGTGGCAGAAGCCGGGCGTGGCGGTGGACGCGCAGATCCAGCGCTTCCTCGCCGGCGACGACGTGATCCTGGACCGCGAGTTCTTCCTGTACGACATCGCCGCCAGCAAGGCGCACGCCGAAGGGCTGCGGCGCATCGGCATCCTCTCGCAGGGCGAACTGGACGGACTGGTGCGCGAGCTGGCGATCCTGGCCGACGACTTCCGTTCCGGCGCCTTCGTGCTGGATGAAAGCTACGAAGACGGCCACTCGGCGATCGAGGCGCGCCTGACCCAGCGCCTGGGCGATGCCGGCCGCAAGATCCACACCGGCCGCAGCCGCAACGACCAGATCCTGGTCGCCACCCGCCTGTGGCTGAAGGACAAGCTCGCCCGCGTGGCGCAGCTGTCGCGCGAGATCGCCAAGGTCGCGCTCGACCGCGCCCAGGCCGAAGGCCCGCTGCCGGTGCCCGGCTACACCCACATCCAGCGCGCCGTGGTGTCTTCGGCCGGCATGTGGTGGGCAGGCTGGGCCGAGGCCTTCATCGACGACGCGGTCCGCGCCGCCGACACCCTGAAGCTGGTCGATGCCAATCCGCTGGGCACCGCCGCCGGCTATGGCGTCAACCTGAAGCTCGACCGCGAGCACACCACTGCTGCGCTCGACTTCGCCCGGATGCAGGTCAGCCCGATCTACGCGCAGCTGTCGCGCGGCAAGTTCGAGATGGCCGCGCTGGAAGCGCTGGGCAGCGCCACCCTGGACCTGCGCCGTATTGCATGGGACCTGTCGCTGTTCACCAGCGCCGAGTTCGGCTTCGTCGCGCTGCCGGCGCAGTACACCACCGGCAGCTCGATCATGCCCAACAAGCGCAATCCGGACGTGATCGAGCTGATGCGCGCCACCCACGCCAGTGTGGCCGCCGCGCGCACCGAGATCGAACAGCTGCTGTCGCTGCCGTCGGGCTACCACCGCGACCTGCAGGCGTCGAAGGGCGCGATCTTCCACGGCTTCGGCCGCGGCCTGGCCGCGCTGGAACTGCTGCCGGCGCTGCTGGCCAACCTGGAGTGGCGCGAAGACCGGCTGCGCGCGGCGATCGACTCGGGCATGTACGCCACCGACGTTGCCGTGGAAGCGGCCGTTGCCGGCGTGCCGTTCCGCGAGGCCTACAAGGCCGCCGCCGCGTCGGCTGATTCGGCCGGGCAGGGGCGCACGCCGGAAGGCAGCCTGGCCGCGCGCGTGTCGCCCGGTTCGGCCGCTGACCTGCGCCTGGACGAACTGCGCGCCCGCTGGGAGGCACTGTGAGCATCGTTACCCGCTACCTGGTGGTGGCCATGCGTCGCCCCGCCTTCGACGAAGCGGTGGTGGCGCCGCACCTGGCCTTCCTCGACGATCTGCGCGCGCGTGGGCAGCTGGCGATGACCGGCGGTTTCGCTGATCGCAGCGGCGGCGCCTATGTGCTGGAGAACGTCGCCAGCCTCGAACAGGCGCAGGCGATCGTCGCCGCAGACCCGCTGGCCACCACCGGCAGCTCCGATCTCACCATCCACGAATGGAATACCCGTTGAGCGCATGAACGCCGATCCCGCCGTCACCCAGCACGTGCAGCCCCTGCCGTCGTGGCGGCGGGCGGTACTGAAAGTCGGCAGCAGCCTGCTCGCCGCTGACGGCGGCGGCCTGTCGCCGCGCTTCGCGCTGGGCCTGGCCCAGTTCGTCTCGGCCGCGCAGGCGGCCGGTCGCGAAGTGGTGATCGTGTCCTCCGGCGCGGTCGCCGCCGGCCGCGCGATCCTGCCCAAGGCCGAGGAAGCCGGCGCGGCGATGGCCGCGCGGCAGGCACTGGCCGCGCTCGGCCAGGCGCAACTGATCGGCCTGTGGCAGCGCTTCTTCGAGCGTCCGGTGGCGCAGGTGCTGCTGACCCATGACGACCTGCGCAACCGCCGCCGCTACCTCAACGCGCGGGCCACGCTCAACGAGCTGCTGAGCCTGGGCGCGCTGCCGGTGGTCAACGAGAACGACACCGTCTCGGTGGACGAGCTCAAGCTCGGTGACAACGACAATCTGGCCGCCATTGTCTCTGCGCTGATCGACGCCGACGTGCTGTTCATCGCCACCGACATCGACGGCCTGTTCGATGCCAATCCGCGCACCAACCCCCAGGCCCGGCTGGTGCCGGAAGTCGCCGAGTTGACCGCCGAGGTGTTCGCCATGGCCGGCGGCAGCGGCAGCGACGTCGGTACCGGCGGCATGCGCACCAAGCTGGAGGCGGCGGCCAAGGCCGGCGCCGCCGGCATCGACACGGTGCTGTTCAACGGCCGCCGTGCCGACGTCGTGCGCGGCCTGGCCCAGGACCACCTGCAGGGCACCCGCATCCGCGCCGCGCGCAGCCGGATCGCCGCGCGCAAGTACTGGCTGCGCCACGCGCCGGTGGAGCCGGGCGCGATCCTGGTCGACGCCGGCGCGGCCGGTGCACTGGCCGACAAGGGCGCCTCGCTGCTGCCCGGCGGCGTGGTCGCCGCCGAAGGCGATTTCCGCCGCGGCGACATGGTCGAGGTGCTGCTGCGCGACGCCGATGGCGAGCGCCGCATCGCCCGCGGGATCAGCCAGTATTCGGCGGTCGACGTGCGCCGCATCGCGCGCCGCCACTCGCGCGAGATCGAGGCGGTGCTCGGCTACAACTACGGCGGCAACGTGATCCACCGCGACGACCTGGTGCTGCTGTAGCACGACGCGCGGCACCGGCAGTTCGGCACCCCCACAGCGGAGGCGAGGATGAGCGAGATCAAGCAACAGGCACTGCGATGCCGCGAGGCGGCGCAGGCGCTGGCCCAACTGGACACCGCGGCCAAGGACGCGCTGCTGCGGGCGATGGCGCAGGCGCTGGATGACGACGCCGACGCGATCCTCGCCGCCAACGCACGCGACCTGGACGCGGCGCGGGCCAAGGGCACCACCGGCGCGATGCTCGACCGGCTGACCCTGGATCGCAAGCGCCTGTCGGGCATTGCCGGTGCGCTGCGCGAGGTCGCCGCGCTGCCCGATCCGGTCGGCCAGGTGACGCGTCGCGAGGTCCGTCCCAACGGCATCCGGGTCGAGCGCGTGCGCGTGCCGCTGGGTGTGATCGCGATGATCTACGAGGCCCGCCCGAACGTGACCGCCGATGCCGCGGCGCTGTGCATCAAGGCCGGCAACGGCGTGATCCTGCGCGGCGGCTCGGAGGCGATCCATTCCAACACCGCCATTGCCGCGGCCCTGCAGCGCGCCATCGCCGCCGCCGGGCTGGACCCGGCGGTGCTGACCCTGGTCACCGACCTGCGCCGCGAGACCATGCTCGAGCTGCTGCAGCTGACCGACATCGTCGACCTGGCGATCCCGCGCGGCGGCGAAGGCCTGATCCGCTTCGTCGCCGAGCATGCGCGGGTGCCGGTGATCAAGCACTACAAGGGTGTGTGCCACCTGTACGTGGACCGCGCCGCCGACCTGGACCTGGCCCTGCGCCTGCTGCTCGACGGCAAGGCTTCGCGCCCGGGCGTGTGCAATGCGCTGGAGACGTTGCTGGTCCACGCCGACGTGGCCGCTGCGTTCCTGCCCAGGGCCGCCGCCGCGCTGCAGGCGCGCACGGTCGAGCTGCGCGGCGACGAGGCGACCCGCGCCCTGGTGCCGGGCGCGCTGCCAGCGAGCGAGGACGACTACGCCGCCGAGTTCCTCGACCTGATCATCGCCGTGCGCGTGGTCGAAGGCCTGCAGCAGGCGATCGAGCACGTCCGCCGCTACACCTCTGACCACACCGAGGTCATCGCCACCGCCGACGAGGCCGCCGCGCGGACCTTCGTCGAATCGCTGCGCTCGGCGGTGGTGATGGTCAATGCCTCCTCGCGCTTCTCCGATGGCGGCGAGCTCGGCCTGGGCGCCGAGATCGGGATCTCGACCACGCGCCTGCATTCCTATGGCCCGATGGGACTGGAAGCACTGACCGTCGAACGCTTCGTGGTCCGCGGCGAGGGCCAGGTGCGGCATCCGGACCTGCTCGATCGCGCCTGAGCGCATCGACCCGGCGGAGTGGCACGCCGCGCGCGGCGGCGACTCTACCAACCACGCCTGGCAACAACGCCAGGCGATCGCGCCAGGCAAGCACGCGCGGAAGGGCCATCGCGCACGACACACTGCGGCAATGGGTGACGCGGCGTGTCACCAGGCGCATGCAGCTCGCGGAAATCCGCGCGTAAGTGCCTTCCGCATGGTTGGCACGCTTCTTGTTGCATCGGGTCACTGAGACCCACATCACATTTCACCCATGTACGACGACATCCATGTCGCCCCGCCAGGCGCGGGCGACGGCTTTGCGCTGCGCGACGCAGGCGGACCCGCACAGGCAGTCGCCCCGCCCCGGCGGCGGCGCCTGTACCTGTCGATCCCGACCAAGTTCGTGCTCGTCCTGATCGGCTCGCTGGCCTGGGCCGGGCTGAGCGTTTTCCTTTCGCTGCCCTGGCTGGACGGCCTGTCCGCGGTGATCGGGTTCTGGCTGGCGCTGTTCGTGATCGCCTTCATCGCCTACGTGCCCGGCTTCATGAATGCCTTCATGATCGGCTCGATCCTGGCCGACCGGCGTCCGCTGCGGCGTCCGGTGCACGACTACCCGGACGTGTGCGTGCTGGTGGCCAGCTACAACGAGCGCGACAACATCGCCGCCACGCTGCAGAGCCTGGCCAGGCAGGATTACGCCGGGCAGGTGCGGGTGCTGGTGATCGACGACGGCTCCACCGATGGAAGCCTGCAGATCGCCCGCGACGCCGCCGCGCAGCTGTCGCGGCCGGGGATGCGGATCGCGGTGCTGCCGATGGGGCGCAACGGCGGCAAGTCGCGCGCGCTCAATGCCGGTCTGGCGGCGACCCATGAAGCGCTGGTGGTCACCGTGGACGGCGATTCCTACCTGCGGACCGATGCGCTGCGCCTGCTGGTCGAGCGTTTCCTGTCCGACCCGCCGGGTACCGTCGCCGTGGCCGGCTGCGTGCTGGTGCGCAATTCGCGCAGGAACCTGCTGACCCGCAGCCAGGAGTGGGACTATTTCCACGGCATCGCCGCGGTCAAGCGGATGCAGAGCATGTACCACGGCACCCTGGTCGCGCAGGGTGCGTTCTCGATGTACACGCGGCAGGCGCTGAAGCAGGTCGGCGGCTGGCCCGAATGCGTCGGCGAGGACATCGTGCTGTCCTGGGCGCTGCTCAAGACCGGGGCGCGGATCGGCTACTGCGAAGAAGCCTGCCTTTTCACCAACGTGCCGACCACGGTCCGCCAGTTCGCCCGGCAGCGCCAGCGCTGGTCGCGCGGGTTGATGGAGGCGTTCGCCAGGCACTGGACCCTGTTGTTCAAGCCGCGCCTGTCGACGCTGTTCATCTGGTGGAACCTGCTGTTCCTGCCGCTGGACCTGGTCTACACCCTGGTGTTCCTGCCGGGCCTGGTGCTGGCCCTGTTCGGCCATTACTGGATCGCCGGCGTGATGACCTTGGCGGTGCTGCCGCTGGCGGTGATCTGGAACGGGATCATCTTCCGCGTGCAGGCGAGCATGTTCAAAAGCCGGGAGCTCAAGGTCCGGCGCAACATCGGCGGGTTCCTGTTCTACACCGTCGGCTACACCATGCTGCTGCAGCCGGTGTGCGTGATGGGCTACGCCGCCGAGCTGCTGCGGCTGCGCAAGACCTGGGGTACCAAGTGAGCAAGCGCGTGAAGAAATGCAACATGGCGATGAGCGCACTGGCGCTGGCATGCCTGTCCATTCCGGCATTCGCCGCCGAAGAAGAGGGTGCCTACCAGGCCGTGCGCCCGGAGGCGATGGTGTCCACCGATGCCGACGGCAACGACACACGCAAGCTCTCGCTGGGCTGGGACGCGTGGCGGCTCAACCGCGAGCACTGGGTCGGCGTGGAAGTGCAGGACGCGCGTTTTTCCGGCGATGGCTGGTCGCATGACGAGCAGCGCGCCTACGTGCGCGGCGCCGGGCTGTTCGGCCAGGCGCCGGCTGACGACGACAGCTGGCGCTGGCAGGGACGTGCGGGCACCAACGGCCACACCCTGCTGGGAAGCGCCACCCTCAACACCGACGGGCCGCGCCGCCGCGAGATCTTCTTCGAGCGCGAGCTGCTGGAAACCGAAGCCGCGGTGAAGCGCGGCCAGGTGTACACGCTGCTCGGCGCGGCGATCGACCATCCGTTCGGCGAGCGTGCCAGCGGCACCGCCCTGGCCGGATTGCAGGATTTCGACGACGGCAACCTGCGCACCCACCTGCGCGGCAACCTGGTCTATTCGGTACTGCCGGAGCAGGGCATCAGCGTGCAGCTGCGCGGGCGCTACTACAACAACAGCGAACCGTACGCCGGGGGCTACTACTCGCCGGACTGGTATGGCGAGGCGCTGGGCGTGCTGGCGCTGCGGCGCGTGGTCGGCGGCCACGCCTGGCGCGTGGTGGCCGGATTCGGCCGCCAGCGCTCGTCGGACGAGGACTGGAAGCGGGCACGCATGTTCGAGCTCGGCTACGAGTCGCCGCGCTGGCGGCGCAGCTGGCTGCGGGTCAACGCCGGGTATACCGACACGCCGGTGGCCACCAGCACCGGCACCGGCAACTACAGCTATCGCTACCTGATGCTGGAGTCGGTGGTCGCGTTCTGACCGCCGGCCCGGCGTCGTGGCAGCCAATGGTCCTCGAGGATGCCCGGCCGGCACGCCAGCCAGGCGCCGGTGAGCATCACGCCCACGCACAGGGCGAGGAACGCGAACGGCATGCCCCAGCCGTGGCTGCGCTCATGCAGCCAGCCGAACAGCAGCGGGCCCAGGCAGCTCAGGCCGTAGCCGACGCCCTGCATGAAGCCCGACAGCGCCGCCGATCCGGCCGGGCTGCGGGTGCGCAGGTTGACCAGGGTCAGGGTCAGCGGGAAGGTGCTCGGCCCCAGGCCGAGCAGCGTCGCCCACAGCAGCGGCGCGGCCATCGGCGCCCACAGCAGGCCGGCGAACGCCGACAGGTGGCAGGCCGCGCAGAGCAGGGCGAGCGGGAACGGATTGCGCATGCGCGTGGCCAGCGACGGCATGGTCAGCGCGCCGACCATGCCCAGCGCCGAATACAGCGCCAGCATGTAGCCGCCGTACGCGGGGCTGGCGCCGGCTTCGACCAGCAGCTTGGGCAACCAGGTGAACATCGCGTAGGTGACCAGCGAGGTTGTGCCGAACATCAGCGCCAGGCCCCAGCCCAGGCCGGTGCGCCAGACCTGCCCGCGCGAGGGCGGTGCGGCCAGTTCGGGCGCCTCGTCGCCGGGAACCACCGCGCGGTCGTGCAGCTGCGCCAGCGTGCTGCCGGCGCGGCGCTCGATCCGCAACACGCCCAGCCACGGCATGACTGCGACCGCGGTGACCAGGGTCCACATGCCCATCGACACGCGCCAGCCGGCCGCATCGGCGACGGGCACGGCCAGCAATGCCGGCAGGATCGTGCCCAGCTGCAGCACGGTGATGTACAGGCTGCTGAGCGGTCCGATCCGGTCCGGGAAATAACGCTTCACCAGTGGCGGCAGGATCACGTTGCCGATGCCCATGCCGGCCAGGGCCAGCGCCGAGCCGGCGAGCAGGCCGCCGGTGCCGCCGGCCAGCGAGCGCCACAGCAGGCCGGAAGCGGCCAGCGCCATCGACAGCGCGGCGGTGCGCTCCAGGCCGAGCCGATGGGCCAGTCGTGGCGTGCCGACGCCGGCGACGGCGAAGGCGGCGGTCGGCACCATGCCCAGCACGCCAGCCACGGTCGGGCCGAAACCGAACTGCGCGCCGAGCACGTCCAGCAGTGGCGTCAGCGAGGTGACTGCGGTGCGCAGGTTGAACGCCGACAGCAGGATGCCGGCGAGGACGAGCATCCGGCCGTGCAGGCGGGCGTCGTCGTGCGGGGACGTGCGAGGAGTCATTCGATGGCCGGTTGCAGGCCCCGCGGCGCGGACCGGCAGGAGGGTCCGCAGAAAAGCAAAAACCGGCACGAGGCCGGTCTGCTGTGCCACCGCGTGGCATGGATCAATGGTCGGGGAGACAGGATTCGAACCTGCGACCTCTACGTCCCGAACGTAGCGCTCTACCAGCCTGAGCTACACCCCGACAAGGCGGCAAATGATACTGGCCGGTCGCCTCTTCGGCAAGGTTTGTGGCTGAATTTTTTCCATCTTCCGCCACATCGCGCGATGGCCCGCGCCACGCGGCCGGTCGCGACGCCTATTCGCCGGGCTTGACCGCCGAACTGGCGGCCGCCGAAGCCGCGCCGCGGGCAAGCACCGCCTCGCGATGCGCGATGTACGCATTCGCACCGAGGATCACCAGCGCGCCGGCCAGGGTCCAGCGGTCCAGGGTTTCGCCGAACAGCAGCCAGCCGAACACCACCACCACCGGCAGCTGCATGAAGCTGATCGGGGTCAGCGCCGAGACTTCGCCGAGCTTGAGCGCGCGCGTCCACAGCATGTGCCCGCCGGTGCCGAACACGCCGGCCGCCACCACCCAGGCCCAGGCGATCCCCTGCGGCCACTGCCACACGCCCCAGGCCGGCACCAGCGACATCGGCACCCACAGCAGGGTGGTGTAGATGACGATGCGGTCGGCCGGCTCGGTCGCCGACAGCTGCTTGATCTGGATCGCGACGATGCTCGACAGCAATGCCGCCAGCAGCGCTATCAGCGTGCCCATGCTGAAATCGGCCTGGCCCGGATGCACCACCACCAGCACGCCGATGAAGCCGAGCACCACCGCCGCCCAGCGTCGTGCGCGTACCTGCTCGCCGAGCAGCGCGGCCGCGGCAATGGTGGCGAACAGCGGCGTGGAATAGGACAGCGCCACCGCCTGCGCCAGCGGCAGGTGGCCGATCGCCCAGAAGCCGGCCAGCATCGAGCAGATCCCGACCAGGCAGCGGAACAGGTAGCGCGGGAACTGGGTGGTGCGCAGCAGGCCCGGGCCGTGGCGCAGCAGCAGCGGCAGCGCCGCCAGCAGGCCGAAGAAATTGCGGAAGAACGCGACTTCGAAGGTGTGCAGGGTGGCCGAAGCCAGGCGGATGGCGACCGCCATCAGCCCGAACAGGAGGGTGCTGCCGAGCATCAGCCGCGCCGCGCGCCAGTGGGTGGAAGCGGGCGTGGCGGCGCTCACGGCCTCACCAGTCCGCGCCGATGACGCGTGGCTCCGGTTCCAGCGCCACGCCGAAGCGTTCGCGCACCGAGGCGGCGATGCGCCGGGCCAGGTCGAGCAGCTGCAGGCCGCTGGCGTTGCCATGGTTGACCAGCACCAGTGCATGCGCGGCGGACACGCCGGCATCGCCCTCGCGCGCGCCCTTCCAGCCGCAGGCGTCGATCAGCCAGGCGGCCGAGAGCTTGCGCGTGTGGTCGCTGTCACCAGGGAAAACCGGCAGGCGCGGGTGCGCGTCGCGCAGCGCCTGGGCCTGCGCGGCAGGAACTATGGGGTTCTTGAAGAAGCTGCCGGCGTTGCCGATCACTGCAGGGTCGGGCAGCTTGCGCCGGCGGATGCGGATCACCGCCTCGGCCGCGTCGCGCGCGGATGGTGCGGAGATGCCCATCGCCGCCAGTTCCTCGCCGATGCCGGCGTAGTCCAGTCGCGGTGCGGCATGGCGCGCCAGTTCCAGTTCGACCGCGGTGACGATCCAGCGTTCGGGTTCGCGCTTGAACGCGCTGTCGCGGTAGCCGAACGCGCAGGCGGCGCGGTCCAGGCGCACGGGCTGGCGCGCGGTGCGGTCCCAGGCCTCGACCGCGACGATGCGCTCGCCCACTTCCACGCCATAGGCGCCGATGTTCTGGATCGGCGCGGCGCCGACGCTGCCGGGAATCAGGGCCAGGTTCTCCAGTCCGCACAGGCCCTGGTCCAGGCTCCACATCACCAGCCGGTGCCAGTCGGCGCCGGCCTGCGCGCGCACCGTGGCGTGGTCGCCGCGCTCATCGACGATGGCCACCTCGTGTGCGCGGATCGCCACGGCCACGCCCGGCGCGTCGCCGGCGAACAGCAGGTTGCTACCACCGCCGAGCATCAGCACCGGCAGCTCGTGCAGCTGGGTCAGGTCCAGCGCCTCGGCCAGCGTGCCGGCGTCGTTGACCTCCAGCAGCCACGGCGCGCGCGCGGCGACGCCGAAGGTGTTGCGCGTGGAAAGATCGGCGTCGCGCTGCAGCCGGAACAATGCGGTCATGCCGCCACAGCCGTTGCCGGCGCGTGTCGCGATGGGCTGCTCATGCCGGATCGGCCGTGCCGCGGCTGGGGGATTCCTTGCGCCGGCGCATCGCGTCGACGCATTCGCCGATCAGCTCCGGGCCGCGATAGACCAGCCCGGTGTAGCACTGCACCAGGCTGGCGCCAGCGGCCATCTTGGCCACCGCATCGGCGCCGGACATGATCCCGCCCACGCCGACCAGCGGGATCGACTCGGGCAGGCGCGTGCGCAGGCGGCGCAGCACCAGGGTCGACTGGCCCATCAGCGGCGCACCGGACAGGCCGCCGGTTTCGGTGGCATGGCGATGGCCCTGCACGGCGGTACGGGCGATGGTGGTGTTGGTCGCGACCACGCCGTCCACGCCCAGGTCCGAGAGCACCCGCGCGGCGGCATCGATGTCGTCGTCGCTCAGGTCGGGGGCGACCTTGACCAGCAACGGCACGCGCCGGCCGTGCTGTGCGGCCAGCTGTTCCTGCGCCTCGCGCAGGGTGCCGACCAGCCGGCGCAGCGCCTGTTCCTCCTGCAGCTCGCGCAGGCCGGCGGTGTTGGGCGAGGAGATGTTGACGGTGATGTAGTCGGCCAGCGGATAGACCCGCTGCAGGCAGTGCAGGTAATCGCTGGCCGCATCTTCGTTCGGCGTGTCCTTGTTCTTGCCGATGTTGATGCCGAGCAGGCCACCCTTGCGCTGCGCGCGTTCGACATTGCGCACCAGCGCGTCGACGCCGCCGTTGTTGAAGCCGAGCCGGTTGATCAGCGCTTCGTCGCCGGGCAGGCGGAACATGCGCGGCTTGGGGTTGCCGGACTGCGGCCGCGGGGTCACCGTGCCGATCTCGATGAAGCCGAAGCCAAGCCCCAGCAGCGCATCGATGTGCTCGCCGTTCTTGTCCAGACCGGCGGCCAGGCCGACCGGGTTGGGGAAGCTCAGCCCCAGCAGCTTGGTCGGCAGCGGCTTGCGCGGGCTGGCGAGCAGGCCGAGGCTGCCGGTGCGGAACGCCAGGTCGAGCGAGCGCAGGCCGATTCCGTGGGCGCGTTCGGCGTCCAGGCAGAACAGGAAGGGGCGGGCGAACGAATACATCCGGTAGCGGTCCTCAACCGTGGAGGGTAGCCAGCCAGGCGAGGCCGCCCAGGAACGCGAAGACCACGACCAGGCCGATCACCAGCAGCGCGACCGAGGTCCAGCCCAGCACCAGGCCAGCCACGGCCAGGCCGTCGCCTTCCAGCCGGCCGTTGCTGCGGCGGATCTCGCTGCGGGCCATGTGCCCGGTGATGATCGCCACGATCGTGCCGATGAAGGGCAGCAGGGTCCAGCCGAGGATGCCGGACACCAGGCTGGTGATGGCAAGCGGGCTGGTCTGGCGGATCTGGTTCATGGGGGAAGGCGTTCCTGTTGGAGGCAGCCTGCCGGGGCAGGCGGGGCCGTGGCCGGCCGGGCGCCGCCGCGGGGAACGGGACGCCGATGATCGCGATTATCCCAGAACGGGACCCGCGCCGGGCGCCATCGCGGTCACGGCATGCGGCCATGGCGCAGGGCATGGGCCCAGTCCGGCCGGCCCAGCGCGGTGGCGCGCCGGGCGGACAGGGCATCGTCATAGGCGACCGCCAGCAGCTGCGCCCGCCATTGCCCGGCCTGCCGTTCCAGCAGCGCGTAACGCGCCCGTGGCGAACCGGTCGCGGCCTGGTGCGGCACCGGGCGGTCGGTGGCGAAGGCGGGCAGGCCGACGCTGCCGGGGTTGCAGGCCAGCCGGCCGTCGGCCAGCCGGATCGCGCGCGGGGTGTGCGAATGGCCGCACAGCACCAGGGCGGCGTCGCGGGCCAGCCGGTCGCCATCGGCGGACGAGTCCATGCGCGCGACCACGGTGGCGGCATCGGCGGCCTGCAGCCGCGCGTCGACGATGTCGTCGAGCAGGTATTCGATGTCGCTGCCCGGCGTGCCATGGCACAGCAGCACGTCGTCGATGCGCAGCAGCGGTGGCAACGCACGGATCCAGGCCAGCTGCTCCGGCGCCAGCGCCTGGCGTGCGTGCGCATCGGACGGTGCCAGCGTGGCCAAGTCGCCGAGCAGTTGCCGCTCGTGGTTGCCGGCGATGGTCGGCAGTTCCAGCGGCACCAGCCGTTCGAGCGTTTCCCGCGGCCACAGCGGGCCGGAAACGATGTCGCCCAGGTTGACCACCAGGTCGCAGCCGCGTCCGGCGATGTCGGCGAGCACCGCGTCCAGCGCCGGCAGGTTGCCGTGGATGTCGGAGATCGCGGCGATGCGCATGGGATGTCTCCGCCCGGCCTGGTCCGCTCAGTCGGGCACGCCGACGAAGACCCGGGTGTCGTAGTCGAAGTCGATGAAGCCGTCGCGGGCGGTGTCGGCGAACAGCCGCTCCAGCGCCTGCAGCATCGGCGCATGTTCCGGATGGCCGGCGCGCGGCGCGTACGAGGACGACAGCAGGCGGCCGCGCAGCGCGTCGAAATCCAGGCGCTGGCCGTGGTCGAAGTACGCCATGCCGCGCAGGCCGCTGCCGAACCAGCGGCGCATGTGCGCGTCGTCGCCGTAACGCTCGGACACGCTGCTGTAGTCCAGGCCGTAGTCGAGCAGCAGTTGCTCGTAGCCTTCGAGGAAGGCGCTGCCGGTGAGCCGGCGCGAGTTCCAGTACACCGCGACCAGCCCGCCCGGGCGCAGGATCCGCCGCCACTCCGGCTTCACCGCCTGCTGGTCGAACCAGTGGAAGGCCTGCGCGGCGCAGACCAGGTCGACGCTGGCATCGGCCAGCGTGGTCGCTTCGGCGCGGCCGTCGACCGCGGAAAAACGCGGGTTGCCGCCGAGCCAGGCGACCGCGGCCTCGCGCATCGCGGCGTTGGGTTCGACTGCGGTCACCTCATGGCCGGCATCGAGGAACAGCTTCGAGGAAATGCCGGTACCGGCGCCGATGTCGGCGACCTTCCAGGATGGCGTGATGCCGTGCTGGTCGCGCAGCCATTCGGTCAACGCCGGCGGATAGTCCGGCCGGTAGCGCACGTAGTCGGCGACGCGGTCGGTGAAGCGTTCGGTCGATGCAAGATCGTTCATGGGCATTCCATGTACGTCAGGGGCAACGCTGTTGTTTCCGTCGTTCCGTCGTTCCGGCGAAACGCTTCATGGCGGCCGGATGGCTGATTTCGACGGACGACAGGGGGCGGAACCGTCAGCCGGTTCCGCCCCTGCACGTCACAGGTCGAACTTGATGCCCTGCGCCAGCACCTTCCAGGAGATTCCATGTCCGCATCCCTGCTCCAGGCCCTGGGCCTTGGC
>JAGHZW010000197.1:29086-38265 GCA_017745195.1 Pseudoxanthomonas sp. | reverse complement strand
CAACGATGTCGTCCACCGCATCACCGGCGTGCGCGTCAGCGAGACCGTGCCCGATGCGGTGTTCGACCGGCTGCGCGACATCCGCCTGGTCGACCTGCCGCCGCGCGAACTGATCGAGCGGCTCAACCAGGGCAAGGTCTACCTGCCCGAGCAGGCGGCGCAGGCGCTGCAGGCGTTCTTCTCGCCGTCCAACCTGGCCGCGCTGCGCGAGCTGGCGATGCAGACCGCGGCCGACCACGTCGAGGACGACCTGCGCGAATCGCAGGTCGCGCGCGGGCTGCCCGGGCTGGCGTTGCGCCGGCGCGTGCTGATCGCCATCGACGGCCTCGGCAATTCCGAATACCTGGTCCGCGCCGGCCGCCGCATCGCCCAGCGCCGTGACGCGCCCTGGAGCGTGGTGACCGTGCAGTCGGGCAAGCCGGCCGGGCCCGAACGCCAGGCGGAACTGGACCGCGCGTTCGCGCTGGCGCGCAGCCTCGGCGCGGATACCGAGGTGCTGCACGGCTCGCACATCGCCGACGCGCTGCTCGACCACGCCGAGCGTGATGGCGCCTCGACCCTGGTGCTGGGCCGCACGCGCGAGCGGCCGTTCGCGCGCATGATCAACCGCACCCTGACCCAGCAGCTGCTGCAGCGCGGCGCGCACTTCGAGCTGGTGATCATCAGCTCGCCGGAGGCGCGCGCCCGCGCACGGCGTCGCGGGCTGGAGACACGCACCTGGCTGCGCAGCCACGACCTGGCGCTGGCGGTGCTGGCCACGGCGGCGGCGATCGCCAGTGCATGGCTTGCGCAGCGCTGGCTGGGCCTGGAAGACCTGTCGATGGTGTTCATCGTCGCGGTGGTGCTGGTGGCCGCGCGCACCGGCATGACCGGCGCGGTGGCGACCGCCGCGCTGTGCTTCGCCAGCTACAACTTCTTCTTCATCGAGCCGCTGTTCACCCTGCACATCAGCGCGAACCAGGGCGTGGCCACGGTGGTGCTGTTCCTGGTCGCCGCGCTCGTCGCCGGACGGCTGGCCTCGCGCCTGCGCACCCAGGTGCTGGCGTTGCGTGCATCCAATGCCCACGCCACGGTGCTGCAGGGGCTCGGGCGGCGGCTGAGCACGGCGGCCGACCTCGGCCAGGTGCTCCACGCCGGTCGTGCGGCGCTGGAGCGCAATCTCGAGGCGTCGGCGTGGCTGCAGGCGGGCGAAACCACGGTGGTGTCGCCCGGTGCCGCGCTGCAGGCGGTGGACCGCGGCGCGATCGACTGGGTGCTGGCCCACGGCCAGCAGGCCGGGCGTTTCACCGACACGCTGGCCGGCGCGTCGTGGTGGTTCCTGCCGATGCGCGACGAGAAGGGCACGGTCGGCGTGATCGGCCTGCGCTGGCCGGAAGACACGCGCCGGATCGATTACGCGCAACGTCGCCTGGCCGAGGCGATCGTCGATGACGTGGCCCAGGCCGTGCTCCGCGTCCGCCTGGTCGCGGACCTGGAAAGCGCGCGGGTGGGCAACGAAACCGAACGGTTGCGCTCGGCCCTGCTGTCGTCGGTGTCGCACGACCTGCGTTCGCCGCTGGCGGCGATGGTCGGCTCGGCCAGCAGCCTGGCCAGCTACTGGGATGCGGTGGGTCCGGAGGACCGCCGCAACCTCCTCGACACCATCCTGATCGAAGGCGACCGGCTCGACCGCTACATCCAGAACCTGCTCGACATGACCCGGCTCGGCCACACCGGCCTGAGCCTCAACCGCGACTGGATCGGCGTCGACGAGCTGGTCGGTTCGGCGACCGGGCGCCTGCACCGCTACCAGCCCGACATCCAGGTGAAGGTCGATCTTCCATCGGATCTGCCGGCGATCTGGGTCCATCCGGCGCTGGTCGAGCAGGCGCTGTTCAACATCCTCGAGAACGCCGCCAAGTTCTCGCCGCCGGGCGAGGCGATCGATGTCTCGGCCCGGCTTGTCGGCGAGCAGCTGCAGCTGGACGTGCGCGACCGCGGCCCGGGCATCCCCGAGGACGAACGCGCCCGCATCTTCGACATGTTCTACAGCGTCGAGCGCGGCGATCGCGGCCGCAAGGGGACGGGTTTGGGCCTGACCATCGCGCAAGGCATGATCGGTGCGCACGGCGGCAGCGTGGAGGCGTTCCCGGGCCTTGGTGGCACGGGCACGCTGATCCGGATCACCCTGCCGCTGATGCATCCCGCCACCCAGGGTCGCCCCGCGGATGAATGAAGCCACCTCCACGCCGGTCCGCATCCTGGTCGTCGACGACGAGCCGCAGATCCGCCGTTTCCTCGACATCAGCCTGCGTGCGCAGGGCTACACGGTCGCGCTGGCCGCCAGCGGTCGCGAAGGGCTGGAGAGCCTGGCGCTGCATCCGGCCGACCTGGTCGTGCTCGACACCGGCCTGCCGGACATGGACGGGCACGCGGTACTGCGCGAGCTGCGCCAGTGGTCCGATGCGCCGGTGATCATGCTGACCGTGCGCTCGGGCGAGTCGGAGAAGGTCGCCGCGCTGGATGGCGGTGCGAACGACTACGTCACCAAGCCGTTCGGCACCGAGGAGCTGATGGCGCGGATCCGTTCGCTGCTGCGTTCGCGCGTGCGCCAGGACAGCGACGGCCATGCTTTCGACGACGGCCACCTGCACATCGATCCGGCCCGGCGCGAGGTGAGGATCGACGGCGAACTGCTGTCGCTGACCCGCAAGGAGTACGCGCTTTTGCTCCTCCTGGTCCGCAACGCCGGCCGGCTGGTGACCCAGCCGCAGGTGCTGCGCGAAATCTGGGGCGTTAGCCACGAAGCCGACACCCACTACATCCGCATCCTGGTGGCCAAGCTGCGGCAGAAGCTCGGCGACGATGCCGCCGCGCCGCGCTACATCGTCACCGAGCCGGGCGTCGGCCTGAGGTTCATTTCGCAGCAGGAACCGCTCGGGACACGCTGAGCCGAATGCCGTCGCGCAGCGGCTACTCCTGCACCCGCGCCAGGTTTTCGATCCGCACCCAGTCCACGTCGACATGCCCGCGCGTGCTCGCCTCGGCCACGGTCGACCAGTCGAACAGCGCCGGGCGCGCGCCCTTCCACCAGCTGAAGCGCATCGGCCGAGGTTCGCCCAGCGCGTGGAAGCTGCGGCCGTCATCGAGGCTGTACTCGTAGCGCACGACCTGGTCGGCGACGTGCTGGCGCAGCTGCACACTGTTGCCGGTCACCCGCGGACCGGGCGTCTCGCTGCCGGCGGCGGCGAAAACCAGGCGGCGTTCGCCGTCGCGCTGCGCCACGCCGATCCAGTTCGGCTGCACCTGCAGCATCGCCAGGCCGGCGCGCTCGCCATCGTGCAGGCCGGATACGTCGATCCGCGCGGTGGTCTGCGAAGCGCTGCCGTGGTGGACCTGGGTGAGCGTGTTGCGCGCGGCGAGGAAGCCGGGTGCATACATCGCGGTCAGGCGCAGGTGGCCAGGGCGCGCGGCCAGGCTCCAATTGGTGTCGACCGGGTTGTGGTTCCATTCCCACTGCACGCCCAGTGACGGACCGCCGAAGTCGTCGGAGGTCTGTGGGTGCACCGCGGGCCAGCTGCGGCCGACGTCGGGCATGGCATGGCGCGCGACCGGTTGCCCCGTAGTCGTCGAGGCCGAGACCGGTTCGCCGATCAGCGGCCAGTCGTCGATCCAGCGCACCGGCTGCAGGTGGACGATGCGGCCGTAGGCGCCGGTGCTGTTGAAGTGCGCGAACCAGCCCTCGCCCGAGGGCGTCTCGACATAACCGCCCTGGTGTGGCGCCTGCACGCCGGTGTCGCCCTGGGCCAGCACGGTGCGCCATTCGTACGGGCCGCGGATGTCGCGCGCGCGCAGCACCGCCTGCGGGCCTTTCTCCACGCCGCCGTAGGGCGCGAAGATGTAGTACCAGCCGTTGCGCTTGATCAGCTTCGGGCCTTCCAGCACCGGCAGGTTCTGCGCGTCCTCGACGATCACCGTGCCTTCGTCGAGCACGCGGGTGCCGTCGGCGCTCATCCGCCGCAGGATCAGCGGGCCGGCGCCGACCTTCGAATGCACCAGCCAGGCGCTGCCGTCGTCATCCCAGAACGGGCACGGGTCCTCGAACCCGGCCTGCGCGACCAGCGCCACCGGCGCGCTCCACGGGCCTTCGGGCTTTTCCGCCGAGACCATGAAGATGCCGTCGGTCGGCGTGGCGAAGTAGATGTAGTAGCGGCCGTCGTGGTGGCGGATCGCCGGTGCCCACACGCCGGCGCTGTAGCGATGGCCCATCGCCGGATCCAGCCGCGCGCGCTCGGAAGCATCGTCGAAGTTCAACGGCCCTGGCAGGTCGTAGGCGGGATCGAACGGCAGCCGCGGCAGCGCATGCCCGGCGATGGTCCAGTGGACGAGGTCCTTCGAGGTCAGCACCGGCAGGCCGGGCGAGAAATGGAAGCTGGAGGCGGCCATCACGTAGTCGTCGCCGACCCGGATCACATCGGGATCGGAGTAGTCGGCGAACAGGATCGGATTGGTGTATTCGCGCCGCGGCGTTTCAGCGGCCATTGCCGGCAGGCAGGCGAGCGCCAGTGCGAACAGCAGCGGCCGCAGCAGGGCGGAAGTCGGTGTCTGGGCCTGGCTGTCGTGCACGAACGGCTTCCTCGCATCGCGGACGGTACCGCGGGAACCGGAAGATTACCCGCAGGCGACGGACTTGACCGGCTCCGCGTGCGTGTCCCAGCATCGGGCGGCCGGGCGGGATGCCCGTATCCGCAGAGAGCAGGCCAGATGGCGTTCCTCGATGCTGCCCAGGCAGCCAGTTTTCCCGCGCTGGCTACCTACGTGGTCGCGGTCATGCTGATCCGCGTGTTCCGGTGGCGGCGTGTCGACCCGTTGCACCTGCTCGGTGGCGTAGCCGGCATCGTGGTGGCTGCGGGCCTGGTCGCGCAATTCGCGCTGGATGGTTCTGCCCGCTCCCTCGTGTTCGGGTTGGCGGCGGGTCTGGGGATCGGGCTGTTCCGCTGGTTCGGCCGTTGTTTTCCGGGTGGCGAAGCGCAACGGCTGCAGCAGCCAGGCTGAGGGCGCTATCAAGGCGCACGCCGGATCAGGCGCCGCCGCCATCCTGCACGCGCGGCAGCGTGCGTGCGGCACCGATCGCGGCGATGCGCGCCTTGCGCACGGCCTCGCCGATCTGCGGGCCGCTGAGGCCTTCACGGCTGCCCAGATCGCGCGCGTTGACCGCCAGTGCGGCGGCATGCAGCCGGCACAGCTCCGGACCTTGCGGATAGGCGGCGTCCTCGCTGCCGAGCCGGCCGCGCTTGTCGGCTTCGCAGGTGGTCGCGATCCGGGCCACGCGCTCGGGCCGGCGGAACGCATCGCAGCGTTCGAGCAGTTCGAGCACGGTGGCGTCGCGCAGTTCGGCCAGGCGGTGCACGTTGAGGTGCTCGCGGCACACGCATTCGGCCAGGTGGCGGTGTTCGAGCGGAACCTTCAGCCGTTCGCACAGCGCTGCCAGCGGCTTGAGCCCGGCGTGCTCGTGGCCGATGTGCTTCGGCAACACATGCGTCGGCGTGAGCGCCTTGCCGAGGTCGTGGGTGAGCGCGGCAAAACCGACCAGGTCGTCGCCCGGTGCCAGCTGCGCGGCCATGTCGCTGACCAGCTGCTGGTGCGCGCCGGTGTCGACCTCGGGATGGAACTCGGCGCGCTGCGGCACGCCGTACAGGGCATCGACCTCGGGCAGGATCGCGGCCAGCGCGCCGCAGGCGTGCATCGTGGCAAGGAACGCGGAGGGCTGGCGCGCGGCCAGGGCCTTGCGCAGTTCCTGCCAGACCCGTTCGGGTACCAGCGTGTCGAGTTCGCCGCTGGCGACCATCTGCCGCATCAGCGCCAGCGTTTCCGGCGCGACGGTGAAGCCGAGCGGGGCGAAGCGGGCCATGAAGCGGCCGGCGCGCAGCACGCGCAGGGGATCTTCGGCGAAGGCCGGGCCGACATGGCGCAGCACGCGTGCCTGGATGTCGTCGACGCCGCCGTAGGGATCGACCAGGTCGCCGTGTGCGTCGCGGGCGATGGCATTGATGGTGAAGTCGCGGCGCTGCAGGTCGTCTTCCAGGGTCACCGACGGATCGGCGTCGACCACGAAGCCGCGATGGCCGCGCCCGCTCTTGCGCTCGGTGCCGCCCAGCGCGTGCTCCTCGCCGGTGTCCGGATGCAGGAACACCGGGAAATCGCGGCCTACCGCCTTGAAGCCGGCATCGAGCATCCGCTGCGGCGTGGCGCCGACGACGACCCAGTCGCGGTCGCCGGGCTCGAGGCCGAGCAGTTCATCGCGGACGGCACCGCCGACCAGATACGTATCCATGCGCGCATCGTATGCGATGGCGGTGATATGCGGCGTGCAGGGCGGCCGCTGGCAGCCGCGTCAGAGCGCGTCTCGACGCGGCAACGGTGCGGCTCAGGTTTCGGTGGTTCCGCCCGCCGCAGGCGCCGGGCAGGCGAACTGCGTGCGCCTGCCTTCGGTGCGGCCGAGCATGCGCTCGCTGACCGGCAACGCGTCCTCGTTGAGCCGCCAGTCGTAGATCGCGCTGAAGGCGAGCACGCGCGCCACGTAATCGCGTGTTTCCTTGTAGCTGATCGTCTCGATCCAGATGTCCGGATCGTGCGAGGGACGCTGCGACAGCCAGCGCGCAGCCGGCGTCGGGCCGGCGTTGTAGGCGGCGATGGCCTGGTAGGTCTGGCCGTATTTGTCCTCCATCTCGCGCAGGTAGGCGCTGCCCAGGGCGATGTTGGTGGACGAGTCGTACAGGCTCTCGGCGCCGGCGTAGGGCAGGCCGGTGCGCTGGGCCACGCCGGCGGCGGTGCCGGGCAGCAGCTGCATCAGGCCGCGTGCGTTGGCCGGCGAGCGGGCGTTGGGATTGAAGATGCTCTCGGCGCGGATCTCGGCGGCGATCCAGGCAGGATCCAAGCCGTGGCGCGCGGCCGCGGCGCGGATGTCGGCGTCGTGGTGCAGCGGGAAGCGCAGCCGGTACATGCGCTGCTCCTCGGGCACCTTGCCCAGCGAGAACACGGCGCGGTCGAACCATCCCTGTTCCTGCGCCAGCGCCACGGCGGTGCGGCGGCGGGCATCGTCGAAGCGGGTCAGTGCGTCGTTCCATTCGCGCACCGCCCAGCCCGGCTGGTCGATGCGGTAAAGCGCCAGGGCGCGGACCAGCGCCGGATCCTTGGCGACTTCCTTGCGCAGCGCCGGCGGATCGGCCGGATCCCACGGGCACAGCGCGTAGGGCAGCTGCATCCGGTCGGCGGCGAGGAAGCCGTGGAAGGTCGGCGCCGTCGCGGCGGCGCGGAACAGCGCCTGCGCCTCGGCCTTGCGCCCGGTCTTCTCCAGCATGCGCCCCTCGAACCAGCGCCAGCGCGAATCCCCGCGCTGCTTGGTAGGCATCGCGCGGATCGCGTCCAGCGCGGCGGGCCAGTCGCTGCGCGCCATCGCCTCGCGCGCGCGCCACTCGTGCAGGCGCTCGTCGAACGCGGCGGTGGGCACCGCGGCCAGGCGCCGCGCCGAATCGGGCAGGTACGAGGCGACTGTCCACAAGGCGATCTGGTACAGCACTTTGCCGCGCTCGGTTTCATCCAGGCCCAGCAGTGGCGCGAGCTGCGCCAGCTGGCGCTCGGCCGCATCCGGATTGTCCTTGGCCAGCCGCGACAGGCCGGCGACGGCGACCTTGCGGCTGCGCGCGTCGCGCGGCCACTGTCCCGCGCGCGCATGCGGGGCCTGGACGAAGGAGGCGTAATCCTGGGCCAGGGCCAGCGCATCGGCGGGAAGGCCGCGCGCCGCGCCGCGCATCACGCCGGGTTCGCCTTCGGCCACGGCCAGGTCGAAACGCTCCCAGCGCAGCGCGTCGTCGAGCCCGCCGCGCGCGGCCAGCGCATTGAACGTCGCGTCGCAGGCATCGGGCAGCGACTTGCCGCTGCGCCACAGCGCCTGCGCTTCGGCGTTCCAGCCCGCGTCGGAACGGCCCAGCGCCTGCTGTGCGTTGAGGCGTGCGCAGCGCAGACCCGGATCGTCGCTGGCGGTCCAGTCGGCGAGGAAGTCGCTCCACTGTTCACGCCGCGACAGCGAGGCCAGCCACAGCGGGCGCAACGCGACGGCCGTGGCCTGGCCGTCGTGGCGCTGCAGGAAGGCGCGGACCTGGCCGGCATCGGCGCGGTCGAGGTCGCGCGACAGGCGGGCGAATTCAAGCCACGGCCAGCGCGGGTCGTCGCGCAGCGCATCGGCCTGGGCCGGTGACAGCTGGCCGGCCTTGGCCGCGGCGATCGCGGCCTGCATGGCCGCATCGTTGGCCACGCCCCTGGCCGCATCCACGCGCGGGGCCTGGGCGAAGACCGGCATGAAGGCCGGCAGGACCAGCAGGGCGGCCAGCGCGCAGCGGCGCAGGCATCGCAGCGATGGGGTGGTGGCTGGGCGCGACATGCGGTCGAATATACCCAACGCGCCTGAATGGCCGTGACGAGGCGGCCACAGCGGCCAGGTCGCGATCACGGATGGCGCCCTGCAATGGAGCGGTTCCGTGTCGTCACTGCCGATGTACCTGCTGTTCCCGCTGCTCGGCATCGTCGCCGGCATCCTCGCCGGCCTGCTCGGCATCGGTGGTGGCCTGGTCCTGGTCGCCGCGCTGGCCTGGCTGCTGCCGCTGTTCGGCGTGCCGCAGGACGCGATCATGCATACCGCGCTGGCCAGTTCGCTGGCGAGCATCGTCTTGACCGGCGCCTCGTCGGCGCGCGCGCATGCCCGTCGCGGCAGCGTGCTGTGGCCGACCGTGGCCTGGATGGTGCCGGGCCTGCTGCTCGGTGGCTGGCTGGGCAGTGGCCTGGCAGTGGCACTGGACGACGTGGTGCTGCGCTGGATCGTCGCGATCTACTGCCTGGTCGCGGCCTGGCAGATCGGCTTCGGCCGTACCCGTGCGCCGACCGACGGCAGCGAGGTGCCGGCGCCGCGCGGCTGGCCGATGAGCCTGGCCGGCGGCGGCATCGGCGCGCTGTCGGCGGTGGTCGGCATCGGCGGTGGCAGCATGACCGTGCCGCTGCTGGTCTGGCGCGGGATCAGGCCGGTGCGTGCGGTCGGCACGTCCAGCGCGTGCGGCGTGGCGATCGGCCTGTCCAGCGCGGTGGGTTATGCGTTGCACGCGCCGCCCGGCGCTGTTCGACTGGTCGACCGTGGCCGAGGCGAGCAC
>JAGHZW010000197.1:18062-29064 GCA_017745195.1 Pseudoxanthomonas sp. | reverse complement strand
CGCGCTGTTCCTGCTGCTGGTCGGGGTGAGCGTGCCCTGGTCGGGCTGAGCGCCCACGCCATGCCCGCGGCGCTCAGCCGCCACAGCTTTCGCTGACGATTTTCGCCAGCCGCTCGTACTCCGTGCGGCGCATGTCGACGTTTTCCGGATGGGCGAAGCGGAACCGGGTCTCGGCTTCGCGCGCGTAGCGCCGCCACGCATCGCAGGCGGCGCCATCACCCACGCGCGAGCACTGGTCGCGCACGACCTCGCAGGCGCGACCGGCCCCGGCCGACGGATTGCCGTCCAGGCCCACCGTCCGCAACGGCAGGCAGCGCGGTGGAACTTCCTGTTCTTCGGACAGATAGCTGTCGTTGTCGTAGGTCGCGCAACGGAACAGCGGCGGTGGCGGCGGCCGGCCGGGATCGGCCGCGGCCGGCTGCGGTGGGTCACGCGGCAGGTTCGCACTGTCGAGGATGCGGGGTTCCGGACCGACGCTGGTGGTGACGAACTCGCGACCCGGCCCGGTCTGCGGCGTGGATGTCGCCTTCGCCTGGGGCGGCGACAGCATGACCGGTGCATTCGTGTTCGCCGATGGTGGCGCCGATGTGGCGGCGGGCGCGGGCGATGCGGGACGAGGCGGGATGGCGCTGGCGGGCGAACTCGCAACGCCCTGCACCTGCTGCTCGCGCTGCGTGCTGCCGGCGGGGCACGGTTTGTTCTGGACGGTGAGCTCGCCGGCGGCATCCGTGCAGCGGTAGATGGTCACCGGCTGCGCGGAAGCCGGCGGCGACGCCAGCAGGCACGACAGCAGGAGGGGCAGGAACAGGCGCGGGGAACGGGGCATGGTGAAGATCAGTAACCGGAGCAGTGGTCGGTCATGTGCGCGTCGATCTCGCGCTGTTCGCGATCGAGCTCCTGGCGCTGGCTGGGCATGGCGGCATGATAGACGCGCAGGATCTCGTAGCGCCGGTCGGACAGGCGCGAGCAGACTTCGTCCTGCGACAGGCGCACGCACGAATCGCGCACCCAGGTGCCGGCGGGCACCACCGCGCCGGGCAGCGGCGGGCGGGCGCCGCCGCCATGCGATGGCGTTGCGCCGATCACGGCCGCGCCGGCCGGTCGCACGGGTGGCAGGGACGGTCCCGGCAGGGGCCGCGGGCCCGGTCTGACCGGATAGCCCAAGGTCCACAGCGGCACCCAGCGATCAGCGACCTGGTCGGTGTCGCTGATGTAGGTCGTGCCGTCGGGCGCGGTGCATTCGTACATCGGCGTCGGTGCCTGCACCGTCACCACCCGCACTTCGCGAGGGGCGATGGCAGTGCCCGCCGACGCGGGCGGCGCGGTGGTGGACGCGGTGCGCGGCGGCGGATCCTGCGGTTGCTGCATCGACAGTGTTTCCTGGCGTTCGCCCGCGTGGCACGGCGAATCGCGCAACGCCACCAGCTGGCCGCGGCTGTCGGTGCAGCGGTAGACGGTGACGTTGCCCGGCCCGTCCTGCGCAGCACAGGGCACGGACGCCAGCACCTGGATCGCAGCGGCCACCACGAACGCATGCCGGAAGGACGCATTGGCCCGGGATCGCCCCGACAGGCCCGCGACGCGAGGGGCTGGTACGCATGGCGTCATCGGCTGCATGGCGACCTCCCGGGGCCTTGTCGCCATCCTAGCGCGCCAGTGTGGTGGCGCGTTGGCGGGCCGCGCTCAGGCGCGCAGGAGTGCGCCGTCGAGCGCCTGGCGGATGGCCGTGGGCTGGGCCAGTCCACCGGTCTCGCCGGCGACAATGCCATCGACCGCGGCCATCAACCCCGGATCGAGTCCGGCGCGCGCGTGCGCCGGAGGCTCGCCACCGCGGTTCGCGCTGGTGGAAACCAGCGCCCCGCCGAAGGCTTCGCACAGGGCGACGACGACGGGATGGGCACTGATCCGCACCGCGATGCTGTCGCGCCCGCCGGTGATCCACGCAGGCGCGTCGGCCGCCGCCGGCATCACCCAGGTATGCGGGCCGGGCCAGCTGGCCAGGACCAGCGCCAGCCGCTCCGGCGGCAGCGCGGTCAGGTCGAGCCAGCGCCGCAACGGGTCCAGGTGCGCGGCGACCAGGATCAGGCCCTTTTCCACCGGACGCTGCTTCAGTTCGAGCAGGCGCAGCACCGACGCCTCGTTGTCCGGATCGCAGCCCAGTCCCCAGACCGCTTCGGTGGGATAGGCCAGCAGGCCGCCCCGCTGCAACAGCGGGGCGGCTTCATCGATGGAGAGGGTGCGGGCCATGGCGGGCGATGTTAGCCGCAGGTTTGCTGGGATCCGATGAAGGGCCGGAGTGACCGCGTTCTCAGAACGGCGGTGCGTCGTCGGTGCCGGCGCGCGTGCGGCCGGTGGCTTTCTTCGCCGGTGCTTTTTTCACCGCCTTCTTCGCGGCCTTCTTTGCCGGCGCCTTCTTGGCCGGTGCTTTCCTGACGGTCTTCGCCGGTGCCGCGTCCGTGGCTACGGCTTTGGCCCCCTTCTTCGCGGCCTTTGCCACCTTGGCCGAGGCCTTTTTGGCGCCGAAGCCGCGGCGGGCCGGCTTGCCGGTTTCCTCCATCAGCTGCTGCACTTCGGCCAAGGTCAGCGACGCGGGCTCGCGATCCTTGGGGATCTTGCCGTTGAGCTTGCCGTCGCTCAGGTACGGGCCGAAGCGGCCGTTGAGCACCTGGATCTCGCTGCCCGGGAACTCCTTGATCACCCGGTTGCGCGCGATCTCTTCCTTCTCCTCGACCAGGAACACGGCGCGGGTCAGGTCGATCTTGTACGGGTCGTCTTCCTTCTTCAGCGAGGCGTAGGTGCTGCCGCGCTTGGCGAACGGACCGAAGCGGCCGATGCCGACGCTGACCTGCTCGCCGTTGCTCTCGCCGAGCATGCGCGGCATGTCGAACAGCTTCAGCGCGTCCTCCAGCGAGATCGAATAGATGCTCTGGCCCGGCTGCAGCGAGGCGAACTTCGGCTTCTCCTCGTCTTCGACCGTGCCGATCTGCACCATCGGGCCGAAGCGGCCGATGCGCGCGCTGACATCCTTGCCGCTCTTCGGATCAACGCCGAGCACGCGCGAGCTGCCGGCGTCGGTGCGGTCCAGCGATTCCTTCTTGTCCTCGACCAGTTCCTTGAACGGGGCCCAGAACTTCTCCATCAGCGGCACCCACTGCTCCTCGCCGCGGGAGACCGCGTCCAGCTCGTCCTCGAGGTTGGCGGTGAAGTCGTAGTCCACGTAGCGGGTGAAGTGGCCGGACAGGAACTTGCTCACCGCGCGGCCGACGTCGGTCGGCTTGAACGCGCGCCCTTCCATCTCGGTGTACTTGCGGAACAACAGGGTCTGGATGATCGAGGCGTAGGTCGAGGGGCGGCCGATGCCGTATTCCTCGAGCGCCTTGACCAGCGCCGCTTCGGTGAAGCGCGGCGGCGGCTGGGTGAAGTGCTGGTCGGCGTGGATGCGGTCCAGCGGCACGCGTTCGCCCGGCTTGAGCGGCGGCAGCTTGCGGCCCTCGTCCTCGTCCTCGGCGGCCTTGCTGTCCTTGCCTTCCTCGTACACGGCCAGGAAGCCGGGGAACACGACCGTGGTACCGCTGGCGCGGAACACGTGGTCGCTGCCGGCGGCCAGGTCGACCGACACGGTGTTGAGCGTGGCCGGGACCATCTGGCTGGCCACCGCGCGCTTCCATACCAGTTCGTAGAGCTTGCGCTCGTCGTCGGTGAGGAAACGCGAGACCTGCGAAGGCGTGCGCAGCGCCGAGGTCGGGCGCACCGCCTCGTGCGCTTCCTGCGCGTTCTTGGACTTGGTCTGGTAGGTGTTGGGCTTGTCCGGCACCGAGGCGGTGCCGTAGTCGCGTGCGATCACGTCGCGGATCTCGGCCAGCGCTTCCTGCGACAGGTTCACCGAGTCGGTACGCATGTAGCTGATCAGGCCGACGGTGCCTTCGTCGCCCAGGTTGACGCCCTCGTACAGCTTCTGCGCGACCTGCATGGTCTTGCGCGTGGTGAAGCCGAGCTTGCGCGAGGCCTCCTGCTGCAGGGTCGAAGTGGTGAACGGCGGCGCCGGGCGGCGCTTGCGCTCCTTGCTGGCCACGTCGGTGACGTGCAGCGCGCCGGCGGCGGCCTGCTGCAGGCGCAGGCGTGCCGCTTCGGCGGTCTCGCCATCGGTGATGGTGAACTGCTCGAACCTCTGCCCGTCGAGTTTCACGAGTTTCGCGGTGAACGGCTGCGCGGCATGGGCCAGTTCGGCGCCGATGCTCCAGTACTCGCGCGCCTTGAACGCTTCGATCTCTTCCTCGCGCTCGACGATCATGCGCAGCGCCGGCGACTGCACGCGGCCGGCCGACAGGCCCGGCTGGACCTTGCGCCACAGCACCGGCGAGAGGTTGAAGCCGACCAGGTAATCGAGTGCCCTTCGAGCTTGCTGCGCGTCGACCAGGTCGCCGGCGATCGAGCGCGGCTGGGTCATCGCTTCCTTGATCGCGCGCGGGGTGATCTCGGTGAACACCACCCGGTGCATCGGCTTCTTGTCGACCAGGCCGCGCTCGCGGAGGATCTCGGCGATGTGCCAGCTGATCGCCTCGCCCTCGCGGTCCGGGTCGGTCGCCAGCCAGATGTCGTCGGCCGACTTCGCCGCCTTGGCGATGGCTTCGACGTGCTTTTCGTTCTTGTCGATCAGGTCGTAGCGCATGGCGAAGCCGCGCTCCGGATCGACCGCGCCCTCCTTGGGGACCAGGTCGCGGACGTGCCCGTAGGAGGCCAGGACGGTGAAGTCCTTGCCGAGGTACTTGTTGATCGTCTTGGCCTTGGCCGGCGATTCGACGATGAGGAGGTGCTTGGGCATGGGTGGGGTGGTCTGGGGGTGCGGCGGCGGTCCTTCCGGGACCGGATGCGGGCGGTGAGCGTCATGTGAAGAACGCCCCGCCAGAGAAGCCGACGCCCGGGGGAGGTCCCCCGGGCGCGGTCGCTGTCCTTTTTATACGTGAATCACGCCGTGGCCGGCCATGTCAAGCCGGACCGCGGGTTTCCCCCTCCGGCGGCACGGTCAGTTCCACTTCATCGACGACAGCACGCCGATCATCAGCACGGCCGCGGCGACCGCGGCCACGAAGAGCAGGCCGAACAGGACCAGCACCACCACGGTGACCGTGCCCAGCCCTTGCTGCTGCCATTCGGGGTGGTCGCTGTAGGCCCACTTGTCCACCACCAGGGTGTCGCAGAGCATGTCGTGCAGGGCCTGCTTGCGCTCGGTGAAGGCGACCATCAGGCCGGAAATAAGCACGCCGAGGCCGCAGGTGAGCAGGGTGAACACGAGGTAGGCCAGGTAGCGCAGCAGGGCGCGCCAGAAGCCGATGGGCTCGCCGTTGGTGCGCACCACCTTCACGCCGACCGCCATCTTGCCCAGGCTGGCCTGGGTGCGCGAGGAGTGCATCCAGGCGAAATACAGCGTCGGCAGGCCGAGGCTGATGCCGTAGTAGAAGAGCATGAAGGACGCGCTGGCACCGGCGCCGGCCAGTTCGTTCTCGGCCAGGCTCGACAGGCTGATGCCGAGGACCAGGGTCAGCGGAATCAACAGCGCATAGCTGGCTACGCCGGTGACCATGCCGTCGATGACGCTGGCCGCAAAGCGACGCCAGAGGCCGGCCATCACCACGTCGCCGCCATGCACCGGAGCGGCGCCGGGCTGTAGGTCGTCCATCACCGCGGTCGGTGCCGCATAGGGGCTGTAACCGCCGGCCGTCGCCGACGCGTGCGTGTCGATGTGGGTCCCCGCGGCCGCGGTGGCGGCCGGCTCGGGCGTCGCCAGCACCGGTTCGATGCGGAAATCCAGCGTGGCGGCGGCATCCTCCAGGCCCAGTTCGGCGCGCAGCGTCCCCAGCGGCTGCCAGTTCGCCATGCCTTCGCGCCAGACCAGGGTCGTCGCATCGATCTCGCCGGCGCGGAACCGCTGGGCCAGTGCTTCGGCGGGCTGCGGGCCGATCTGGCGGCGTTGGCGGTCGGCGTAATACCAGTCGGTCATGCGTTGCGGTCCTTGCTCGGTGGGGCGTGGAGAGAGAGGGAGAGAGGCTCAGCCGCGGCAGAAGGCGGGCAGGTGCTTGTCTTCGATATCCGAACTGCACGTCCAGCTGGCGCGGGTGGCGTTGTACTCGAGCCAGATCTTGTGTCCGTCGAGCGCGGGCTTGCCCGGAGTGGCGAGCGTAGCCTCCAGCCCGCACAGGTCGCTGCCTTCGAACTCGCCGAAGGTCACCTCGGCCAGTGCGCCCCGTGCATGGCTGGCCGGTGCGCCGAAGCCTGCGTCGTCGTTGGTCGGACAGTGTCCATTGGCGGCGAGGAATGCGGTCACCCGCGGTTGCAGTACCTGCGCCTGGCTGATCGCGGCGCTGGCCTGCGCACGCAGCGTGTAATCCTGGTAGGCCGGGATGGCGATCGCGGCCAGGACGCCCAGCACCGCGACCACGAACAGGCCGGCAACGCCGATCAATGCCGCAATCGCGCAACCGGACAGCCCCGACGGACGCGGCGCCGACGGCGTCGATGCCGCCGGCAGCGGCGGTGGCAGCGAAGACAGTTCCAGTTCGGCCGCGAACTCCTGCAGTGGCCGCCAGCCGGCCTCGCCTTCGCGCCAGACCAGGGTCTGCGGGCCGACCGCGCCGCGTGCGGCCAGCGCGCGCAATTCCGTGCCCGGCAGCGGGCCGAGCCGCTGCCCGCTGGCAGTGGCGTAGTACCAGTCGCTCATGCTTTCCCCCTGAGGCTGCGCGATCCAGTTTGCCCGATGCCCCGGATGCGCGGAAGCCGGCTTGCGCCGGCTTCCGGTGGATGTCGCCTGGCCTGGGTGCTCAGTGCACCGGCTCGGGCTCCTCGCCGAACATCTGCGTTTCCAGCCACGCGTATGCGGCCTCGGCGCCGGGCTGATTGAACAGCACCATCAGCACCACCCACTTCAGGTCGTCCAGGTCCAGCTCGTCCTGGTCCAGGGCCATCGCCCGGTCCAGCACCAGTTCGCGCTGGTCGGCATCGAGCACGCCCTGCTGTTCGAGGAACAGCAGGAAGCCGCGGCAGTCGACGTCGAGCTTGTCCAGTTCCGGGCCGTGGTAGATCCGCACCGGGCCGTTGACCCGCGGCTCGGCGCCGGCCGGGCGCTGCTGCGCCAGCCCATCGAGCCAGTCGAAGGCCTTGCTGATTTCGGCGGGACTGAAGCCGGCCTCGATCAGCCCTTCCTGGAGCGGATCGCGGTCGCGGAGCGTGTCCGCATCGTCGCCGATGTAGTGTTCGAAGAGGTAGAGCAGGACGTCCAGGATGCTTTCTTTCATTGCCCTCGGCCTGCGCCCCGGTGGGGGCGCCGTGGGGTGGGGAACCACGGGCATCGCGCTGTCGCCTGCCGTCCGGTCAGTCGGCTGCGCCGCCGCCGGTGGACCTGCGTGCGTAGCGGCCATGTTCGACCGCGACCCGCCCATCCAGTTCCATGCCCAGCAGCATGGAGGACAGGATGGCGGGCGTCAATCCGGTGCGGTCGGCGAGGACATCCATAGGGATGGGGTCGTGACCCAGGGCACGCCACAATCTGTCGTGGTCGGCGTGGCCGTTCGCGGCGCCTGTCCGCGGCTGTCGCGGAGCCGTTGAACAGCCGGCGGAAGCGGCTGTATCGCCTTCCAGCGAGATGGCCAGTCGCCCGGCCAGCGGGGCGATACCGGCCAGCACCTCGTTGGGGTGTTCGACCAGTTGGGCGCCATCGCGGATCAGGCGGTGGCAGCCGCGCGTCTGCGGGTTGTGGATCGAGCCGGGAATCGCGAACACCTCGCGGCCGGCCTCGCCGGCCAGGCGGGCGGTGATCAGGGCACCGGAACGAAGTGCGGCCTCGACCACGACCGTGCCCAGCGACAGCCCGGCGATGATCCGGTTGCGTCCAGGGAAATGCGCCGCCCGTGGCGGCGCGCCCGGCGGGTGCTCGCTGACCACCGCGCCGGTGGCGGCGACCTGCTCGCGCAGCCTCGCGTGCTGGCGCGGGTAGGCCACGTCCGTCCCCGTGCCGAGCACGGCCACGGTGATTCCGCTGGCGGTGTCGAGCGCGGCCTGGTGCGCGGCCGCGTCGATACCGGCGGCCAGGCCGCTGGCGACCGCAATGCCGGCCCGGCACAGGGCGCTCGAGAACAGGCGCGCATTGTCACGTCCGCCGGTGGTCGCGCCACGGCTGCCGACCACTGCCACCGCCGGCCGCCACAGCGCGTCCGGATCGCCATCGACGAACAGTGCGAGCGGCGGATGGGGTGATTGCCGCAGCAGTGGCGGGAAACGGGGGTCCTCGAGGCCGACCAGGTGGTGGCCGGGCCGCCCGAGCCAGGCCAGTGCCCGGTCGAGCGTCTCGCCGGGGACGCCGTCGAGGCGTGCCCTGAGCGCGGGGTCGGGAGCGGGTGGCTGCCGGCCCAGCAGCGCCCTGCGCGGGGCAACGGCACCTCCGGCCAGGACCAGGCGCAGCAGCGGCAGGGGATCGGGCGTCGGCGCGGGCATGGGCTGATCCTGGCCCGGAAACGACGATGGCGCCCTCGGGCGCCGTCGCTGGAACGTGTAGGAATCGGGCGCGGGAACGGTCCCGCCCGGATTCACTGCGCGTCGGGGTGATGTGCCTGGAAGCCGACCCGGACCGGCTTGATCCCGTCCATCACCAGCGCGTAGCTGACCTTGTCGAAGGTGCGGAACACCATCGCATGCGCGGCGTATTCCTCCGGCAGGGCCACGGTGCTGCCACCGCCGGTGAACTGGTCGTCCATGCGCGAGGTGCGCGGGCCGTTGACCCGGTCGTTGACGTGGCGGCCCGGCCGCCACAGCGAGAACACGGTGCCGTTGTCGACGCCGTCGACGCGGCCGGCGGAGATCGCGATGACGTCGCGCGGGCCGCCGACGGTGCCCGACCCGGCCACCGCAAGCACGCTGGCCTGGGCCGGCACGGAGGCGGGCGGATGCGGGAAGAACTGCAGGTCGTAGGCCTGCGCTTCGACCGGGACCACGCGGTCGCCGGCGCGGACTTCGTGGCCACTGTCCTCCAGGTGCAGCGTGGCCACCTGGGCGCCGTCGGTGCCGGCGGCGCGGGTGATCGTGCCGACATTGACCTTGGCCAGCTCGAAGCCGAGGAACTCGTTCCTGTCGGTCGGCGGCACGTACTGGCTCCACAGCACGCCGTCCAGCGGCATCGTGCGGCCATCCTGCTCCAGGTGCTGGAACGGACGCGGCTGGGCGTAGCGCACGGTCGGGCGCAGCACCATGAAGCGCTGCCCGGCCTGCGCGTCGAGGCCCTTCACGTAGGCGATCTGCCCGGCGCTGCCGCGCAGGCGGTTGTCCTCGAAGCCGACCACGTAGGGCAGCTGCTCGAAGGTGTCGGTGACCCGCAGGTCACGCAGGAACGGCTCGATCTCCGACAGCGGCACGGCGCCGATCGGGGCTTCCTCGCGCGGACCTGGCTGCACCGCCACGCGGTCCAGGTAGGCCAGGCTGAGAACGTCGCCCGGGAAGATCAGGTGCGGGTTGGCGACCTGCGGATTGGCCTGCCAGATTTCCGGCCACAGCCACGGCTTGCCGAGGAAGCGTCCGGCGATGTCCCAGAGCGTGTCGCCCCGGACCACGACGTACGTGTCCGGATGGCTGCCGCGAGATTCGACGGCGGCGGCGTAGGTGGCGACGGTCAGCATCGCGACGGCAAGAGCCGTCCGAAGGCGTGTGAGCATGGTTGCGATCCCGCCTGATTCCCCAACAGGTTCGCGGACTATAGTCCAGAATTCAGGCCGTTGCGCAAGCTTCCGCGCTAGAATTGCGACGGCCGGCCGGTTTGTCCCGGCCTTCAACACCGGAGTCCCCCCATGGCCCTGCTCCCCATCCTCGAGTTTCCCGACCCGCGCCTGCGCACCAAGGCCGCGACGGTCGACGCCGCGCAGGTGACCACGCCCGAGTTCCAGAAGCTGCTCGACGACATGTTCGAGACCATGTACGCCGCGCCCGGCATCGGCCTGGCCGCCAGCCAGGTCGACCAGCACCTGCGCTTCATGGTCATCGACATCAGCGAGGGCAAGGACGCGCCGATGGTGTTCATCAACCCGGAGATCACCGCCCGTGACGGCGACCAGGTCTACCAGGAGGGTTGCCTGTCGGTGCCGGGGATCTTCGCCGACGTGACCCGCAGCAACTCCATCACCGTGCGCTACCTGGACCGCCAGGCCCGCGCCCAGGAGCTGAGCACCGACGGCCTGCTGGCGGTGTGCATCCAGCACGAGATGGACCATCTGGAAGGCAAGCTGTTCGTCGACTACCTCTCGCCGCTCAAGCGCGAGATGGTGCGCAAGAAGCTGTCCAAGCAGCGCAAGCACGCGGCCTGAGCCGCGCGGCCCGCACGTCCGCCGCGGCCGTGCAGCCTCACTTTTGTTCCCACGCGCCAGCGCCATGCGCCGGCGTCCTCCGCCGTGACCCCGGCCATGCCGGCACGGTCCGATGGAGTTCCTGATTCGATGAGGCTGGTCCGATGAGGATCGTGTTCGCCGGCACCCCGGAATTCGCGGTGCCCTCGCTGCGCGCCGCTGCGCGCCACCACGAGGTGGTGGCTGTCTACACCCAGCCGGACCGGCCGGCCGGCCGTGGTCGCGGGCTGGCCGCTTCGCCGGTCAAGCTCGAGGCCGTGGCTCGCGGCATCCCGGTGCTGCAGCCGGAGACCCTGCGCGGCGCCGAATCGCAGCAGGCGCTGCGCACGCTCGCCCCGGACCTGATGGTGGTGGTGGCGTACGGCCTGATCCTGCCGCGCGCGGTGCTGGCGATCCCGACCCACGGCTGCTGGAACGTGCATGCCTCGCTGCTGCCGCGCTGGCGCGGCGCCGCGCCGATCCAGCGCGCGATCCAGGCCGGCGATGCCGAGACCGGGGTCGGCCTGATGCAGATGGAGGCCGGCCTGGACACCGGCCCGGTGCTGCTCGAGCAGCGCACGCCGATCGGGCCGGACGAGACCGGCGGCCAACTGCACGACCGCCTTGCCGAACTGGGTGCGCAG
>JAGHZW010000197.1:0-18052 GCA_017745195.1 Pseudoxanthomonas sp. | reverse complement strand
GCGCGACGGCATCGACATCGCCTGCGGTGATGGTGTGCTGCGCCTGCGCGTGGTCCAGCGCGAGGGTGGCCGGGCGATCACTGCCGCCGACTGGCTCAATGCCCGTCGCGACCTGGCCAAGGGCGGCTGACCGGTGTCCGGTCCCGATTCCCCGGTCAACCGGCCGCGCGCCCCGGGCCACCCGGAGCGGCGGCCGTTGGCGCCCGGCGTGCAGGTGAGGGTGCTGGCGGCTCAGGTGCTCGATGCGGTAGTGCACCGCGGCCGTTCGCTGAAGTCCGAACTGGCCGGCGCGCTGCCGCGCCTGTCGGACACGCGCGACCGCGCGCTGCTGGAGGCGATCGCCTTCACCGCGCTGCGCGGCCGCTACCGCTACCTGCCCGCGCTGCACGGCTGGCTGCAGAAGCCGCCAGGTGCCCAGGACGGGCCGCTGATGGCGCTGCTGCTGGCCGGCTGCGCCCAGCTCGACGCCCTGCACCTGCCCGCGCATGCGGCGCTGGACGCTACCGTCGAGGCGGCGCGCGCGCTCGGCCGGCCGCACCAGGCCGGCCTGGTCAACGCCCTGCTGCGCCGCGCCCAGCGCGAAGGTTTTCCGCCCGCCGATCCGGCTGCCGCATGGCCGGACTGGTTGCGCCGCCGGGTCGAGGCGGCCTGGCCGGTGCACGCGGCAGCGGTATTCGCGGCCAGCGCGCAGCCGGCGCCACTGTGGTTGCGGGTGAACCGGCGGCGGATCGCCCGCGACGCCTACCGCGTCCGGCTGGAGGAGGCGAGCATCGCCAGCGCCGTCGACCCGCGCCTGGACGACGCGCTGCGCTTGGATGCGCCGGTGCCGGTGGCGGCCCTGCCCGGCTTCGACGAGGGCCTGGTCGCGGTGCAGGACGGTTCGGCGCAGCAGGCGCTGGCCGCACTGGCCGCCGAGCCCGGCGCGCGCGTCCTCGACGCCTGCGCCGCCCCCGGCGGCAAGGCCGCGCACCTGCTCGAACACGATCCGGCGCTGGAACTGCTGGCGCTGGATGTGGACCCGCGCCGGCTGCCGCGGATCGAGGACAACCTGCGTCGTTCCGGCGTGCTCGGGTCCGACACGGACGGGCCGGGTGCGGACGGACGCGTCCAGGTGCGGGTGGCCGACGCGACCATGCCGGCGCTGTGGTGGGACGGTTTCAGTTTCGACGCGATCCTGCTCGATGCGCCGTGCTCGGCCACCGGCGTGGTCCGGCGCCAGCCCGACATCCTGCTGCACCGGCGCGAGGAGGACCTCGCCGCGCTGGTCCAGGCCCAGGCGCGCCTGCTCGACGCGGTGTGGCCGCTGCTGCGCCCGGGCGGGGTGCTGCTGTACGCGACCTGCTCGATCCTGCCGGACGAGAACGCACGGCAGGTCGATGCGTTCCTGGCGCGTACCGCCGACGCGGTGGCCAGTCCGCTGGGCGAAGCGTTCGGCCATGCCGCCGGTGCCGGCCGCCAGCGCCTGCCGGGCGAGGACGGGATGGACGGGTTCTTCTACGCACGCCTACGAAAGTCCGACTGACCGGCCGGTATCATCGGCGCCATGCCGACCATCAATCCGCGCAACCGCGACGCCTGGCTGTTCTGGATCACCGCCCTGCTGGTGCTGGCCGCAGGCCTGGGACTGCGCGACCCGTGGCCGGCCGACGAGCCGCGCTTCGCCCTGGTCGCCAAGCAGATGGTGGAGAGCGGCGACTGGCTGTTCCCGCATCGCGGGATCGAGCTGTACTCGGACAAACCGCCGATGCTGATGTGGCTGCAGGCGGCGTTCTACACCCTGTTCGGCAACTGGCGGGTCGCATTCCTGTTGCCGTCGCTGCTGGCCGCGCTGGGCACGCTGTGGTGCGTGCAGGACCTCGGCCGACGGCTGTGGACGCGCAAGGTCGGCCTGTACGCCGCGTGGGCGCTGCTGTTCGCGTTCCAGTTCACCTGGCAGTCGAAGAAGGCGCAGATCGACCCGCTGGTCACCTTCTTCATCACCCTGGCCAACTACGGCCTGCTGCGCCACCTGCTGCTGGGCGGGAACTGGCGCTGGTGGGCGCTGGGTTGGTTCGCCGCCGGTCTGGGCACGATCACCAAGGGCGTGGGCGCGATCGCGCTGCTGATGCTGCTGCCGGCGGCGATCGCCTCGGTGCGCGGCTGGCCACGGGTGCGGCTGCAGGCGCGCGACCCGCGCTTCTGGCTGGGTCCCTTGGCGTTCCTCGCCGCGGTATCGCTGTGGCTGCTGCCGGTCGTGGCGGTGGCCCTGTCGCGCGACCTGCCCGAATACCGCGCCTACCTCGACGACATCCTGTTCCGGCAGACCGCCAAGCGCTATTCGCAGTCCTGGGACCACCACCAGCCGGTCTGGTACCACCTCGGGGTGATGCTGACGATGTGGATCCCGCCGGTGCTGGCCCTGCCGTGGGCGCTGCCGGCCTGGCGGCGGCGGCTGAAGCGCCGCGACGCGCGCTACCTGCTGCCGCTGGCCTGGTGGGGGCTGGTGCTGGTGTTCTTCTCGATTCCCGCGGGCAAGCGCGACGTGTACATCATGCCGGCCCTGCCGATGATGTGCCTGGCGCTGGCGCCGCTGTTGCCGGGCCTGCTGCGCCAGCGCTGGGCGCGCGTTTCGTTGCTGGTGCTGACCGTGCTGGTGGCAGTGCTCTTCCTGGTGGGCGGTGCCGCCCTGGTCCATGCCGGCGGTTCGCTGGCTGCCCGGGTCGAGGCCGAGCGCGGGCTGGATCCGGGCGGAATCCGCGGCGGCGCCTGGATGCTGCTGGCGATCGGTGCCTGGGTGCTGGGTTGCGCACTCGCCTTCCGCCGCCGGGCGGTGACCGCGCTGTTCGCCGGCCTGGCCGGGCTGTGGGTGATCTTCAGTCTGGTCGGCTATCCGCTGGTCAACGACGCCAGTTCCGCGCGCGGGGTCATGGCCCGCGCCGGCGAAAGGATCGGCCCGGATGCCGAGCTGGGGCTGGTCGCGTGGAAGGAACAGAACATGCTGATGGCCGATCGCTCGGCCACCGATTTCGGCTTCAAGGAAGCCTGGCATGTCCAGCTGGACCGCGCGGCGGCGTGGCAGGCGCAGGGGGGCAATCGCTGGCTGCTGGTGCAGGAGGATGCGCTGGAAGGGTGCATCGACCGGCAGCTGAGCGAGCTGGCCGGTATTTCCAACCGTCGTCGCTGGTGGCTGGTGCCGCCGGGTGCGGTGACCGGTCCCTGCGTGCCCACGAAAGAAGAGCGGGCGCGGGCCGACGCCGCGCAGGGTCGCGAGACCGACTAGGGATGGAGGAACGGCTCAGCGCAGGTTCCGGGAAACCGACCGAACATGCGCCTGCCGACGCTGGACCGGAATGGACGAAACGCGGTCGCACAACACGGACAACACCAGGCTGCGCCTGGCCTCGGCCTGCGCGGTGCTGGCGTTGTGGTGCCTGCCGGCGCTCACCCTGAGCATTCCCAAGGGGTTGCTGCCGTTCGGCCTGCTCCTGCTCGCCTCGACCCTGCTGGTGCCGCTGCGCATCGCCCGGGCGACCCGCGAGATCGGCTGGCCCTGGAAAGTGGTGGCGCTGGCCGGCATCGCACCGCTGCTGGTGGCGCTGGCCTCGATCCAGCTGACCGGTTCGGACCAGAACATCGACGGGCGTGACCGCCTGCTGGTGCTGCCCTGGACCATGGCCTGGGCCTGGGCGCTGAATCCGCCGCGGGTGATGCTGTGGCGCGGCGCGCTGGCGGGCCTGCTGGCGGTGGCCGCGCTGGCGCTGGTCCAGGTCCTGGCCGGGGCGAGCCGGGCCGGTGGCTGGAGCAACGAGATCGTGTTCGCCGACGTGGTCCTGGTGCTGATGGTGATGGTCGTGTTCTGCAGACCTGCGCGCAGCTGGCACTGGTCGTTGTCCGGGCTCGCGCTGGGCGTGCTGGCGATCCTGCTCAGCGGCAGCCGCGGGCCGTGGCCCGGACTGCTCGTCCTGTTGCTGGTGCTGGTGCTCGGCAGCGGCTGGCGCAGCCGCCGCAGCCGCGCGCTGCTCCTCGGCGGGGTGGTGATCAGCGGCATCGTGCTGCTTGCCTCGGTGCCGGCGCTGACCCAGCAGATGCGCCTGTCGGAACTGCGCCGCGACTTCGAGCGGATGGACCACGGCGACCACAATTCCTCGGCCGGCGCGCGCCTGGAACGGCTGCAGGTGGCGGCCGGCGCGTTCGCCGACGCGCCCTGGACGGGGGTCGGCTTCGGCGACTTCGACCGGGCCATGCAGCGGCTTCCCGCGTGCCGCGGCGAAGCCGCCCGCGAGCTCGAGCGATGCCACCTCGGCCATGCGCACAACGACCTGGCCGAATGGGCCGCGACCATGGGCGTGCCCGGCGTGCTGGCCCTGGTCCTGCTCTACGGCATCCCGCTGTGGCTGTTCCTGCGGCTGCGGCGCGGGGTGAAACTCGGCCGCCTGCGCGGATCGGCGTCGGCCGGCGCGATGATGGTCGTGGTCTTCGCCCTGTGCGGCATGACCCAGTCGATGTTCGCCCACCAGACCACGGTCAGCGTGTATGCCGCCTTCAGTGGCCTGCTGCTGGGCATGGCCCTGCGCGAGGCGCGCTGGTCGCCGCGCGGCGGCACCGCGCCGGCACCCTGAAAAAAAACGCCGGTCCTCGGAAGGACCGGCGTCGGGGAGTGCCGGCGTCGACGCGCCGGCTGGGGGAGCAGGACCCGCTTACTGCGAGATGTCCACGTCCTTGGTCTCGCGCAGGAACAGCGTGCCGATGACCACGGTCATCACGGCGACCACGATCGGATACCACAGGCCGGCGAACATGTTGCCGGTGCCGGCGACCAGGGCGAACGAGATCGTCGGCAGGAAGCCACCGAACCAGCCGTTGCCGATGTGGTACGGCAGCGACATCGAGGTGTAGCGGATCCGGGTCGGGAACAGCTCGACCAGGTACGCGGCGATCGGGCCGTAGACCATGGTCACGTACAGCACCAGCACCCACAGGATTCCCAGGGTAAGCGGGATATTGATGCGGGCCGGATCGGCTTTCTCCGGATACCCGGCGGCGGTCAGCGTGCTCTTCAGCAGCTTGGTGAACGCGTCGGCCCGGCTCTTGCTCTCATCCTTGGACAGGCCCTTGGCTTCGTAGGACTCGACCTCGGTGCCACCGACCGTGATCTTCGCCACCGACCCGGCCGGCGCAGGAACGATCTCGTACGGGATACCGGCCTTGGCCAGTGCCGCCGCGGCGATGTCGCAGGATCCGGTGAACACCTTCTTGCCGATCGGGTCGAACTGGAACGAGCAGCTTTCCGGGTCGGCGTGGACCACGGCCGGCGCGTTCTGCTGGGCCTCCTCGATGGCGGGGTTGGCGGCGTGGGTCAGCGCCCTGAACAGCGGGAAGTAGGTCAGCGCGGCGAGCAGGCAGCCCGCCAGGATGATCTTCTTGCGCCCGATCTTGTCCGACAGCCAGCCGAAGAAGATGAAGAACGGCGTGGCCAGCGCCAGCGCGACGGCGATCAGCAGGTTGGCGGTGGTGCCGTCGACCTTCAGCGACTGGGTCAGGAAGAACAGCGAATAGAACTGGCCGCCGTACCAGACCACGGCCTGGCCGGCGGTGGCGCCGAGCAGGACCAGCAGCATCAGGCGCAGGTTGCCGCCCTTGATCGAATCGCGGAACGGGGTCTTCGAGCCCTTGCCTTCCGACTTCATCTGCTGGAACAGCGGCGATTCGCTCAGCTGCAGGCGGATCCACACCGACACGCCCAGCAGCACGATCGAAACCATGAACGGAATGCGCCAGCCCCAGGCCTCGAACGCCTCGGTGCCCAGCGACAGCCTGCATCCCAGGATCACCAGCAGCGACAGGAACAGGCCGAGCGTGGCGGTGGTCTGGATGAAGCTGGTGTACAGGCCGCGCTTGCCGTCCGGCGCGTGCTCGGCCACGTAGGTGGCCGCGCCGCCGTACTCGCCGCCCAGCGCCAGGCCCTGGGCCAGGCGCAGCACGATCAGGATCACCGGCGCGGCGATGCCGATCGCGGCGTAGCTGGGCAGGATGCCGACGATGAAGGTCGACAGGCCCATGATCACGATCGTGACCAGGAACGTGTACTTGCGGCCGATGCGGTCGCCGAGGCTGCCGAAGAACGCCGCGCCGAACGGGCGTACCGCGAAGCCGGCGGCGAACGCGAGCAGGGCGAAGATGAAGCCGGTGGTCTCGTTGACGCCGCTGAAGAACTGCTTGGCGATGATCGCCGCCAGCGACCCGTAAAGGTAGAAGTCGTACCACTCGAAGACCGTGCCCAGGCTCGAGGCGAAAATGATCTTCTTGTGGCCCTTGCTCAGTTCGCCCGTTGGCGAATGGTGGAGCGTCGTCGAACTCATTGCGGATCCCCTCCCTTAGAAACTGTATTTGACGTGCGTCTGCACGCGCTTCAGCTCGCCCTGGCGTTCGTCTTCGAGCGAACGCTGGCCCCAGCCGATCTCCGCGCCGATGTCCAGCTTCGGGAACGGCGAATAGATCAGGTTGGCGTGGTAGGACTGCGAGCGCTCGGTGACTCCCCAGCCGACGAGCGCGACGTCGTTGTCGAAGGCGGCGGCCGAGTACATCAGGTTGCCGCGCAGCTTGGGCGTGAACACGTGGCGCCAGGCGACGAACCCGCCCCAGCCGGTCAACGCCTCGATGTCGCCGGTGCCGTCCTGCATGACGTCGCTGCCCAGCCCGAACGCCATGTAGCGGCCGATGCCGTTGCCGTAGTTGGCCATGTAGCGGATGTCGTCGGCGCTGCCGAGGTTGAACTTGCCCGACACGCTGATCGCCGCGCCGTTGTCGGTGTTGCCGGCGGACTTGAACTGGCGCAGCAGGCCGGCGATGGACAGGTGGCCCCAGTCGCCCTTCATGTTGTAGCGGCCGGTCAGGTCGGGGACGCTGTTGTCGCCGGTGGTGGTGCGCGCGCCGGCCGCCAGCGCATTGGGCGCGTAGGCCTGCACCGTGGTGTTGGGATTTTCCAGCGCGAACGACCACGGGCCGCTGGTGTAGCGGACCTGGGCCTGGCGCACGAACACGGTGCCGTCGGTCACGCCGACGAAGTCCACCGCGTCGGGCAGCGAAGCGGTGTCCTGGAAGTTGGACCAGGTCTGGCCGGCCAGCCAGTTGTTCCAGCTCACGTAGGCCTGGCGCAGGGTGACGGCATGGGTGTTGGTGGCGATCTCGTTGCCGGCCAGCGCGTTGCTGCCGCCGCCGAAGAAGTCCATCTCCACGTAGGCCTTGATCTTGTCGCCGTCGTCGGTGACGTGGTCGGCGCCCAGCCAGAACCGGGAGAACTGCGCGTGGAAGTCGGTGTACGGGTCGCCGCCGTCGGCGCCGGCGCCGGCCACCGGGATGGTGCTGGGCACGTAGAACATGCGGCCCGAGGAACCGTCGGTGATGCGGCCGTCGCTGGTGTCGGTGACCATCGCGTCCAGCTTGATGAAGCCGCCAAAGGAGAACGTCGTCCCCGGGTTGGCCGCGGTCATGATCGTGGTGCTCTGGATCGGCTGCTTGCCGGCCGGTGCCGCAGGCGCCGTGGCGGTGGCGGGCGCTGCGGGCGTCGCTGCCTGCGCGCTCTGCACCTGGGTGACCTGCTGCTGGGTGGTGGCGATCTGCGACTGCTGTTGCTGCTGGGTGGACAGCAGCAACTGGACCTGGCGCTCCAGCTCGGCCACGCGCGCTTCCAGCGCCTTCTCCTTCGCCGTTTCCGCGAACGCCGCGCCCGGTGCCAGCAGCGCGACCAGCAGCGCGGTGGCCAGCGGCCGCCGCAGGAGACTGGATGTGTTCCTGTTCATTGCCCCTCTCTCCCTCTCGTTATGGTGACGAGTCCCGCAAAACGGCGGGCCGCACCGCACGCGCCGCCAGTGGCCGCAGACTGCGCACGGGTCCCGGGGGGCGCCTATTCGCCATTAGTCGAAGCCGCGCGCGCGGGGTCGGAAATCCCCGCCATTGCGTGCCAGCGCCGCGTCGCCGCGGTCCGCGCCGGGCGCCGGCTTCGACCAAGGTCTTAGCGCTGCTGTTGCAATGCGTCACGGTGGATGCGTCAAACTGTCGATCCATCATTCGTGGCGGACCGCACCGGTGGCGGCCGTCCATCGGCGTCTTTGAGGAGGGAGAAGCCATGTCCGACCTGTATCCGGTCAAGCCCGAGTTCGCCGCGCGCGCGCGCATCGGCAGGGACGACTACCAGCGCCTGTACGCCGAGTCGGTGCGTGACCCGGAAGGTTTCTGGCGCAAGGCTGCCGAACGCCTGGACTGGTTCCGCAAGCCGACCGTGATCAAGGACGTCAGCTACGCGCTGGACGACTTCCGCATCCGCTGGTTCGCCGACGGCGAGCTCAATGCCTCGGTCAACTGCCTGGACCGGCAGCTGGCCACCCGCGGCGACAAGACCGCGCTGCTGTTCGAACCGGATGATCCGTCGCAGCCGGCGCAGAAGGTCAGCTACCGCGAGCTGTACGAACGCGTGTGCCGGCTCGGCAACGCGCTGCGCAACCTCGGCGTGGTCAAGGGCGATCGGGTCACGATCTACCTGCCGATGATTCCCGACGCGGTGGTGGCGATGCTGGCCTGCGCGCGGATCGGAGCGGTGCACTCGGTGGTGTTCGGCGGCTTCGCCCCGAACTCGATCGCCGACCGCGTTTCCGACTGCGGCAGCAAGCTGGTGATCACCGCCGACGAGGGCCTGCGCGGCTCGAAGAAGATCCCGCTCAAGGCCAACGTCGACGCAGCGCTGAAGCTGCCGGGCACCAACAGCGTCGAGACCGTGCTGGTGGTACGCCACACCGGCGGCGCGGTCGACATGCAGGCGCCGCGCGACCGCTGGCTGCACGATGTGGTCGACGGCCAGCCGGCGCAGTGCGAGCCGGAGCGGATGAACGCCGAGGACCCGCTGTTCATCCTCTACACCTCGGGTTCCACCGGCAAGCCGAAGGGCGTGCTGCACACCACCGCCGGCTACCTGCTGTTCGCCGCCTACACCCACGAGAGCGTGTTCGACCTGCGCGAGGACGACGTCTACTGGTGCACCGCCGACGTCGGCTGGGTCACCGGCCACAGCTACATCGTCTACGGGCCGCTGGCCAACGGCGCGACCTCGCTGGTGTTCGAGGGCGTGCCCAACTGGCCGAGCGTGTCGCGCTTCTGGGAAGTGATCGACAAGCACCAGGTCACCATCTTCTACACCGCCCCGACCGCGATCCGCGCGCTGATGCGCGAGGGCGAGGGCCCGGTGAAAAAGACCTCGCGCAGTTCGCTGCGCCTGCTCGGCAGCGTCGGTGAGCCGATCAACCCGGAGGCCTGGCGCTGGTACTACGAGGTGGTCGGCGACAGCCGCTGCCCGGTGGTCGACACCTGGTGGCAGACCGAAACCGGCGGCATCCTGATCTCGCCGCTGCCCGGCGCGGTCGACCTCAAGCCCGGTTCGGCCTCGCTGCCGTTCTTCGGCGTGCAGCCGGCGCTGGTCAACGCCGACGGCGAGCGGCTGGAGGGCGCGGCCGAGGGCAACCTGGTCCTGCTCGATTCGTGGCCGGGGCAGATGCGCACGGTCTATGGCGACCACCAGCGCTTCATCGACACCTACTTCCGCACCTATCCCGGGACGTACTTCACCGGCGACGGCTGCCGCCGCGACGGCGACGGCTACTACTGGATCACCGGCCGGGTCGACGACGTGATCAACGTCTCCGGCCACCGCATCGGCACCGCCGAGGTGGAGAGCGCACTGGTCCTGCACCCGAAGGTGGCCGAGGCGGCGGTGGTCGGTTTCCCGCACGACATCAAGGGCCAAGGCATCTATGCCTACGTCACCCTCAAGGCCGGCGAGGTACAGAGCGAGGAGCTGCAGAAGGAGCTGGTCGCCTGGGTGCGCAAGGAGATCGGTCCCATCGCCACGCCCGACCACCTGCAGTGGGCGCCGGGCCTGCCGAAGACCCGCTCGGGCAAGATCATGCGCCGGATCCTGCGCAAGATCGCCGAGAACGCGCCCGACCAGCTCGGCGACACCTCGACCCTGGCCGATCCGTCGGTGGTCGAGTCGCTGGTCAACGAGCGCATGGTGAAGTGAGCCAGCACGGGTAGCACGGCGCATGTCCACGATCCTGATCGCCGACGACCATCCGCTGTTCCGCGAGGCCCTGCGCGGCGCGGTGCAGCGGATCCTGCCGGACGCGACCCTGCGCGAGGCCGACAGCGTCGATGCGCTGTATGGCCTGGTCGAGGCGAATCCGGACGCCGATCTGCTGCTGATGGACCTCAACATGCCCGGTGCGCACGGCTTCAGCGCGCTGGTCCACCTGCGTGCGCTGCATCCGCAGCTGCCGGTGGTGGTGGTGTCCGCGCGCGAGGAGCCGGCAGTGATGCGTCGCGCGCTGGACCACGGCGCGCTCGGCTTCATCCCCAAGAGTGCCGATTCGGAAACCATCGGCGAGGCGGTGGGCCAGGTGCTGGACGGCGAACGCTGGGCGCCGCCGGCCGCCGCCGCGGCGCCGGCGATGGACCGCGACGAGCAGGCCGTGGCCCAGCGCTTGCGCGAACTGACCCCGCAGCAGTTCAAGGTCCTGCAGATGCTGGGCGAGGGCCGGCTCAACAAGCAGATCGCCTGGGACCTGGGCGTGTCCGAAGCCACGATCAAGGCGCACGTGACCGCGGTGCTGCGCAAGCTCGGGGTCAACAACCGCACCCAGGCGGTGCTGATGGCCGGCCGGCTGGCGGTCGACCCCGATGGCGTGGTGCTGCCGCCGGAAGAGGTCGAGTAACCGCGCCGGCGAGCGGCTGGCGCCATGGAAGCGTTTCCCGGCTAAACCGGCGTGAACCGCGCTGCAACGCCGCTTGCCGCGGGGGTGGTGATGCGCCGCACAATAGCGGCTTCGCGAACGCCGCCTGTCGCTGGACGTGGCCGTCGCGCTTCGGAGAACCCGCGTGGTGCCAGCTTCCGATCGTTCCGCCGGCCGCGGCGGGGTGCGGCGATGACCGTGCCTGCCGCCACTGCCGCCACAGCCGCCACAGCCGCCGCCAGGACCACCTGGCTGCCGGCCGGCGAATCGCCGCTGCCGATGCCCGGCCAGAGCCTGCGCGAGGGGCGCCTGGCCAGTGCGCGCGTGGCGACCTCGCCGCGTGGCATCGGCTGGAGGCGGCTGTTCGTGGTCGGTCTGACCGCGACGCTGACCGCGCTGGCGGCGATGGGCATGCTGCAGGTGCTGCGGGTGGGCGGGGTCAGCGTGCTCGACGGCGTCCTGCTGGTGCTGTTCGTGTTCCTGTTCGCCTGGATCGCGCTGTCGAGCGTGAGCGCGGCCTGCGGCTTCGTCCTGCTGCTGGCCGGGCGCGCCAATGTGCTGGGCATCGATCCGGACGGCCCGCTGCCGGTCGTGGGTACCCGCACCGCGCTGCTGATGCCGACCTACCACGAGGATCCGGCGCGGATCATGGCCGGCCTGCAGGCGGTCTACGAATCGGTGGCCGCGACCGGGCAGCTGGAGGCGTTCGACTTCTTCGTGCTCAGCGACAGCCGCCGCGAGGAGGTGGCCGCGGCCGAACTCGCCGAGTTCGCCGCGCTGCTCGAGCGCACCGGCGGCGATGGCCGTCTGTTCTACCGCCGCCGCACCGACAACACCGGGCGCAAGGCCGGCAACATCGCCGAATGGGTGCAGCGGTTCGGCGCCGCCTATCCGCAGATGCTGATCCTCGACGCCGACAGCGTGATGAGCGGCGCCACCCTGGTGCGGCTGGCCTCGGCGCTGGAGCGCAACCCCGGCGTGGGCGTGCTGCAGACCCTGCCGCGGGTGGTCAACGGCCAGACCCTGTTCGCGCGGATGCAGCAGTTCGGCGGCCACGTCTACGGCCCGGTGATCGCGCGCGGCGTGACCTGGTGGCATGGCAGCGAGGGCAACTACTGGGGCCACAACGCGATGCTGCGCACCCGCGCCTTCGCCGACCACGCCGGCCTGCCGGAACTGCCCGGGCGGAAACCTTTTGGCGGCCACGTCCTCAGCCACGATTTCGTCGAGGCCGCGCTGATGCGCCGCGGCGGCTGGGCGATCCACCTGGTGCCGCAGCTCGATGGCAGCTACGAGGAAGGCCCGCCTTCGCTTACCGACCTGCTGGTGCGCGATCGCCGCTGGTGCCAGGGCAACCTGCAGCACGGCAAGGTGGTCGGCAGCGCCGGCCTGCACTGGATCAGCCGCACCCACATGCTGGTCGGCATCGGCCATTACTTCACCGCGCCGATGTGGGCGATGCTGATGCTGGTCGGCCTGGCGATCCCGCTGTACCACGCCGACCTGGTCTGGGACGGCTTCCAGCTGCGCGGCTTCTCGCCACTGGCCTACTGGCGCGCCGCCGATGCCGAGCGCGTGGCCTGGCTGTTCGCCGCGACCATGGGCGTGCTGTTCGCGCCGAAGGTGTTCGGCTACGTGGCCACGGTCTTCGATGCCGATGCCCGCCGCGGTGCCGGCGGCGCGCTGCGCGCCTTCGTCGGCGTGCTGGTCGAGAGCGTGCTGGCTGCGCTGATGGCGCCGATCGTCATGTACCGGCAGTCGCGCGGCGTGGCCGAGGTGCTGTCCGGGCGCGACTCGGGCTGGGAAGCGCAGCGTCGCGACGACGGCAGCGTGCCGTTCTGGGGGCTGGTGCAGAGCTACGCCGGGCTCAGCCTGTTCGGTGCATTCATGGGTGGCCTGGCCTGGGCGGTGTCGCCGGGCCTGGCGCTGTGGATGGCCCCGGTGGTGGTCGGCATGGTGCTGGCGATCCCGACGGTGTGGATCAGCTCGTCGCGCACGCCGGGCCGCTGGTTGCGCCGGCGTCGGATCCTGTGCATTCCCGAGGAGCTGGACACGCCGCCGGTGTTGCGCCGCGCTGCCGAATTGCGTGCGCAGGCCGACCTGGCCTCCGCCGCGCCCGCTGTCCCCGCCGCGTAACCTGCGGCACCTAGGCTGCGTCCTCTTTCCAGGGGATGCGGCGATGCGCGCAGCACGGGTGTGGGGAATCGCGGTGCTCGGATGGGTGCTGGCCGGATGCGGGGAGGGCACCCCGCCCCCGTCGCCCGCAGCGGTGGCGCGTTCGCCGGATGCGGTGCCGGCGCCTGACCGGTCCCCGTCGTCGGCCCCGGCCGAAGGCGGCGACGCGCTGCAGGCGAATGCCGATCGGGCGATGCTCGAACAGCGCCTGTTCGCGCCGGCCGGCGACAACGCCTTCGAGTACTTCCTCGCCCTGCACGAACGCGCGCCGGCCGACGCCGCCGCCAGCACCGCGCTGGTCCAGCTGCAGCCGTACCTGGTCATGGGCATCGAGCGCGCGCTGGCCGCGGATGCCGCGGGCGAGGCACGGCGCCTGCTCGGTCTGCTGGCGCGCGCCGATGCGCACGCCGCCGCGCTGCCGCGCCTGCATGGCCTGCTGGCCGAGGTCGATGCCCGAGAGGTGGCGGAAGCGGCGCGAACGGCCACGCCGGTCGCCGCCGCGCCCGTGGCCTCGGCTCCGGCGCCGGCACGGCCCGTCATCGCAGCGCCCCCCACACAGATCGCGCCAGCGCCAGCGTCGCCTGCCGCTGTTCCGGTCACCGCGCCCGTCGCCGTCACTGCCGCCGTCACCCCCGCAGAAACCAGGCCGTTGCCAGCGTCGGCCGCGGCCGCCGGACCGGCGCTGCCGCGCCTGCTGGTCGACGTGCCACCACGCTACCCGCTGCCGGCGCTGCGCAAGCGGATCGAGGGCCAGGTCGAAGTCGCGTTCTCGGTGCTGCCCGACGGCAGCGTGCGCGACGTGCGCCTGGTCGATGCGCAGCCGGCCGGGCTGTTCGATGCCTCCACGCTGGCGGTCGCCCAACGCTGGCGCTTCGAGGCCACCGGCCGCGAGCACCACATGCAGCGCGTGGTGAGTTACCGGCTTCCGGCGGGGAGCTGAGCGCGGCCGGTCCGCGCAAGCGGGCATACTGTGGCGCGCTTTCCGGGGAACCACACGATGCCGCTGCAGACCGTCGAACAGGAAACCGGCGCTTCGCCGCAATGGGCCGTGCTGTGGCTGCACGGGTTGGGCGCCGATGGCCATGACTTCGCCCCGATCGTGCCCGAGCTGGTGCGCCGGCACTGGCCGGCGCTGCGCTTCGTGTTCCCGCACGCGCCCGAGCGCCCGGTGACGATCAACGGCGGCATGCGCATGCGCGCCTGGTACGACATCACCGGCATGGATTTCGCGACCCGCGCCGAAGCGTCGGGTGTCGAGGAATCGGTGGCGCAGGTCGAGGCGCTGATCGCACGCGAAGGCGAACGCGGCGTTCCACCCTCGCGGATTCTGCTCGCCGGCTTTTCGCAGGGAGGGGCGATCGCGCTGGCCGCCGGCCTGCGCCGTCACGAACCGCTAGCCGGCCTGGTCGCGCTGTCGACCTATCTGCCCGGCGGTGCGGAGGCGGCCGCGCAGCGCCATCCCAACGCGGTTGCCCAGCCGGTGTTCTTCGCCCATGGCGACAGCGACCCGGTGATCCCGGTGCAGTACGGCCAGGCCAGTGCGCAGATGCTCGAGCGCGCCGGCTTCGAGGTGCAGTGGCACCGCTATCCGATGGCGCACCAGGTCTGCGCGCAGGAGATCGCCGACCTCGGCGACTGGCTCGACCGGCGCCTGGTGGACTGACCGTGCGCGACCCGCGCGGCGAAGCCCCCTGGCTGCCGGACCTGTGCCGGTTGCCGCGGCTGGCGGCGATGCTCGGCCTGGCCCAGCTGGCCGTGGTGGTGCTGGCGCTGGCGCCCGACGGTGCGCGCGCCAGCTGGACGTTCCCGCGCTTCCTCTCGGCCAGCGGCCTGGCCCTGTGGCTTGCGCTGGCGGTGGCGGTGCTGCTGTGCAAGCTGCGCACGCCGATCTCGCGGCTGCCGCAGCGCGCCGGTGCGCTGGCGGCGGTGGCGCTCGCGGCGACCGTCGCGTTCATCGGCGCCGGGGTGATCCACGCGCTGTATGCCGCGCTCGGCGCCGAACCCCTGGGCGTCGGCTTCTGGCGCTTCACCGCCGGTTGCGCCGCGGTCACCTCGCTGATCGTCGCGCTGGCGTTGCGCCACTTCTACGTCAGCGACCGCTGGGCCGCCCAGGTCGGGGCCAACGCACGCGCCGAGGTCGATGCGCTGCAGGCGCGGATCCGCCCGCATTTCCTGTTCAACAGCATGAACCTGATCGCCAGCCTGCTGCGCCGCGACCCGGTCGTCGCCGAACGCGCGGTGCTGGACCTGTCCGACCTGTTCCGCGCCGCGCTGGGCGCGGGCGAGGGCGATTCGACCCTCGCCGCCGAGTGCGAGCTGGCCGGGCAGTACCTGTCGATCGAACAGCTGCGGCTCGGTGAGCGCCTGCAGGTGGAGTGGGATCGCGTCGAGCCGTTGCCGTGGACCCTGGCCATGCCGCGCCTGACCCTGCAGCCGCTGGTGGAGAACGCGGTGCTGCACGGCATCTCGCGCCTGCCGGAAGGCGGCACGGTGTCCATCGCGTTGCGGGTGGAAGGACGCCACCTGCACCTGCGCGTGCGCAACCCGGCACCGCCTCAGGATCCGGCGCACGCCTCGCCGCACCGCGGTGCCGGCCATGCCCAGCGCAGCATCGCCCACCGCCTGGCCTGGCGCTTCGGCCCGCAGGCACGGGTGACGGCCGGCTGGAGCGACGGCTACTATGCCTGCGAGGTCACGTTGCCCCTGGAAGCATGAGCCTGAAGCTGGTGATCGCCGACGACGAGCCGCTGGCGCGCGAGCGCCTGCGGATGCTGCTCGCCGACGAACCGGGCGTGGAGGTGGTGGCCGAGGCCGGTGACGGCCAGCAGGTGCTCGATGCCTGCGCCGCGTACCGACCGCATGCGGTGCTGCTGGACATCGCCATGCCGGGGATCGACGGGCTGGAAGCGGCGCGGCGGCTGGCCGGCGACAACCCGCCCACCGCGGTGGTGTTCTGCACCGCCTATGACGCGCACGCACTGTCGGCATTCGATGCCGCCGCGCTCGACTACCTGGTCAAGCCGGTGCGGCCGGAACGGCTGGCGGCCGCGCTGGAGCGCGTCCGCACCTTCCTCGCCGGACGGCCGGCGACGGCGGGCAACGGCAGGCGCGGCCACCTGTGCGCGCGCCTGCGCGGCAGCCTGAGGCTGATCCCGCTGGAGGAAGTGCACTACCTGCAGGCCGAGGAAAAGTACGTGGTCGTGCACCATGCGCGCGGCCAGGACCTGATCGAGGAATCGCTCAAGTCGCTGGAGGACGAGTTCGCCGACCGCTTCGTCCGCATCCACCGCAACTGCCTGGTGGCGCGCGAGGAACTGGTCGAACTGCGCCGCAGCGTCGACGGTCACGTGCAGGCGGTGCTGCGCAGCGGCGGCGCGCCGCTGGAGGTCAGCCGCCGCTGCGTGCCCTGGCTGCGGCAGACGCTGCGGCACCTGTAGGCGCCGATTCATCGGCGACCCGACGCTGTCGGCGCGGGCGACGTCCTCGTTCAGACCCCCCGCGCGGCTGTGGGACCCGTGCTTGCCCGCGACGCGACGCCGTGGGTGCAGGCGTACGCGACAGGACCCGGTCGTTCGCCCCCGTCGCGCGCGGCGGCACGTTCATCGGCTTTGGCGTCCACCCCGCATCATGGCGCGGCGCGATCCGGGATAATGCGCAGATGGACACTCCCCTGCGCATCGCCACCCGCAAGAGCCCGCTCGCCCTGTGGCAGAGCGAACACGTCGCCGCGCGCCTGCGCACCGCCCATCCGGACCTGGAGGTGGTGCTGGTGCCGATGAGCACCCGCGGCGACGAGCAGCTGGACCGCTCGCTGGCGGCGATCGGTGGCAAGGGCCTGTTCCTCAAGGAACTCGAGCTGGCCATGCAGCGCGGCGAGGCCGACTGCGCGGTGCATTCGCTCAAAGACGTGCCGATGGAACTGGAACCGGGCTTCGCCCTGACGGCCGTGCTCGAACGCGCCGACCCGGCCGACGCCTTCGTCAGCAACGCCTTCGATGGCATCGACGCGCTGCCGCAGGGCGCGGTGGTCGGGACCTCGTCGCTGCGCCGCCAGGCACAGCTGCGCGCGCGCCGCCCCGATCTGCAGCTGCGCGACCTGCGCGGCAACGTCAACACGCGCCTGGCCCGGCTCGACGCGGGCGAGTACGACGCCATCGTGCTGGCCTGCGCCGGCCTGCAGCGGCTGGGCTTCGACGCCCGCATCCGCGCGCGGCTGGCGCCGCCGGAGTGGCTGCCGGCACCGGCGCAGGCGGTGGTGGCGGTGGAAACCCTCGCCGGCGACGCGCGCACGGCCGCGCGCATGGCGGTGCTCGAACACGCGCCGACCCGGATCCGGATCGAGGCCGAGCGTGCGCTCAACCTGGCCCTGCACGGCAGCTGCCACGTGCCGGTGGCGGCTTATGCGGAGCTGGACGGTGACCGCCTGCAGCTGCGCGCATGGGTCGGTTCGGCGGACGACGGCAGCGGCGTGGCCGCCGCCGGCGAAGGCCCCGCGACCGATCCGCGGACGCTGGGCCGGACGGTCGCAGCGGACCTGCTGGCCCGGGGTGCGCGACGTTTCCTCGGCTGACCGCGAAGCCGCGACGCGCGCTTCAGCGCGCCTGCACGCGTTCGACCACGGTGCCCGCCAGCACCGCCACCGCGACCAGCGGCCACAGCACGCGCGCCCAACCCGGCTGCAGATAGAGCAGCGCCGCCAGCAGCAGCGGCACGCAGGCCAGCAGGACCAGAACCAGCCAGCGTCCACGTTGCCGCAGGCCGCCCCGGCGGTGCCAGCGTGCGAGCAGCAGCGCGCCAGCCACCAACACCAGCAGGGCCAGCGACGGTACCGGTCCATCGGTCATGCCCGGGCCCGGCCAGCGCAGTGCGATCAGCGCGAACAGCAGGACCGCGCCGCACAGCAGCGCCAGCGCCAGCCGGGTCGGCAGATGCAGCCCGTCAGCGGCCTTCTCCAGCATCGCCACGCCGCCGACCGTGGCCAGCGCGCCGATGCAGGCCAGCGCCGCCAGCACCAGGGCGAGGGTCGGATCCGGCGCCTGCCGCAGCTGCAGTGACAGCGCGACCGCGCCGTGCCCGCCTTCGATGTTCTCGTAGTAGGTCACGTCCTTGCCGGACTCGAT
>JAGHZW010000196.1:42454-43364 GCA_017745195.1 Pseudoxanthomonas sp. | reverse complement strand
GCCGACCTCGCCGAGCAGACCCGCACCGATACCGGGCGGACCAGGAAATGGCCAGCATCCGGACAAAGGCGGCAAGGAGGCCCCGATATGTCTTATGACGGCGAGCAGGCCGCGGTAACTGAGGGTCTAGCACCGGGCGCTGGTCCGCGGCTGCTCGAGCAGGTGCGGGGGAAGCTGCGCCTGAAGCACTACAGCCTGCGTACCGAGCAGGCCTATCTGTACTGGGTCCGGCGGTATATACGCGCCTGGCTTCCGCGGCATCCGCGTGATCTGGACGGGGCGGCGGTGGAAGCGTTCCTGACCGGCCTGGCGACCCGCGACAACGTCGCGGCCAGCACCCAGAACCAGGCGCTGTCGGCGCTGCTGTTCCTGTATCGCGAGGTGCTGGGCATCGATCTGCCGTGGATGGAGAACGTGATCCGGGCCAAGCGGCCGCGGCGGTTGCCGGTGGTGCTGTCGCGGGCGCAGGTGGGCCGGCTGCTGGAGCGGCTGGCCGGGCGCGAGGCGCTGATGGCCGGCCTGCTGTACGGCAGCGGCCTGCGCCTGATGGAATGCGTGCGATTGCGGGTCAAGGACGTGGATCTGGCCCGCAACGAGCTGACCGTGCGCGACGGCAAGGGTGGCAAGGACCGGATGACAGTGCTGCCGGGTGCGCTGCGCGACGGCCTGTCGCAGCAGCTGGGCCAGGTGCGCCTGCTGCACGCGCGCGACCTGGCCTGCGGGCTTGGCCGGGTCAACCTGCCGCACGCGCTAGCGCGCAAGTATCCGAACGCGGCCACCGAGCTGGCCTGGCAGTACGTGTTCCCGGCCACGCGCATCTCGGTGGACCCGCGCGATGGCGTACGCCGGCGCCACCACATCGACGAGAAGGTGCTGCAAAAGGCGGTGCTGAAGACCGGCACCAAGCTGC
>JAGHZW010000196.1:24800-42406 GCA_017745195.1 Pseudoxanthomonas sp. | reverse complement strand
CTTGATCATGTCGGGATCCGGACCCGGTGCATCGAGTTGCGGACTCCGGATTTCCGGGTTCCGGACCCGGCGGATCGGGTTCCGGGCTCGAAACACCGAGTCCAGGGCTCGGCGCGCAGGACTCCGGGCCCGGAAAGCCGAGCTTTGGACTCGACGTTCCGAGTTCCGGACTCTGTTGGTTGCAAAAGAAACGGCCGTCCCTTGCAGGGGGACGGCCGCTGGTTGGAGCTGCAATGGGAACCTGTGACCGCCCCGTCGGCACCTGGTCACGGGCGCCGGCGGGCGCGGCTCAACCCTCCACGACCGTCGTCGCGCCTGCCTCCACCGCGGCCGTCGCCGCGCCCTCACCGCCCGGCACGGGTTCGCCGCGGCGACCGCGGGCCCAGCGCGTGGACAGCTCCTTGCGCAGGCCATCCAGGCCCTGCTGCCGGCCGGACACCTTGAGCAGGCCGTAGCCCTCCAGCGCCGCGTTCATCACGTCGGCCCCCAGCGCCATCTCGGTGTCGCGGCCGCGTTCGGCCAGGCGCTGCAGGCGGTCCAGCAGCGGGCCGATCTGGTCCAAGGCCAGCAGGTCCGCCTGCGCCTCGGCCAGGCCCAGGCTTTCCGGGACGATGTGCGGGTTCTGCGCCAGCACCCGCAGGGCCTGACGGCAGAACACCTCCGACTTCTCGCCCATCTTGGCCAGCCGGCGGCGTTCGCCGACGGTCAGCGATACCAGCCCGGCGAATGCCTGCTCCAGGGCGGCCAGGCCTTGCTCGGCCTGGGCCAGTTGCTCGTTGCTCAGCTGCAGCGATACCAGGTTCTGCGACACGGTTCTTCCTTTCCTTGGACCGGCCCGATTGGCCGACGACAGGGTTGTCGGAAAGGACGTCCTTCGCAGCCGGGGGATGCCGCAACGTGCAGTAGGACTTGCGCGGAAAGACGTGTAGGAATTTTCCGAGCCCCGCAAGCGATAATGCGCCGATGCCGACCAACGACCGCGCCCGCGCGCAACTGCAAATCCATTTCTGCGTGCTGCTGTGGGGCTTCACCGCGATCCTCGGCAAGCTGATCACCCTGCCCGATCCCGCAATGCCGCTGGAAAAGCTCATGCTGGTGGTGGTGGCGCTGGCGCTGATGCCGCGGGTCTGGCGCGGGTTGCGGGCGCTGTCGCGACGGCTGCTGCTGGCCTATGCCGGCATCGGCGTGCTGGTCTCGCTGCACTGGCTGACCTTCTACGGCGCCATCAAGCTGGCCAACGCTTCGGTGGCGGCGACCTGCATTGCCCTGGCGCCGGTGTTCACCGCGGTGATCGAACCATGGGTGGCGCATCGTCCGTTCCGCCCGCGCGAACTGGCGCTGGGCGTGGTGGTACTGCCCGGCGTGGCCCTGGTGGTCGGCGGCGTGCCCGATGGCATGCGCCTGGGCGTGGCGGTCGGCGCGCTGTCGGCGCTGCTGGTGGCGCTGTTCGGTTCGTTCAACAAGCGCCTGGTCGAGCATGCCGACCCGCTGACCGTGACCGGCGTCGAGCTCGGTGCCGGCACCCTCGCCCTGACCGTGCTGGCGCCGTTGATGCCGGTGCTGTTCCCCGCCTTCGCCGGCGACCTGCTGGTCGTGCCCGGGCTGCATGACGGCGCGCTGCTGCTGGTGCTCGCGCTGGGCTGCACGCTGCTGCCGTTCGCGCTGTCGCTGGTCGCGTTGCGCCACCTCAGCGCCTATTCGGTGCAGCTGGCGACCAACCTGGAACCGGTCTACGCGATCGTGCTGGCGGCGCTGCTGCTGGGCGAACAGCGCGAGCTGACTCCGCTGTTCTACGTCGGCGTGGCGGTGATCCTCGGCGCGGTGTTCCTCGACCCGCTGCTGGCCCGTCGCGGCCGGCGCACGGTGCCGGCGCAGGAACCGGAAGTGCAGCATCCGGAAGTGCTGGGCACTTCCGAGGCCAGGCAGCTGGTCGACTGACCCGGCGCGTCATGCGCGGCATGACGCGTTAGGGCGCCTCGTCGACCTCGACTCGGTCGCGGCCGCCGTGCTTGGCCCGGTACAGCGCCGCGTCGGCGCGGGCCACGGTCCGGCGGGGTTCCTCGCCGGGGCGCCATTGCGCCACGCCGATGCTGCCGCTGACCACCAGCCCGACCGGCAGCGCGGCGATGCCCTGGCGCAGGAATTCGCACTGCAGCTGCGCCCTGTCCAGCGAGGTGTCCGGCATCAGCACGGCGAACTCTTCGCCGCCGTAGCGCGCGGCCATGCCGGCGGCGGCGAAATGCGCCCGCAGCAGCGAGGCGGTTTCGGCCAGCACGCGATCGCCCTCGGCGTGGCCGTTGACGTCGTTGATGGTCTTGAAGTGGTCCAGGTCCAGCAGCGCGACCGACAGTGGCGCCCCCAGGCGCGCGGCGCGCTCGATCGCCGCCGCCAGCGCGACGGTGAAGGCGCGCCGGTTCGGCAGGCCGGTCAGCGGATCGGTGCGGGTCTGCTCGGCGAGGTCGGCGTTCTGCTCCTCGAGCATCCGCGAATACTGGTTGAGCTGCTGCTCGTACCAGTCGCGCTCGCGGATCTGGACATTCAGGGCGCGAGTGGTCTGGCGCAGCTCGATCAGGTGCGCGGCCTGCCGCGCCAAGGCCCGCAGCGCATCGGCCTGGGACTCGCTCAGCTGCCCCGGCCGGTCGTTGAACACGCACAGCGTGCCCAGCGGCAGGCCTTCGCCATCGAGCAGCGGGACCCCGGCGTAAAAGCGCACGCGCAGACCGCCGTTCACCGCGGGGTGGTCGGCGAAGCGCGCGTCGCCGTGGGTGTCCTCCACCAGCATCAAGCGCCGCGGCTCGAGGATGGCCACCGAGCAGAACGATTCGCTGCGCGGACCCTCGCGGGATTCGAAGCCCTGCCGCGCCTTGAACCACTGCCGGTCCTCGTCCACCAGGGTCACCGCGCCCATCGGCGTGCCGCAGATGGTGGTGGCGACGCTCACCAGGTCGTCGAAGGCCTGTTCCGGCGGGGTGTCCAGCAGGCGGGTGGCCTGCAACGCGAGCAGGCGCTCGCGCTCGTTGGCGGGCTTGGCAGGTCGCTGCATGCGGCTCCTCCTTGGCGGGCGAAGAGTATGCCAAGCACGCGCGGCCCGATGCGTGACACCCGCCGCACTGCGACCGGCCACGCCCGCTCCGGCGTCCACCGGTGCGTGTCCGGCCGGGCCGGACCCACGCCAACCCTCAGTTGACGACCAGCACCGGCACCGGGCTCAGGGCGACGACCTTCTGCGTCACCGAGCCGAGCAGCAGGCCCTTGAGGGCGCCCTTGCCATGGCTGCCGATCACGATCATGTCGGTCTTGGCGGCCTTGGCTTCGGCGAGCAGCGCCGGGACCACGTCACCGAGCACGCGCTGTTCGCTGAAGGCCAGGCGCGTGCGCTTGAGCAGCGGCCGGACCTTGCCCAGCGCGGCCTCCCATTGCGCGTCGTAGTAGCGCCCGGGGCCGGCCTTGCCGAATTCCTTCTCGGCCGCCTTCGACAACCGCGGCACGACGTTCAGCACGCGCAGCTCGGGCGCGGCCTTCAGCCCCTTGGCGAGCTTGGCCACGCGCCGCACCACCGCCGCGCCGACTTCGCTGTCATCCACCGCCAGCAGGATCCTCATGGGGTCTGTCCTCCAGTTCCAGTGAAGTGTCCAGGCCCATGGTAATGCCGTGGCCGCGGCGCGGCTTGATCCGCATCAACCCGTTACAGGTCGCCGCGCTCCGGCAGCAGGCCGCGCAGCTCGGCGTCGGTCAGGTTGCGCCACTGCCCGGGCCTGAGCGCGCCGAGCTTGATGTTGTCGATGCGCACGCGGCGCAGCTGGGTCACGCGGTAGTCGAAGGCCGCGGCCATCAGCCGGATCTGCCGGTTCAGGCCCTGCTCCAGGGTGATGCGGAAGCCGAATTTCGCGATCCGGGTCGCCCGGCACGGCAGGGTCATCTGGCCGTGGATGCGCACCCCGCGCGCCATGCCTCGCAGGAACTCGTCGGTGACCGGCTTGTTCACCGCGACCAGGTATTCCTTCTGGTGGCGGTTCTCGGCGCGCAGGATCTCGTTGACGATGTCGCCATTGCTGGTCAGCAGGATCAGCCCTTCCGAATCCTTGTCCAGGCGGCCGATCGGGAAGATCCGCTGCTCGTGGCCGACGAAATCGACGATGTTGTCCTTGACCGCCGATTCGGTGGTGCAGGTGACCCCAACCGGCTTGTTCAGCGCGATGTAGACGTGGCGTCGCCTGCCGGCCTTGGCGCTGCGCGCCTTCAGCGGCTGGCCGTCGACCAGCACCGTGTCGCCCTCGCCGACCACCGCGCCCATTCCGGCGGGCTGGCCGTTGACGGTGACGCGGCGCTCGGCGATCAGGCGGTCGGCCTCGCGGCGGGAACAGAAGCCGGTTTCGGCGATGTGCTTGTTGAGGCGGACGGCAGTCATGCCGCCATTATCGGTGACCGGAGCCGGCCACGTCCCGTGCCAACGCGGCGGGCGGCGTCACGCCCGGCGCGCGGACTTCTTCGCCTGCCGCGACTCGCGCTTGAGCGGCCCGCCGACGGGGCAGATCTCGAAGGCGAACTGGGTCAGGGTGTTGACCAGGCTGTCGGGCACCAGGCGGTAGACCACGTACTGGCCGCGGCGCTCGGAAGCGACCAGGCCGGCGTTCTCCAGCACCGCCAGGTGGCGGGACACGGCCGGGGCGCTCATCTCGAAGCGTGCGGCGATGTCGCCGGCCGGCAGCTCCTGCTCGGACAGGTACGCCAGGATCTGCCGGCGCGGACTGGAAGCGAGCGCTTCGAAGATCTTGTCGGTGCTCATCGGTTCACTGCTGCGGGAGGGCGTGCCGTCGCGGGTCGGAGACACGCGACGGCCGGGCGTCGGCTCGACGCTGAAAGTATCGCCAGCCGTACCAGAACGCCAGCGCACTGGCGATACCGACGATACCGTAGAGGATCACCGACTCCAGCCAGGACAACCACCCATACACCGTGGGCACGCCATCGCGGTTCATCTCCACGAAACGGCCATGCCAGGAACTGGAATACGACGAGCCGGAGATTCCACCCCGCCAAGGCCAGCCGAGCGCACCGACCAGCAACCCGCCGGCGACGAAACCTGCGACCGCCAGGCGCGCGGCAGACAGCCGTCCGATACGACGCAGCCATAGGAACGCCGGCAAGCCGATCAGCAATGCATGCGCAAAAGTCGCCGCGAACACCATGAGCAGCACCCCGTCTATGCCCTTCCAACCGATACTGTCGGAGTCCTGCTCCAATGACCCGTAACCCAGCAACACGATCATTAACAGCGGGAACACCAGCGCCGAAAGCACCAGTCCGGCGAACACGGCCGGCCAGTGCAGCCGGCCGGCCATGCCCCTTGCAGCGTTCGGGATCGAGGGCTGCACAGCGTGCATCGCGGACTCAGCGCTGCTCGCGCGGCAGCGGCGGCATGGCCGTGGGCAGCGGCGCGCGCTGCGCTTCCTGCCCGTGCGCCCAGCCGGCGACCGTGCGGCCGTAGCGGGCGATCATCGCCATGTTGAAGAAGTGCATCGCGCCGAGCACCAGCACCGACAGACCGATCTTGGCCGCCACGTAGGGGATCATCGAGGCCTCGGCCCGCGCTTCGTTCCATCCGTCCATGCGCAGGGCGATGAAGCCGATGTTGACCAGGTAGAAGCCGACCACCAGCAGGTGGTTGGTCGACTTCGCCAGCTGCTCGTCCTGGCCGAAGCACTTCACCAGGAAGACTTCTCCGTTGCGGGACAGCGTGCGCGCGACCCAGACGGTCATGGCGATGGAAATGCCCAGGTACAGCAGGTAACCGAGTTCGAGAACCATGGAACGCTCCTTTCGCGGGTTGGCTTGCTTGATTGCTTATTTAACTAAAATGCTAATTGTTTAAGCGTGCAAGTCAAGGGCCGGAAACGGTCGGCCGACGAACGGTCGGGCAGAAAAAAGGCCGGCCCATGGGGCCGGCCTCGGGAGGCGATCCCGGCGATGCCGGGGGACGATCAGCCGCGCGGCTTCGGGGGGCCCTTGCGGTGCGGCTTCGCCGGCCCTGCCCCGTGCCGGGCCGGGCGCGCGCCATGCGGACGGGGACCCGGACGGAACCCGCCCTTCGGCGCATGCTCCGACGGCGCGTGGCTGCCATCCCAGCGGGTGATCCGCAGCTGCTGGCCGACCACCCAGGCCTTCTGCAGGTGCGACATGATTTCCTCCGGCATGCCTTCGGGCAGGTCGAGGATCGAGTGGTCATCGTGGATGTCGATGCGGCCGATGTAGCGGCTCTCCAGCCCGGCCTCGTTTGCGATCGCGCCGACGATGTTCCCCGGCTTGACCCCGTGCGCGTGGCCGACTTCGACCCGGTAGGTTTCCATGCCGGCCGCCGGCGCCTCGCGCGGCGGCTTCGGTGCGCGAGGCGCGCGGGCGCCGTATTCGGCGTCATAGGCGCGCGGCGGATGCGACGCCGGTTCGCCGTCGTGCCCGCGTGGCGCGCGCGGCGGGCGACGGTCGTCGCGGCCGCCCTCGCGCGGCTCGCGCTCGAAACGCGGCGGACGCGGCGGCGGATCGTTGGCTTCCAGCAGCAGCGGGGTGTCGCCCTGCAGCAGCTTGGCCAGCGCCGCGGCCACTTCGGATTCGGGCAGGCCGTGCTCGCCGGCATAGCGCGCGACCAGGTCGCGGTACGACTCCAGGCCGCCGGCCTCCAGCGCGCCGGAAATGCGCTCGAAGAACTTCGCCACGCGGCGGTCGTTGACCGCTTCCACGCTGGGCAGGCGCATTTCCTCGATCGGCTGGCGGGTGGCGCGCTCGATCGCGCGCAGCATCCCCTTCTCGCGCGGGGTGACGAACAGGATCGCCTCGCCGCTGCGGCCGGCGCGGCCGGTGCGGCCGATGCGGTGGACGTAGCTTTCGGTGTCGTACGGGATGTCGTAGTTCAGCACGTGGCTGATCCGCTCCACGTCCAGGCCGCGCGCGGCCACGTCGGTGGCGACCAGCACGTCGAGCTTGCCGTCCTTGAGCTGCTGGATGATCCGCTCGCGCTGCTGCTGCTGCAGGTCGCCGTTGATCGCCGCGGCGGCCTGGCCGCGGGCCTGCAGCTTCTCGGCCAGCTCCTCGGTGCCGGCCTTGGTGCGGGCGAACACGATCATCGCGTCGAACGGCTCGGCCTCGATGATCCGGGTCAGCGCGTCGAGCTTGTGCATGCCGCTGACGAACCAGTAGCGCTGGCGGATATTCGCCGACGTGGTCGTCTTGGCCGCGATGTTCACCTCGGCCGGTTCGTTGAGGTAGGTCTGGGCGATGCGCCGGATCGGCGCCGGCATGGTCGCCGAGAACAGCGCGACCTGGCGGGTCGGCGGGGTCTTCTTGAGCACGGCCTCGACGTCGTCGATGAAGCCCATGCGCAGCATCTCGTCGGCTTCGTCAAGCACCAGGCACTTGAGCTCGGACAGGTCCAGCGAGCCGCGGTTGAGGTGGTCGATCACCCGGCCCGGGGTACCGACGACGACGTGCACGCCACGGCGCAGCGCCGCCAGCTGCGGGCCGTAGCCCTGACCACCGTAGATCGGCAGCACGTGGAAGCCGGGCATCCTGGTGGCGTAGCGCTGGAACGCCTCGGCCACCTGGATCGCCAGTTCGCGCGTGGGCGCCAGCACCAGCGCCTGTGGCTTGCTCCTGGACAGGTCGAGGTTGGCCAGCACCGGCAGCGCGAACGCGGCGGTCTTGCCGGTACCGGTCTGGGCGGTGCCGAGCACGTCGCGCCCGGCGAGCAGGGCGGGGATCGTGGCGGCCTGGATTGGCGACGGCGATTCGTAGCCGACTCCGGCCAGGGCGGCCAGCAACGGTTCGGGAAGGCCGAGGTCGCCGAAGCGCGGCGCGGCGGGGGTTTCTTGATCGGGGGCGGACATCCGAGAGCTCCGGCGGCGCGCAGGAATGGCGCGGCGAACGTGCGGGAAGGCCGGCCATTGTGCGCCGATGGCTCCGGCTTGTCGCGCGCCCGCTGAATACGGGGGTCGCCGCTGTTCAGCCGGTCCCGTCAGGGAACGCGCTCCCACCCGGGGAACACCCGCGGCGTGGCGGTCTCCGCGGCGGGACCCGGAATGCCCGGGCAGCCCGCCCCGCGATCAGCCGCCCCGCGATCAGCCGCCCTGCTCTGTCTGCGCCGGCCGGTCCTCGCCGGCGGTCGCCGCGGCCGGGACCGCCGCGCCGGCCGCCCCACCCGCCGTCGCGGCCGGCGGCGCCTCGTCCGGCAAGGCTTGCGGCAATTCGTTGAACTCGGCCAGCGGACTTTCCGCCGGGCAGTCGTCGTCGGGGAAACCGAAGTCGCGGCGCAACTCCAGGCCACAGGCGTTGAGCGCGTACACCTCGCTGCGCGCACGGCATCGCTCGTCGAACGCGCGCACCCACGCGTCGCGGCGGCGCATGAAGTCGTCGCCGCACTTGTCCAGCAGGCGGACCCGCTCCAGGTCGTCCTGCGCGGCGTTGTTGCCGTCCAGTCCATACAACCGCAGTTCGTCGCCGGTGAGCAGGCGCAGGCTGCGATTGGGCACGGTCTTCATCACGTCGGCCAGCAACGGCGAGGCGCCATTGCGCTCGAGGTACTCGCGCACGGTCGCGTAGACCGCCTGCAGTTCTGTATTCAGCTCGGTACGGCTGGTGGCGGTGGAGCTGAGCCGGATGATGCGGTGGATGCCGACCCGGCCGGCCAGCCTGCGGCTGTCGCCGCCGGCCAGCACGAACACGCAGGCGCTGTGGCAGACCGAATCCTCGCGCACCCAGATGGTCCAGTGGTTGGCGCCGATCCAGTCGCCGGCGCGGATCGCGTCCTCGACCTGGCCGCCGGTGGAATCCAGGTCCAGCACCCGGCTTTCGACATCCAGGCTGTCGGCGACGCGGGTCACCCGCTCGACCAGGGTGGTGAAATCGCTGGCGATCTTGCCGCGGTAACGCACCCGCAGCACGCCACGGGACCGGCAGGGCTCGAGCAGGTGGCGCAGGTTCATGCGCGTCGGCGAAGCCAGCGGCTCGCCATCCCCCTGCCGGTAGTCGAGCCCGCAATCGATCCAGGCCTGGCCCGAGGTCAGCTGGATCGGCGACCAGTCCTGCACCTTGGCGGCAGGCAGCGTCGCCGGCGCGGGCCTGGCCGGCGCCGGCGTGACCACCGGCGCCCGACTGACCGCGCCACCTTCTTCCGGCGAAGCCACGGTCTGGGTGCGGACCTGCTCGACCGGCGCGGGCGCCGCCTGGCGATTGCAGCCGGCCAGCAGCGCAAGGCAGGCAAGGTAAAGACAGGCGCGCAGGATCGACATCACGGAGCAGTCACGATGAAGGAACCGCACCCAGTCTAGGCGCTGCACGCCTCTGCCGGACAACCGCCGATGAACGCGCCGGTTCAGTGCAGCAGCGGCAGCAACACCATCACCACGCCGGCCATGGCCACGGCCCAGACCAGCGAACGCACGTAGGGCACGCCGGCCAGGTACAGCGGCACGTACAGCACGCGCGCCCACAGGTAGAGCTGCACGCCCAGCGCGGTGGCTGCACCGGTGCGGCCGGCAGCGACCACGCCCAGCACGGCCGCGGCGAAGAACGGAAAGGTTTCGAGGAAATTGCGGAATGCGCGGTCGGCACGGGCGGCCACGCCGGTCAGCGGACGCGGCTCGCCGTCGCGCGGTCCCACGTTCCAGCGGCTGCCACGCTGCGAGGTCATCAGCGCCGTCGCCAGCAGCAGCTGGACGAAGCCGAGCACGATGGCCCAGCCGAGGAATTGCAGTTCGATACCCATGCCGCGTCCTCCTGTGGATGAGATGCGCAGGCAGCGTAGCAGCCGTGCAGCGTTCGTGATCGGAGCGGGCGAACGCTACGATGCGTGCATGAGCGCACCTGCCCCGCCGTTGCCACCACCGGGCCCTGACGCGCGGACGGTGCTGGCGGAGATGCGGCGCATCCGTCCGGCGCCGCCGCTGCGCACCGCGTTCTCGTTGCGCGCGGGACTGGCGATGGGCGTGCCGATCCTCGCCGGCTGGTACGCCGGTGATCCGGCGGCCGGAATGATGGCCACCATCGGCGGATTCACCGCGCTGTACTGCAGTGGCCGCCCGTACTACGCACGCGGGATCGCGCTGGCGGTCATCGCCTGCTCGTTCGCCGGCGCGGTGATGTTCGGCCTGTGGCTGGAGCACTGGCCCTGGCTGGTGGTGCCGGTCCTGGCCCTGGTCGCGATGCTTGCCACCTGGCTGTGCCGCTCCACCCGGATCGGCCCGCCCGGTGCGTACCTGTTCGTGCTGGCCTGCGCGGCCGGCACCGCGATGCCGGCCCGGCATCTTTCGCCCTGGCACGCCGGTGCGCTGATCCTCGCCGGTGGCGCCTTCGCCTGGCTGCTGCACATGGCCGGTGCGCTGTTGTGGCCACGCGGGCCGGAACGCCGTGCCGTGGCCACGGCCGCGAAAGCGGTCGCCACCTGGATCGCCACCGGTGACGCCGCGGCCCACCCGCCGCGTCGCCACGCCGCGCAGGCCCTGCATGACAGCTGGCAGATGCTGGTCGGCTTCCAGCCCATCCCGTCGCGCGAACACGGCGAGCTGGCGCGGCTGCGCGCGCTCAACCGGGAGCTGCACCTGCTGTTCGCCTCGACCCTCGATCCCGGACTGCCGCCGGAGCACCGCGACGCGGCGCTGGCGCGCGCCAGAGCGATCACCGGCGAAGCACGCCAGCCACCGATCCGGCGTCCGCCATCGTTGCCGGCGGGCACGGTCCCGCAGGGTTACCCGCGTTCATGGACGCTGCTGCGCGAAGGCCTGGCGCCCGGTTCGAACGCGCGACGGGTGGTCCTGCGTGTCGGCCTGGCCTGCCTGCTCGCCGGCACCCTGGCCGGCCTGCTGGAAATGGAGCGCGCGTACTGGGCGATGGCCGCGGCGCTGCTGATGCTGCACCAGGGCTTCGACTGGCCACGCACCCTGCAACGCAGCCTGGAACGCACGCTCGGCACCTGGGTCGGCCTGCTGCTCGCCGGCGCGATCCTGTGGCTGCACCCGTCCGGTCCCTGGCTGGCGCTGCTGGTCGCGACGTTGCAGTTCGTCATCGAACTGGTGGTGGTGCGCAACTATGCGATCGCCGCGATCTTCATCACCGGCGCCGCGCTGACCATCGCCAGTGGCGGCCATGCGGTGGACGACATCGGCGGCCTGCTGCTGGCGCGTGGCCTGGATACCCTGCTCGGTTGCGCCTGCGCGCTGCTCGCGTTCCGCCTGCTGCCCCCGCGCACCGACGCACGCACGGTCGCCACCGGCATCGGCCAGTGCCTGCTCGCCATCCGCGAGACCTACGCGCTGCTGCTGCGCGGCGACGTCACCAGCCCCGCCGCACGCGCCGCCCGCCGCGACCTGCAGCACCAGAGCTTCCTGCTCGACCAGGCCCTGGACGAGGCGATCGCGGGCGCCGAAGCCGGACGCCGCGACGTGGCGGCGTGGTGGCCGGCGGCAGCGACCTGCCAGCGCCTGGTCTACCGCCTGCTCGGCGCTTGCTGGGACATGGAACGCCGGCATCAGGATGGCGGCAGCGGAGGCGCGGCTGTGCCGCTGGCGCCGGCCGCGCCGGATGCGGTGCGGATCGATGCGGCCCTGGCAGCCCAGGCCCACGCCTGGCGCGACCTGCAGTCACCGCCGCCGCTGCCGCCGTTGCCGCCGCTGCTGGACCCGGACCTGGCCGACCTGCGCGGCTTCCTCGTGCAGCTGCGCAACCGCCCGCTCAGTGCGCCACCGGCGTCCCCGGATCCACCTCGCTAGCCCAGGCCATCGCTGCCTCGGCCTGGTCCTCGCCGAAACTGCGCATCTCGGTCTGCGGGAAGAATCTGCCGGCGAAATCGGTGGCCGCCACGATCCACTGCCGGCCCGTCACGATCGCACCCCGCGCGAAGCGGTCGAACTGGCCGATCCTGCCCAGCGCGAAGCGCAGGTCGCGAGCCAGCGCGGCCGGGGTGATGCCGGTGAATCCGCGCAGGTCGCAGTAGATGCCGATGCGCGGGTAGCGCGCCAGCCGGGCCTCGATGTCCTCGATGCAGCGGTCGTAATCCGCGGCGGTCAGCGTGCCGCTGAAACGGTAGGAGCCCACGTGCGGCGGCCCCGGCAGGATCTCGATCATCGGCTGCGCTCCATGCACGGATCTGCACCGAGGATACGCCCGGCGATGGCTTCGATTTCACCCGATCTTGCCGCGCCGTGAACATCCGCTGCGGCACCCTGCCATGGGCGCCGGGACGAGTCCGGTCGTCATCGTTGTGGACCCGCGAAAGGCGCCCCCGCCCGCCTTCCCCATCGCCAGGAGAACCCCCATGTCCTATGTCGACGGTTTCGTGATGGCTGTTCCCACCGCCAACCGGGAGAAATTCCTCGCCCACGCGCGCGAGTTCGATCCGGTCTTCATCGAGTTCGGCGCCACCCGCGTGCTGGAGTGCTGGGGCGACGACGTCCCGCACGGCAAGGTCACCGACTTCCACCGCGCCGTGCAGGCCAACGACAACGAGACCGTGGTGTTCTCGTGGGTCGAATGGCCGGACAAGGCCACCCGCGACGCCGGAATGAAGAAGATGATGGACGATCCGCGCATGGATCCGAACGCCAACCCGATGCCGTTCGACGGCAAGCGGATGATCTTCGGCGGCTTCTCGCCCGCGCTGGACCTCAAGCACTGAACCCCACGCACGCGGGCGGCATGGCCACCCGCGTGCACGGCCGCGCGGCGGACGCGGCCTTCAGCCGGGCGCGAGCCCGCCCCAGCCGCGCGCGAACACCTGCCAGGCGGCCGTCCCCGGCACCAGGTGGATCATCACGAAGTTGGTCACGAACAGCGCCAGCTGAAGCACGAAGGCGCTGCGCCCGTGGCGGCCGCGGTCGCGGCGGACCAGCAGGCCGAGGATCGTGAACACCACGCCGTAGCTGATCCACAGCACGCCGATGCCCAGTTGCGGCGCCAGCCCGCCCACGATCCGCGCCAGCGCCGGGTCGATCATCACCAGCGCCGTGCCGACCATGTAGCGCGCATGCAGCGCCGCGTCGCGCCGCCAGGCGATGGCCAGTCCCCAGAACAGCAGGAACATCGCCGCCGCTGACAGGCCCAGGTACAGGAACACGCGCTGCATGCCGAACCCCTGCGGCGCCACCGCGGCCATGCGCACGCGCGACAGCATCACGCAGGTCAGCACGATCGCCGGCACCAGCACGTAGGACAGGCGACCGACCTGGCGATGCAACGCCAGCCGTCGCGTGCGCACCAGCACCGGCTGCGCGAACAGCATCGCGAACCACGCCAGCATCAGTCCTGCGTGCAGGTGCGTGATCGCGTCCGCCGCGCCGACGCGGCTGATGTACGACTTCCAGAAGCCGACCACCGCCAGCGCCAGCAGCGCGGCGATCCAGACCGGCGCGCCGGTACCCCACAAAACAGGGCGCCGCGGCGCGGCGCCTTCCATCGGTGCTGCCATGACTCCGTCTCCCGGAAACAATGGGAGCTCAAACGCTGGCCCCCGGCCGGACCGGCCAGACCGGCCGGCCAGCCGGCGCGTGGCCGCCGCATTGGCCTGTCCTGTCCGCACCGTTACAGTCGTGGCGACCCTGCCGAGGAGATGCACCGCGATGACCCGGACCGGAGGATGCCGCTGCGGCGCGATCCGCTACACCCTGGACGCCGAACCGCTGGCCACCCGCCTGTGCTGGTGCCGCGACTGCCAGTACTGGGCGCTGGGCAATGCCGCCGTGAACATCATGGTGCCGCGCGCGGCGGTGACGGTGAGCGGCACGCCGCGCGCCTGGGAGAGCCAGGCCCGCAGCGGCAACCGCATGCGCCGTTCGTTCTGTGCCGGATGCGGGACCCAGCTGTTCAGTGAATCCAGCGGCAACCCGCTGAACATGGTGATCCGCGTCGGCACGCTGGACGATGCCACCGGCATCGCGCCGACCGCGGTGATCTGGACCAGATCGGCGCCGGCCTGGGCGCACATCGATCCGGCGCTGCAGGCGTTCCCCGGGCAGCCGGGCTGAGCATGGCCTCGCTTGCCCGTCGAACCGTCCGCCACCCCGCAACGGATGCCGGAAGCGACGCCCCGTGCCGGCGGTGGCCGTCCGCACTGCGCGCGGCGATGCGCCTGTGGCCGCTCCTGCTGCTGGCCGGCTGCGCGACCGCCCCGCGCGAGGCGGCGGTTCCACCGCCGGACGTGCAGGCCGAGATCGCGCGCCGGCTGCCGGCCGGCGTCCAGGATCGCGAAGGCTGGGCCGCCGACATCGAAGCCTCGCTGGCCACGCAGCGGATCGAACCCACGCTCGAGAACCTGTGCGCGGTGCTGGCCGTCACCGCGCAGGAATCGGGCTTCGTCGCCGATCCTTCCGTGCCCGACCTGCCGCGGATCGCACGCGCCGAGATCGACCGTCGCGCCGATGCGCTGCACGTGCCCGGATTCGTGATCGACGCCGCGCTGAAACTGCCCTCGCCCGACGGTCGCAGCTACGGCGAACGCCTGCGCGGCGCGCGCACTGAGCGCGACCTCAGCGAACTGTACGAGGACCTGACCGGCAGCGTGCCGCTCGGCCGGCGACTGTTCGCCGGAAAGAACCCGGTGCAGACCGGCGGGCCGATGCAGGTGTCCATCGCCTTCGCCGAAGTCAGCGCGGCCGGCTACCCGTGGACGATGGAAGGCAGCGTGCGCGACGAGGTGTTCACCCGCCGCGGCGGCCTGTATTTCGGCATTGCCCACCTGCTCGGCTACCCGACCCCGTACACCCGCAAGGTGCACCGCTTCGCCGACTACAACGCCGGCCGCTACGCCAGCCGCAATGCGGGCTTCCAGAACGCGGTGGCGGTCGCCAGCGGCATTCCGCTGGCGCTCGATGGCGACCTGCTGGCACCGGGCGCCCCGCTCGACCGGCCCGGCCAGACCGAGCGCGCCGTACGCACGCTCGCACCGCAGCTCGGCATGGACGCGCGGAAGATCCGCAAGGCACTCGAACGGGGCGACCGCCTCGATTTCGACGACACCCCGCTGCACGCGCGCGTCTTCGCCCTGGCCGAAGCCAAGGCCGGCCAGCCGCTGCCGCGCGCGATACTCCCGGGCATCCGCCTGGAGAGCCCGAAGATCACCCGCGAACTGACCACCGCCTGGTTCGCCCAGCGCGTGGACGAGCGTTACCAGCAGTGCATGCGCCAATAGGGTCCGCGCTTGCGCTCAGGGGTCCTGCCAGGCCTCGTCGTCGGCGACGATCTGCAACAGGAGTTCGGCGCGCGATGCCAGCAGCGGTGCAAGGGTCGGCCACTCTTCCGGCGAGCCGACCGAGAACCCGGGCAACGGCAGGCCGTTTTCCATGTGTCCGGCCGCCAGCTGCCAGCGCTCGGCGATGGCACGGACCGCCGCGCGCGGATGCGCGGCCGCCTCGGCCGACAGGTAATCGCAGGGCAGGTCGCCGCAGATCGCCCACCAGCCGACCTCACCCGCGTGTTCGCTGCTCTCCACCGCCCACAACGACACGTACGGCACCAGGAACCAGGCCGGCCAGTCGCCGATCCGGCCATGCGGCAGCTCTTCCCGGGCCAGGTATCCGGCCACCTCGGCACGGCGTTCGGCACACCACTGTTCTTCGGCTTCCGGCGTATCCCAATCCATTCGCACATCCAGGCCATCAGGTGGCCTGCATCGTAAGCGATCGGGCCGGACCGCTTGCTATCCTCGCCCCATGCCATGCGCAACGCGTGGCCACAGGGGGAGACGATGAAAACGACGATGCGGACGGCGCTGGCCGTCCTGGCGATGGCCTGCGCCGGCCAGGCGTGGGCCGTGGAAGGCACCTTCGTGCTGGACGATGGCAGCTACTCGATCACGGTCGAGGAGGAAAACGGCAACCTGGTGGTGGTCGAGCCGAACAAGCGCTCGGTCTACACGCCCGACGGCAGCGGCCAGTACACGTTCCACAACGACAACACCGGCTCGGATTTCTACATGCGCGTGCTGGATGACAACACGCTCGAGGCCGGGCGCCTGCCTGCGACGGGCAGCCCCTCGATCCTGAGGAAGGCCGACGCCACCGCCGCCGCGGCCGCACTCGAAAGCAACGACGAATTCGCTGCCGTCGCCGAGCGCTATGCGGAACTAGCCGGCTCCGACCCGGACAACACCCAGGCCTGGAGCATGTGCGCGGCCGCCGCGTTCAAGCGCGCGATGTCCAGCGAAGCCGACTTCGCCGCCTACGCCACCCAGACTGCGGCGGTGATGCAGCAGATCCTGGTCGGCTCGGCCAATCCCTGCCCGGACGCGATCCCGGCGCAGTACTGGTGAGTGATTGAACAATGGATCCGACGGCCGGCGCATAACCGCCGGCCATCGGGATCCACACCGTCGAAGCGGCCATCTGCGCGGCAGCCGCCGGTTGCACTCAAGGCAGGTACCCGTACGGTGGCAACGAGCACTGCAGCAGGACCACCGGGCCAGCGCACGCGCCCACACCCACGCCGGCGCCCCGCGGCCCAGCGCCGACCGCTGCCTCCTACGCCATCGGCAGCTTCAGTCCCTGCTGCCTCGCGCACTGCCGTGCGATCTCGTAACCGGCATCGGCATGGCGCATCACGCCGGTGCCGGGGTCGTTCCACAGCACGCGGGCAATGCGGCGGTCGGCCGCCTCGCTGCCGTCGCAGACGATCACCACGCCTGAATGCTGCGAGTACCCCATGCCCACGCCCCCGCCGTGGTGCAGCGACACCCAGGTCGCGCCGCCGGCGACGTTGAGCATGGCATTGAGTAGCGGCCAGTCGCTGACCGCGTCGCTGCCGTCCGCCATCGCCTCGGTCTCGCGGTTGGGCGACGCCACGCTGCCGCTGTCGAGATGGTCGCGACCGATGACAACGGGCGCCTTCAACTCGCCGTTGCGGACCATCTCGTTGAACGCCAGGCCCAGCTTGTGGCGCAGGCCCAGGCCGACCCAGCAGATCCGCGCCGGCAGGCCCTGGAAATTGATCCGCTCGCGGGCCATGTCCAGCCAGCGGTGCAGGTGCGGATCGTCGGGGATGAGTTCCTTGACCTTCGCGTCGGTGCGATGGATGTCCTCCGGGTCGCCGCTCAGCGCGACCCAGCGGAACGGGCCGACGCCGCGGCAGAACAGCGGCCGCACGTACGCGGGCACGAAACCGGGGAAATCGAACGCATTGGTGCAGCCCTCGTCGAACGCCATCTGCCGGATGTTGTTGCCGTAGTCCACGGTCGGGACGCCCTGCGCGTGGAAGGCGAGCATCGCTTCGACGTGCACGCGCATGGACTGCTTGGCCGCGTCGCGCACCTTGTCCGGATCGGTCTTCTGCGCGGCCAGCCACTGCTCCACCGTCCAGCCGATCGGCAGGTAGCCATGCACCGGATCGTGCGCGCTGGTCTGGTCGGTGACGCAGTCCGGGCGCACGCCGCGGCGCACCAGTTCGGGCAGCACTTCGGCGGCATTGCCGAGCAGCGCGATCGACTTCGCTTCGCCGGCCGCGGTGTACGTCGAGATCCGCGCGAGCGCGTCGTCCAGGTCGGTCGCCTGCTCGTCGACATAGCGCGTGCGCAGGCGGAAGTCGATCCGGCTCTGCTGGCATTCGATGGTCAGCGAGCGGATCAATTTCCAGGGCCT
>JAGHZW010000196.1:8169-24760 GCA_017745195.1 Pseudoxanthomonas sp. | reverse complement strand
GACGCCAACCGGCGCAAGTTCGAGGCCGACCGGCTTGCCCGACTGGACCAGCAGGGTCTCGTCGTCGCCGAGCGTCTTCAGCGTGGCCAGGATCGCGTCGTAGCTGGCCCAGTCGCGCGCGGCGCGACGACCAGGTCTTCGGGACGCTCGGCCACGTCCGGATCGAGGTTGTTCTGCAGCATCCGGAACGGCGCTTCAGTGAGCCAGCTGCGGCAGTTGAGCGCGGCACCGCGCGGCGCGCGGACGACGCGGGACGGATCATGGCGCGGATCGGACATGCCGGGATCTCGACGAGGATGTGCCGGCATTATCGCAGGGCCGCGCAGCGGCGCCGCGACGGTCAGGGCTGCGCCGGCGGCCTGGCTTCGGCGTCGGCGCGCTGCCGCTCCAGTTCCTCGCGTTCGCGTTCGTAGGCCTGGCGGCGCTGCTCGTAGTCCAGGCGCATGCGTTCGGACTCGGCCGGGCTGCGCGCCGCGGCGCGATCGCGCTCGGTGCGGGCGCGGTCGGCCTCGAACTTGCGCCGGTTGGCGTCGATCGCCAGTCCGATGCGGTCCTGTTCGGCGCGACGCGAAGCCTCGTCCTGGCGGCGCCGGGCATCTTCGGTGGTCTGGCGCTGGCGATCGTAGGCGTTGCTGGACGGCGGCACCGGCTCCGGCGGGCCATAGCGGTTGGGCTGCACGGACTGGGCCTGCGCGGCAGCGGCAAACACCAGCGCCATGACCGCGGCCACCGCGCCCGGGGCGTGCCTCCGCCGCGATGGCGAAGACGCGAAAAGCAGCGCTCGGAAATCGATCTCCATGCGAGGCTTATACGCCGCGCACGGTGGGGCGATGATGAACCGCCGGCGTCGCTTCAGCCCATGCTCACCCGGCCGGGCAGTCGACGGCACGTCCGCGATGGAACGCCTCCACCTGGCCTGCATCGGCCGGTTTCGGCGCCAGTCCATCGTCGAACACCACGCGCCACACGCCGTCCTGGCCACGCTGCCACACCGAGCTGAAGCGGCCGAGCCGGTACTGCCCGCTGGCGACGTCCTGGTACAGCGCCGGCCCGCTGGAGGCGACGATGCTGCCATCGCCTCCCGCGTGGACGTGATCCGGGTACCACCACAGGCGGGTCTGGCGACCGGCGATCAGGCCAGCCCAGGCATCGAGGATCTCGTGTTCGCCGCGCTGCGGGTTGGGACGGCTGACCCCGAACACCGCCGACGGATGCAGATGCGCGGCGAATGCGGCGGCGTCGTGGTCGGCGACCGAGCGGGCGAACGACAGTTCGCGCGCCCACACCTCGCAGCGCGCAGCCGGGTCGGGCGTGGCCGCCGACGCGAACGCGGCGGGCAGGCACAGCAGCGCGACGAGCGCGCCCCGGGACATCGCCGCCATGTTCAGAGGTCCGGCACGTACGCGCGGCCGTTGCCGATGGTGCAGGCCCCGCTGCCGTTGGCAGCGCGCTTGAGCCGCGTGCCGGTGCCCTTCAGGCAGTTGTCCTTGGTGCTGGCGTCCGGTTCGTTCACCCGGTACATCGCCGAGAACCTGATGACCGGCCGTTCCGCGGACGCGGGTTCGACCATGCGGCTGCGGCGCGGCGCGGCGGCTCCATCCTGGCCAGGCCTGGCATCGGGCGCGACCTGGCCGGCCGGCGGGGCCGGCAACGCGCCTTGGGCGCCGCTGCTGTCGATCGAGGCCTGCGCGAGCAGGGGCAGGAATGCAAGGCACAGTCCAGTGACAACGGGCTTCATGCGCAGGACCTCGAGGGAGTCGTGCCGAGCATCCGCGCGTGCGGGGCGGCGCGTCAAGCGCCCGGACGGGAGCATGTCATGCGCCCTGCGCACGAGTCTGCCAAGCTGTGACGAATCTTCCAGTGCGTCGCGCAATGTCCGGTCCCCTCCCCCCAACCGCCCGACCCGTCCGCCCCGCCACCCTCGTCCGATTCGCCTGCCTCGCCCTGCTGCTGACGCTGTGCGCCTGCACGGCGGCACCGCGCCGTCCGGATCCGTCCGGCCAGCCCGCTGGCGCGACCGTCGCCACGACGCCGGCTCCCCAGTTGCTGATGGTCTCCATCGACGGGCTGCGCGCCGACGCGCTCGGCCGCGGCGACACGCCCAACCTCGACCGGCTCGCGGCCGGCGGGGTGCGCGCACAGAAGATGCGGCCGTCCTATCCGGTGCTGACCTTCCCGAACCACTACACGCTGGTGACCGGGTTGCGGCCGGACCGGCACGGCGTCGTCCACAACACGATGAAGGATGCCGAGCTGGGCCGGTTCATCGTCGCCGACAAGGATGCGGGGCGCGTCCCCGGCTGGTGGCAGGGCGTGCCGCTCTGGACCAGCGCCGAGCGCGCCGGCATTGCCACCGCGGTATGGGCCTGGCCCGGCGCATCCGCCCCGCGCGACGGCGTGCTGCCGCGGTATTGGCACGAGTTCGATGCCTCGATACCGCTCGATGCGCGCATGGACCAGGTCGCCGCCTGGATGACCACGCCGGACGGCCCACGTCCGGGCCTGGTCGCGGTGTATCTGGAAAACGTCGACGGCGCCGGCCACGACCACGGCCCGGACGCGCCGGAAACGCACGCGGCGATCCGCGCGGTGGACGCGGCGATCGGCGGCCTGCTCGCGCGCCTCGATGCGGCCGGCCTGTCCGATCGCGTCAACGTAGTGGTGGTCTCCGACCACGGCATGGCCAATGTCCCGGCCGGCCATTACCTCGCGGTCGAGGACATGGCTTCGATGGAGGAAGCCGAGGTGGTCAGCATCGGCCAGGTGATCGGCCTGATTCCCCGTCCCGGCCACGAAGCCGCGGTGACCCGGCGCCTGGCCGGGCGTCATTCCCATTACGAATGCTGGCCCAAGGCGGAGATTCCGGTGCGCCTGCATTACGGCCACCACCCGCGGGTGCCGCCGCTGGTGTGCCAGATGGACGAGGGCTGGAACGCCCTGCCGCGCGAAACCCTGCAGAAGCGCAATGCCGAAGGCACGCAGGACCACGGCGCGCACGGCTACGACCCCGATTCGCCGACGATGGCCGCGGTATTCGTCGCGCACGGCCCTGCATTCCGCGAGGGCCTGGTCCTGCCGCCGTTCGACAATGTCGACGTCTATCCGCTGCTGGTGCACCTGCTCGGCATCGCACCGCAGCCGAACGACGGCGACCCGACCACGCTGCTGCCGGCGCTGCGCGAACCGTAGCGCCGTCCCTGTACCGTGCCCCCGGACGTGGCCACAGCCATGTCCGATAACGGCGAGTCCGGGGACGCCGGCGGTGCTAGCCTGCGTCCATGTCGTCGCTGCCCGCCACTGCCGCCCTGCCAGCCGCCCTGCCGGCATCACTGCCGGATACGCGCGTCTGCGAACGCGCGCGGCTGAGCCGCGATCCGCGCTTCGACGGCCTGTTCTTCACCGCCGTGCGCAGTACCGGCATCTACTGCCGTCCGGTGTGCCCGGCGCCGGCGCCGAAGGCGGCCAACGTCGATTACTACCCCAGCGCCGCCGCCGCCGAGGCCGCCGGCTTCCGGCCCTGCCTGCGCTGCCGGCCGGAACTCGCGCCGGGCGATGGCGCCTGGCGCCGCGGCGACGAGACCGTGGCACGCGCGCTCAAGCTGATCGACCAAGGCTTCCTCGCCGAGCGCCCGCTGGCCGAACTGGCCGACCGCGTGCACCTGGGCGAGCGCCAGCTGCGCCGGCTGTTCGTCGAACGGCTCGGTGCGGCGCCGATGGGCGTGCATGGCACCCGCCGCCTGCTGTTCGCCAAGCAGTTGCTGACCGAAACCACGCTGCCGATCACCGAAGTCGCGCTGGCCGCCGGCTTTTCCAGCCTGCGCCGCTTCAACGCCGCGTTCCTCGATGCCTACCGGATGGCGCCGCGCGACCTGCGCAAGCGGCTACCGGAAACGCCCCTGCGTGATCCCTCGCAACCCCTGGTGCTGCGGCTTGGCTACCGCCCGCCGTACGACTTCGCCGCGATGCTCGATTTCCTGCGCGGCCGCGCCCTGCCCGGCGTGGAGCAGGTCGACGCGCGCAGCTACGCGCGGGTCATCGGCACGCCACAGGCTCCGGGCTGGCTGCGGATCAGCGCCTGGCCGGGCAATCGCGACGTGCCGCGCATCCACGCATTGAAGCTGGAACTGCACGGCGCCGCGCCCGCGCAACTGGCCGGTATCGTCGGGCGCGTGCGGCGCATGTTCGATCTCGACGCCGACCCGCATGCGATCTCCGCTGCGCTGTCCGCCGATGAGCGCCTGCGCCCGCTGCTGCGAAAGCGGCCGGGCCTGCGCCTGCCCAGCGGCTGGGACGGCTTCGAGATCGCAGTGCGCGCGGTGATCGGCCAGCAGGTCAGCGTCGCCGCGGCGCGCACGCTGACCGCACGGCTCGCGCAGCGCCACGGCCATGCGCTGCCGGCAGAACTGCTGCCAGGCCTGGACCACCTGTTCCCCACTCCGGATGCGCTCGCCGACGGCGACCTCGACGGACTCGGCCTGACCGCCGCGCGCGCAGCCACCGTGCGCGGCATTGCCCGGGAGCTGCTCGACGGCCGGGTCGGCTTCGAGGCCGAGCAGACACTGGAAGATTTTGTCGCCAGCTGGAGCGCGCTGCCGGGCATCGGCCCGTGGAGCGCGCACTACCTGGCGCTGCGCGCGCTCGGCCACCCCGATGCATTTCCGGCCGAGGACCTGGTCCTGCAGAAGGTCGTGCCCGTCGACGGCAGCCGCCTGACCGCGCGCCAGCTGCGCGAGCGCGCCGAAGCCTGGCGTCCCTGGCGTGCCTACGCCGTCATCCACCTCTGGCGCGATGCGACGGCAGCGCGCGCCCCCGCGGAGAAGAAGCGATGAACACCGTCCACTACCGCCGCATCGGCAGCCCGATCGGCGTCCTCACCATCGCCGCGACCGACGCCGGCCTGCATGCGATCGAATTCCCGAGCAACCGCCATCCGCAGAAGCGCGCGGGCTGGCGCGAAGGCGACCACCCGCTGCTCGACCTGGCGCAGGCGCAGCTGCAGGAATATTTCGCGGGCGAACGCGAGGCGTTCGAACTGCCGCTGGCACCGCAGGGCACGCCGTTCCAGCGCGAGGTGTGGTTCGCGCTGGCCACGATTCCCTATGGCGAGACCTCCAGCTACGCGCAGCTGGCCGCACGCGTGGACCGGCCAACGGCGACCCGCGCGGTCGGCGCAGCCAATGGCCGCAATCCACTGCCCATCGTGCTGCCCTGCCACCGCGTGATCGGCGCCGACGGCTCGCTCACCGGTTTCGGTGGCGGCCTTCCGACCAAGCGTTTCCTGCTCGAACTGGAAGGCGCACTGCCGCACGCGACCACGCCGGAAGACCTGTTTCCGATGCCGTAAGCGGGCGGGCCGCGCCGCCCGCCTGCACGCCTCAGCGCGCGTCGATCGCCTGCCGCAGCGGCGCCAGGAACGCCTTCGCCCGTGCGGCCGCGTCATCCGCGCCCGTGGCATCGGACAGCGCCGACACCAGCGCGCTGCCGACCACCACGCCATCGGCATCCACCGCCATCGCCGCGGCACTGGCCGCGTCCTTGATCCCGAACCCGGCCACCACCGGCACCCGCGCCTCACGGCGCAACTCATGCAGGCGACGCCCGGCCTGGGCGGTATCGAGGCGGTCGGCGCCGGTCACGCCGGCATAGCTGACGTAGTACAGGTATCCCTGCGCGTTCGCGCTGAGCATCGCCGCACGTTCGTCGGAAGTGGTCGGCGACGCCAGCATCACCAGCGCCAGCCCGGCGGCGTTGAACGGCTGCTGGAAATCGGCCGCTTCTTCCGGTGGCAGGTCGACCAGCAGCACGCCGTCGACGCCGGCAGCCACCGCCTCCTCGGCGAAGCGCGCCGCGCCGCGGATCTCGACCGGGTTGAGGTAGCCCATCAGCACCACCGGCGTGGCGGCATCACGCTTGCGGAATTCGCGCACGCAGTCGAACACGTAGCCGGTGCCGGCGCCCCGCGCCAGCGCGCGCTCGGAACTGCGCTGGATCACCGGGCCATCGGCCATCGGATCAGAGAACGCCACGCCCAGCTCGATCGCGTCGGCGCCGCCTTCGACCAGCGCGTGCATCACCGGCACGGTCGCCTCCAGCGACGGATCGCCGGCGGTGACGAACGGGATCAGCGCCTTGCGTCCCTCTGCGCGCAGTTGCGCGAATTTCTTCTCGAAACGGCTCACAGGACGATCCCCTCGCGCGCGGCGATCGTGTGCACATCCTTGTCGCCACGGCCCGACAGGTTGCACAGCACCAGCGCGTCCTTCGGCAGTTCGCGCGCCAGCTTGATCGCCTGGGCGACCGCGTGGCTGGATTCGAGCGCCGGCAGGATGCCTTCGGTGCGGGTGAGTTTGTGGAATGCGGCCAGCGCTTCCTCGTCGGTGACGCCGACGTATTCGGCGCGGCCGGTGTCCTTCAGGAACGCGTGCTCGGGGCCGACGCCAGGGTAGTCCAGGCCGGCGGAGATCGAGTGGGTCTCGATGATCTGGCCGTCGTCGTCGCAGATCACGTAGGTGCGGTTGCCATGCAGCACGCCGACCCGGCCGGCGGCCAGCGACGAGGCGTGGCGGCCGGTCTCGATGCCGTCGCCTGCCGCCTCGGCTCCAACAATCCGCACGCCAGCGTCGTTGAGGAACGCATGGAACAGGCCGATCGCATTGCTGCCGCCGCCGACGCAGGCGGTAATCGCATCGGGCAGGCGGCCGTAGTCGGCCAGCATCTGCGCGCGCGCCTCGCGGCCGACCACCGCATTGAAGTCGCGGACCATGCGCGGGTACGGATCGGGGCCTGCGACCGTGCCGATGATGTAGAACGTGTCCTGCACGTTGGTGACCCAGTCGCGCATCGCCTCGTTGAGCGCGTCCTTGAGCGTGGCCGAGCCGCTGGTCACCGGCACGACCGTCGCGCCGAGCAGCTTCATGCGATAGACGTTGATCTTCTGCCGCTCGATGTCGGTGGCGCCCATGTAGACCACGCATTCCAGGCCCAGGCGCGTGGCCACGGTGGCGCTGGCCACGCCGTGCTGGCCGGCGCCGGTCTCGGCGATGATCCGCTTCTTGCCCATCCGCGCGGCGAGCAGCGCCTGACCGATGGTGTTGTTGATCTTGTGCGCGCCGGTATGGTTCAGGTCCTCGCGCTTGAGCAGGATCTGCGCGCCGCCGGTTTCGCGGCTGAGCCGCTCGGCGTGGTAGATCGGGCTGGGCCGGCCGACGTAGTGCTTGAGGTCCTTCTCGAACGCGGCGACGAAGGCCGGATCGACACGGGCGGCGTCATAGGCCGCGGCCAGCTCCTGCAGCGGCCCGATCAGGGTTTCGGCGACGAAGCGGCCGCCGTGGCGGCCGAAGTGGCCGGCGGCGTCGGGGAAGGCGTGGAAGTCCGCAGGGGCGGTCATGGCGGCGGTGGATCCGTACTCGACTAGAATGTCAGCCTAGCGCACGGGTCGTCCACGGGAAAACCGACGATTCCGCACCCACCTGTGAGATAAACTCACAGTCATGTCGCGTCCGCTGCCGCCGCTCAACGCCCTGCGCGCCTTCGAGGCCGCCGCCCGCCTGGGCAGCGTCAGCCGTGCGGCGGACGAACTGCATGTCACCCACGGCGCGGTCAGCCGGCAGATCCGCACGCTGGAACAGGCCCTGGGCGCACCGCTGTTCGAACGCGAGGGACGCGGCCTGGCGCTCACCGCCAGCGGCCTGCGCCTGCGCGACGCGGCCGGCGACGCGTTCAGTGCGTTGCAGACCGCCTGGGCCGGCCTGCGTCGCGACCACCTGCCCTCGGCGCTGGTACTGGGTTGCCCGGGCAGCCTGCTGGCACGCTGGGTGATCCCGCGCCTGGAGCGGTTGGCCACCGACCTGCCGGCCCTGAAACTGCACCTGTCGGCGCAGGAAAGCGGCTTCGACGCGGCGCTGGCCGGGCTCGATGCCGCCCTGCTGCTGGGCGAGGCGCCGTGGCCACGGGAATGGCAGGTCCAGGCGCTGGCACCCGAACGCATCGGCCCGGTGCTCAGCCCGCGCCATGCGCGCCATGCCGCGCTGCGCGACGCGCCTGCGGCGGCCCTGCTCGACGAACCGCTGCTGCACACGACCTCGCGCCCGCAGGCCTGGCCACGCTGGTTCGAGGCGCAGGGCCTGGACGCCGGATCGTTGCGGCCGGGCACCGGCTTCGACCACCTGACCTACCTGCTCGAAGCGGCCGTGGCCGGGCTGGGCGTGGCGATCGCGCCGCAGGAACTGGTCCAGGCCGACCTCGATGGCGGTCGCCTGGTGGCGCCGTGGGGCTTCGTCGAAACCGGCGGGCAGTGGGCGCTGTGCAGCGTGCGCGGCAACGGCGATCCGCGCATCGCCCTGCTGGCCGGCTGGCTGCGGCGGCAGCTGGGCAGCTGAGTACTGGCCGTCGCCCGCAAGGCGCGTCGTTTGCCACGATAGATCCCGAAGGAAACGCCACCATGCCCCGCTACGTCATCGAACGCGACATCCCCGGCGCCGGCAAGCTCGGCCCGCAGGAACTGCAAGCCATCTCGCAGAAGTCCTGCGGCGTGCTCGAGGAACTGGGCCCGCGGATCCAGTGGGTGCAGAGCTTCGTCACCGGCGACCGCGTGTATTGCATCTACATCGCGCAGGACGAAGCCACCGTGCGCGAACACGCCAGGCGCGGCGGCTTCCCCGCCAATCGCGTCTCCGAAGTCGTCGCGGTGATCGATCCCACCACCGCCGGCTGATCCCGGCTCAGAACGCGCCGAACATCGAGCCGAGCAGGATCACCACGACCAGCGCGACGACCGGTCCGGCGATCGCCGCTACCGCGATGTCGCGATAGCTCTCCCGGTGCGTGCAGCCGCACACCGCCAGCAAGGTGATCACCGCGCCGTTGTGCGGCAGGCTGTCCAGCGTGCCGGCGCCGATCACCGCGACCCGGTGCATCAGTTCGACCGACAGGCCGGTGTCGGCGGCGATCGCGTTGAACGTCGGTCCCAGCGCATCCAGCGCGATGGTCAGGCCACCGGAGGCCGAACCGGTGAGTCCGGCCAGCACGTTGGTCGCCACCGCCAGCGACACCAGCGGCCCGCCGCCGATGCCGAGCACCCAGTCGCGGACCAGTTCGAACGCGGGCATCGCCGCGACCACCGCGCCGAAGCCGACCAGGCTGGCCACCGACAGGATCGGCAGCACCGAGGCGTTGGCGCCGGCGTCGACGGTCGCGCGCAGCGCCGGGAAGCGGCGGAAATTCAGCGCGATCGCGGTGGCGATCGCTGCCGCCAGCGCCACCGACACCGACCATACCCCGCCCACCGCCGACAGGGTGGTGCCGAAGCGCGGTTCGTAGAGGTAGGACACGTCCAGCCGCGGCAGCACCCACAACGACATCAGCAGGTTGACCGCGATCACCACCACCAGTGGCGCGAACGCCACCGCCACCGGCGGCGTTTCCCTGCCCCGTGCGCCGTGCCGGGCCTCGGCAGGATCGAACGGCTGCGACACCGTGGCGCGTTCGCGCACCCGCCCGCCGGCCGCGGCGGCCGGTACCGGCTCCACCCCATCGCCGAAGCCCTCGCCGGCCGCGCGCGCGCGGCGTTCGGCGCGCGCCAGCCACCACAGGCCGAAGCCGAGCATGATCGCCGAGGCGACCAGGCCCAGCCCCGGCGCGGCGAAGGGCGTGGTACCGAAGAACGGCATCGGGATCGCGTTCTGGATCGCCGGCGTGCCCGGCATCGCCGACATGGTGAAGGTGGACGTGCCCAGCATCAGCGCCGCGGGCATCAGCCGCCGCGGGATCCCGGCATTGCGGAACAGCACCGCGGCCATCGGCGCCAGCACGAAGAACGCCACGAACAGGCTGACCCCGCCATACGTCACCAGCGCACCGGACAGCACCACCGCCAGCATGGTCCGGCGCAGGCCGAGCTTGCCGGTCATGAACCGCGCGATCGCGGTCACCGAGCCGCTGTCCTCCATCAGCTTGCCGAACAGCGCGCCGAGCAGGAACAGCGGGAAGAACTGGGCGACGAAGCCGGCCGCGCTGGACATGAAGGTCAGCGTCCAGTGCGCCAGCAGCGGCTCGCCGGTGGCGAACATCGCCGCGACCAGCGCACCGATCGGCGCCAGCAGCAGCACGCTCCAGCCGCGATAGGAGAAGAACATCAGCAGGCCGAGGCCGAGCAGGATGCCGAACAGGCCCATGGCGTCAGACTCCTTCCAGCAGGATTTCGAGGTCCACCGACGAACGCCGCCCGAGGTTGCCGCCGTCGCCGGCGAGGAAGGCTTCCGCCGCGCGCCGTCCTTCGGCGTGCAGCATGGACAGGAACGCCCATTCGGCGTTCATCTTCGACGAGTAATCCAGTTTTTGCGCCAGCTCGTTGCGGACCAGGTGGATGCGCATCTGCGCCCAGCGCGCGCCTTCGCAGTTGCCGGGATCCACCACCTGGCGCAGCAGCGCGATCATGCGCAGTTCCTTGAGCAGGCCGGCGTTGAACGAGACCTCGTTGATCCGGTTGAGGATCTCGCGCGCCGTGGTCGGCCGGCCGGCGCGTTCGACCGGGTTGATCGCGACCAGGATGGTGTCCTGCGAATCGCATTCGCGCACCAGCGGGGTGATGGTCGGGTTGCCGGAATAGCCGCCGTCCCAGTAGTACTCGCCGTCCAGTTCGACCGCCTGGAACATGTTCGGCAGGCAGGCCGAGGCCAGCAGTACGTCGGGGGAAAGCCCGGCGTTGCGGAACACGCGGCCGCGCCCGGTGCGCACGTTGGTGGCGGTGATGAACAGCTTCACCGGCGAACTGGCCAGCGCCTGGAAATCGATCGAGCGCTCGAGGATGTCGCGCAGCGGATTGATCCCCAGCGGGTTGAGGTCGTAGGGCGAGAACAGCCGCGACGCCAGCTCCATGCCGACGAACAGCGGCGAACTGTCCAGGCTCCAGCGCCCCATCAGCACGTCCAGCGGCCCACGCTGCAACGGACTGAAGCGGGCCGCATCGGAGACCTCGCGCCAGAACCGCGCCAGCGCCTCGCGCGCGCCCTCGCGACCACCCTTGCCGAAACCGTCGACCAGCACCGCCGCGTTCATCGCCCCGGCCGAGGTGCCGGAAATGCCATCGATCCGCAGCCACTCTTCTTCCAGCAGCCGGTCGAGCACGCCCCAGGTGAAGGCGCCGTGCGCGCCGCCGCCCTGCAGGGCGAGATCGACCAGCACCGGCTTGCGCGGGACATCCCGCGCAGTGCCGCTGCGGTCGGTCGACGGGTGGCGGAGGGCCGGCCTGGCGGCGGCACGGGGACGACGGGACGGAACAGGCATGGGGTGCTCCGGCAACAGGTGTCGAACCGATCCCACGACCCCGGCCCGGCCTGCGCTCTGGCATGCCGGCCCTGGCCCGCGCCCTCCCGGAACGCGCTTGTGGAATGCGCGGACGCACGCCGCGACATCCCGTTCCTACACCCGGAACGCTACAGGCGTGTGCATCGTCGTGTAAAGCCGCGGCGGAAGCCCGCCGCGGCACGCGCGGCGCACCCCGGCGGCGCCGCCCCGCTAGTCGCTGCTGCAGTCCGCCCGCCGCACTTCGGCGACGAAGCGGCGCATCTTCTCGCCGTCCTTGACCCCGGGCGAAAGCTCGATACCGCTGGCCACGTCCACCGCCCACGGCAGCGTCGCCAGGATCGCGTCGTGGACGTTGTCCGCGGTGATCCCGCCGGCAAGCACGAACGGCCGGTGCAGGCCGGTGGGAATGCGGCTCCAGTCGAACGCGTGACCGGTGCCGCCGGCGCCGCCCTTGCCATGGCTGTCGAACAGGAAGCCGTCGGCGTTGGGCCAGCGCTGCTGCAGCGAGCGCGCGTCCCATGCGACATCATTGCCGCCCATGGGGATGGCCTTCATCCACGGCACGCGGAAGGCACGGCAGAACGCATCATCCTCGTCGCCATGGAACTGCAGCAGCGCCGGGCGCACCAGGCGCACGACTTCGCGCACTTCGGCCGCGCTGTTGTCGCGGAACAGCGCCACCACGCTGACCATCGGCGGCAAGGCCAGCCGCAGCTGCCGCGCCTCGGCCGCGGTCAGGCGGCGCGGACTGCCATGGGCGAAGACGAAGCCGATCGCGTCCACACCCAGCTCGCCGGCGAGGCGGACGTCACCGGGCCGGGTCATGCCGCAGAACTTGATCCGGGTGCGATAGAGGGTGCGGTTCACAGCGTGACCTCCGCAGGCAGACCCCATTGAGCAGGATACAGCGGACGCAGGAACACCAGTCCCTGCGGCGGCGCGGTCGGCCCGGCCAGGGTGCGGTCACGCCCGGCCAGCAGTTCGGCGATCCAGCCCTCCGACTGCGCGCCGGCGCCGACTTCCAGCAGCGAGCCGACGATATTCCGGACCATGTGATGGAGGAATGCATTGGCCTGCACTTCGATCTCCACCGTCTCGCCGACCCGGCGGACCAGGATTTCCTGCAGGTCGCGCCGCGCGTGCGGGGCCTGGCAGTGCACGGTGCGGAAGGCGTTGAAGTCGTTCTCGCCGAGCAGCGCCTGCGCGGCGCGATGCATCGCGTCGGCATCCAAGGGCCGCCGCTCCCAGGCCATGAGCTGGCGGTACAGCGCCGGCCGCACCTGGCGGTTGACCAGCCGGTAGCGGTAGCGGCGCGCGCGCGCGGAGAAGCGTGCGTTGAATTCGAGCGGGACCGGCACGCACCAGCGCACGCACACCGTCGGCGGCAGGCGGCCACTGACGCCCAGGGTCCACGCGCGCGGGTCGCGTGCGGCGGTGCTGTCGAAGTGCACGACCTGGCATTCGGCATGGACGCCGGCATCGGTGCGACCGGCGCAGGTCACGGTGATGGCCTGGTCAGCCACCGAGCTCAACGCACGCTCGAGCGTGGCCTGCACTGTCGGCGGACCGGACGGCCCGAGTCCCTGCCAACCCTGGAAGCCGCCGCCGTCGTATTCGACGCCCAGCGCGTAACGCATGTCCGCGGTTCCCGGATCAGCCGATCTCGCGCAGCAGCTGGGCCGCTTCGGTGCGCGCGGACGGATCCTGGCCCGCCGCCACCTCGCGCAGCAGCGTGCGCGCGGTGTCGACGTCGCCGAGGTCGAGGTAGGCGATGGCCAGTTCCAGCCGCTCGCGACCGGCCGGTGCCGGATTCAGCGGCGCCAGGCCGATCGCCGCGCCCAGCCCGCCCGTGTGCCCGGTATGCCAGGCCGGTACGTCCGCGTCATCCGGGTGCGCGGCCGCCGGATACGACGGCACCTCGGCGTAGGCGTGGTGCGCCTCCTCCGGCGTGTCGGCGGCCAGCACCGGATCGGCGGCCGGCTGCGGCGACGGCACCGCGGCGGCCAGTGCCGCCGCGTCGAACCCGTGGCCGCGGGTGGCCGGGATCGGCGACGGCTTCGGCCGGCGCGCCAGCCACCAGGCCAGCCCCGCGACCAGCAGCAGGCCGATCCCGACCCACAGCCATGTCGGCGTGGTGGTGGTGGCCTGCGTCGCGGATGCGGCGTTGGTCCGAGCCAGCGTCTGCTGCGCGGCCGCCAGTTCGCTGTCCTTGAGCTGGATCAGCTTGAGCTGCGCCTGCTGCATCTTTTCCAGTTCGTCGACCCGGCTGCGCAGTTCGGCCAGTTCCGAATCGCGCGTGGCCAGGTCTTCCTGCGCCTGGCGCAGTTGTTCGTTTGCCAGCATGTCGCCCTCGCCACCGGTGCCGAGCCCGGATTCTGTCGCCTGGGTACCGGATGCCGCGGCCGCCGGTGCGATCTCCAGCCGCGCACCGGCCGGAGCCGGTGCCGGCGCGGAAGCCGGTGCCGCGGCGGTGGCCGCCGGCGGCACCACGCCGGTGTCGGCCGGCTGCGGGATCGGGCGACGCGCCTCACGCCATTGCGCGGTCTGTTCGCGGACCAGCGCCGCCGCCGCGGCGGCACCGGCGTAGTCGTCCGCACCGGGCATGCGCAGCACCGCGCCGCTGCGCACGCGATGGATGTTGCCGCCGATGAACGCCTCGGGATTGGCCCGCAGCAGCGCGATCATGGCCTCGTCGAGACTGCGGCCACCGCGGTCCATCCCGGCGGCGATCTGCGACAGGGTCTGGCCACGCTCGACCCGGACAAGCATCTCGCCGGGCGACGCCGCTGCAACACTGGCCGGCGGCGCGCGACGGGCCACCGGCGGCGCGGGCGCCGGAGCCGGCACGGCGGCCTGCCCGCTGGCCGCTTCCGGTGCGGGCGGTTCCGGGACGCTCGCCGCCGGCTGCGGCTCGCGGACGATCGCATCGGACGGCATCGCCTGCGGCGCCTGGATCGCCGGCGCCTCGATCGCCACCGCGGTCTGCGGCGCGGCGACCAGCGCGGAATACTCGCGCACCAGCCGGCCCTGGCCCCAGTCCACTTCGACCAGGAAGCCCAGCGCCGGCACGTCGACCGGCGCGGTGCTGGTGACGCGCACGACCGCGCGGCCCTGGGCGTCGCTGGTGATCTCGAACTGCAGGTCGTTGACCAGGCCGGATGGCGGCTGCAGGCCGACGCGGGCGAAGGTCTCCGGCGAAGCCAGGCGCGCACGCGCGTTTTCCAGTTCGCCCGGCTCGTTGGAGATGATCGGAATCTCGGCCAGCAACGGCTGGCCAGGGGCCGACAGCACCCTGATCTGGCCGAGCCCGAGCGCCATCGCCCCGCTGCTGAGCAGCGACAGGCCGATTGCCAGCAGCCAACGCCACGGGCGCATGGCGCCCCGTCCCCTTTTGTCCATGCGGCGCACTATAGCGGAAGCACGGTACGGCGTAGAGCGGGTTTGCAGCGGATGGGCGGCGCACGGTCCCGGCGGTGCGCGGCGGGATGTTCTCCTGCCGGTATCCCCGGACAGGTCCGCCAGAGCCATCCTGTAGTCCCTCCCGCCCCACAAAAAAAAGACGGCCCCTTCCGGAGCCGTCGCTGTCTTCCTCCGAACGCCAGGGGGCCGTGATCAGCCGCCCTGTGCGACCAGCTCGGCCAGCTGCACCGCGTTGAGCGCTGCGCCCTTGCGGATATTGTCCGCGACGATCCACAGGTTCAGGCCGCGCGGATGCGACAGGTCCTCGCGGATGCGACCGACGTACACCGGATCGTTGCCCGAGGCGTGGGTCACCGGGGTCGGATAGCCGCCGGCCTTGCGCTCGTCGACCACTTCCACGCCCGGTGACTGCTCGAGCAGCGCGCGCGCCGCTTCCGGCGTCACCTTCTTCTTCGTCTCGATCGCCACGGCTTCCGAATGGCCGAAGAACACCGGCACGCGCACCGCGGTCGGGTTCACCTGGATGCTGTCGTCGCCGAGGATCTTGCGGGTCTCCCAGACCAGCTTCATCTCTTCCTTGGTGAAGCCGTTGTCCAGGAAGTCGTCGATGTGCGGGATCAGGTTGAACGCGATCTGCACCGGGAAGCGCTGCGGATCGGCGTCCTGGAAGTTGAGCAGCGCGCCGGTCTGGCGGCCGAGCTCTTCCAGCGCCGAACGGCCGGCGCCGGATACCGACTGGTAGGTGGCGACGTTGATCCGCTCGATGCCGTACTCGCGGTGGATCGGGGCAAGTGCGACCAGCATCTGCATGGTCGAGCAGTTCGGGTTGGCGATGATGCCACGCGGACGGTTCTTCGCCGCCGCCGGGTTCACCTCGCTCACTACCAGCGGCACGTCGTCGTCGTAACGGAAGGCCGAGGAGTTGTCGATCACCACCGCGCCGGCCGCGGCGAACTTCGGCGCGTATTCCTTGGACACGCTGCCGCCGGCCGAGAACAGGGCGATGTCCACGCCCTTCGGATCGAAGGTGGCCAGGTCCTGGACCTCGATCTTGCGGCCGGCGAAATCGACGTCGCCGCCCGCCGAGCGCTCGGAGGCCAGCGCGATGATCTTTCCTACCGGGAACTGGCGCTCGGCCAGGATGTTCAGCATGGTCTCGCCGACCGCGCCGGTGGCGCCGACGACGGCGACGGTGAAACGACGTTCTGCATTGCTCATCGGATTGCTCTTCTTCTGTCTGGTTCTAGGTGTATGGATTCGGTGGTCGCGCGGTGCGCGCGTGGTCCGTGTTCGGGGAACCTCCCTCCTCGTGCAGCCCTAGGGCTGGATGGAGGTTCCCTGGCGTTTGCCGATCACGGTTTTATCCGCATCGGCCATGACGGCAATCGGGGTTTTGATCGAGGCAATCGAGGTCACCGGGGTCGGCGGATTGCCGGCCCGCGGACCGAAGCCCAGCGCCGCGACCAGGTTGTCCACCGCCAGCTGCACCATCGCCCGGCGCGTGGCCAGCGAGGCGCTGCCGATGTGCGGGGTCAGCACCACGTTGCGCAACGCCAGCAGTTCCGGGCGTACCGCAGGTTCGCCCTCGTAGACGTCGAGGCCGGCGGCGGCGAGACGGCCATTGGCCAGTGCATCGGCCAGCGCGGGCTCGTCGACCAGGCCGCCGCGGGCGATGTTCACCAGCGTCGCGGTCGGCTTCATCTTCGCCAGCGCGGCAGCGTCGATGATGTGGTGGCTGGCCTGCGAGTACGGCAGCACCAGCACCAGGTGATCGGCCCGGGCCAGCAGCTCGTCGAAGCCGACGTAGTGCGCGCCGGTCTCGCGTTCGGTCGCCTCGGTCGCGCTGAAGCCGACTTCCAGCCTGCGC
>JAGHZW010000196.1:0-8138 GCA_017745195.1 Pseudoxanthomonas sp. | reverse complement strand
CCATGGATATCGGCACCGAGCATGGTCGAGAACGACCACTGCTGCCAGTTGCCCTCGCGCAGCCAGCGCTCCGATTCGGTGACGCGCCGTGCGGCGGCCATCAACAGGGCGAAGCCGAGGTCGGCGGTGGTTTCGGTCAGCACGTCCGGCGTGTTGGTCGCGACCACGCCCGCCGCTTCAAGTGCGGGGATATCGAGATTGTTGTAGCCGACGCCGACGTTGGCGATCGCGCGCAGGCGCGGCGCGGCCGCCAGTTCGGGCGCGCCGATGCGTTCGTTGAGCGTGACCAGCGCGCCGTCGGCGTCGCGCAGCGCGGCGGCGATCGTCGCCGGCGTGTGCTCGGTGACGCCGGCGACCGCGTCCACGTCGCAATGCGCCGCCAGCTGATCGACGATGTCGTCGAACAGCGGCTGCGACACCCAGACGCGGGGACGCGCGGCGGTCATGGTCGCTAGTCCTGTCCGCCTTCGCCCAGCGCCGGACCGGCGGGGATGCGCGGGGTGATCGTGCCGACGTCGCCGCACTGCGCGCGGTGGCGCAGCGCCTGGTCCATCAGCACCAGCGCGACCATCGCCTCGGCAATGGGCGTGGCGCGGATGCCGACGCAGGGATCGTGGCGGCCGGTGGTGATCACCTCGACCGGGTTGCCGTGGATGTCCACGGTCGGCCCCGGCAGGCGCAGGCTGGAAGTCGGCTTCAGCGCGACCGAGGCGACCACCTGCTGGCCGGTGGAAATGCCACCGAGGATGCCGCCGGCGTGGTTGCTGGCAAAGCCGTCCGGCGCGATCAGGTCGCGGTGCTGGGTGCCCTTCTGCGCGACCACGTCGAAGCCGTCGCCGATCTCCACGCCCTTGACCGCGTTGATGCTCATCAGCGCCGAAGCGAGTTCGCCGTCGAGCTTGCCGTAGATCGGCTCGCCCCAGCCCGGCGGCACCCCGTCGGCGACCACGGTCACCCGCGCGCCGACCGAGTCGCCGGACTTGCGCAGCGCGTCCATGTACGCCTCGAGTTCATCGACCTGGGCCGCGTGCGGCCAGAAGAACGGGTTGTCCTCGACCGCGCTCCAGTCGAAGCCGGCCGGCTTCACCTCGCCGATCTGGGCCATGAAGCCGCGCACGGTGACGCCGTGGCGCTGCTGCAGCCACTTCTTGGCGATGACCGCAGCGGCCACGCGCATGGTGGTCTCGCGCGCCGAACTGCGGCCGCCACCGCGCGGATCGCGGATGCCGTACTTCTGCCAGTAGCTGTAGTCGGCATGGCCGGGACGGAACTGCGCGGCGATGTTCGCGTAGTCCTTGCTGCGCGCATCGGTGTTGCGGATCAGCAGCGCGATCGGGGTGCCGGTGGTGCGGCCTTCGTACACGCCCGACAGGATCTCGACTTCGTCGGCTTCACGTCGCGCCGAGGTGTGGCGGCTCTTGCCGGTGGCGCGGCGCTGCAGGTCGTGGGCGAACTCCTCCGGCGCGATCTCCAGCCCCGGCGGGCAGCCGTCGACCACGCAGCCGATGGCCGGGCCGTGCGACTCGCCGAAGGTCGTGACCGAAAGGAGTTTGCCGAAGGTATTGCTGCTCAAGGCGCCGCTCCGCGGGGGAGAACCGGTGGGTAGACGCGCAAGGATCGCATATCGGCGGCCCCTGCTGCAGTGCGGCAGGCGGCCGGAAAACGTTGCCGCAGTAACGGTCCCGCGTGTCAGCGCATGCGTGGACGCATGCGCGGCGGCGAGGTCATTTCCGCGCGGCGGCCAGCTCGGCGATGCGCGCGTTGTGCGCGATCAGTTCGCGGCACTCGACCGCGAAGATGCCCATCTGCCCGACCTTGAACTCGATCCAGGCCAGGTCCAGTTCCGGCAGCAGCTTGACCAGGTGCTGCTCGGATTCACCGACTTCGCAGATCAGCAGGCCGTCCTGCGACAGGTGCAGCGGCGCGTCGCGCAGGATCTTCAGCACCAGGTCCAGGCCGTCCGGGCCGGCGCGCAGGCCCAGTTCGGGTTCATACGAATATTCCTTCGGCAGCGCGTCGGTCTCGTCGTCGGTCACGTACGGCGGGTTGGTGACGATCAGCTCGTAGTGGCGGCCGGTCAGCCCGGCGAACAGGTCGGACTTGAGCAGGGTGACGTTGTCGGCGTGCAGCCGCGCCTTGTTCTCGGCGGCCAGCGCCAGCGCGTCGTCGCTGATGTCCACGCCGTCCACTTCCCACTCCGGCTGGTAGTGGCCCATCGCGATGGCAATGCAGCCCGAGCCGGTGCACAGGTCCAGCGCACGACGGACTTCGCGCCCGCCCAGCCACGGCTCGAAGCCGGCCTCGATCAGCTCGGCGATCGGCGAGCGCGGCACCAGCGCGCGCGAATCGCTCTTGAAGCTCAGCCCGGCGAACCAGGCCTCGCCGGCCAGGTAGGCGGCCGGCACGCGCTCGTCGATGCGGCGCTGGAACAGGGCCAGGATCTTGCGCTTCTCCTCGCCGGTCAGGCGCGACTGGCCGTAGACCGGGCTCAGGTCATGCGGCAGGTGCAGTGCGTGCAGGACCAGCTGGGTGGCCTCGTCCATCGCGTTGTCGTAGCTGTGGCCGAAGGTCAGGCCCGCTTCGTTGAAACGGCTGCCGCCGTAGCGGATCAGGTCGATGATGGTGTGCAGTTCGGCGGCCGGGTCGGCGGTCATGGCGCGTGCCGCCGGGAGGCGGTGTCGGGAACGGCCGGCAATTATAGGCCAGCGCCGGTCATTCCCCGGCCTTGCCCGGCCTTGCCCGGCCCGCCGCTATCATGACCGGCCTCGGACACACCGGATGCTGGACCGCATGTTCAACCGCACCTTCGGCTATATCCTCGCCGCCGCGCTCGCCGGCGGCCTCGGGCTGCTGGCCGCTTTCCACTTCCTCGACCGCCAGGCCGGCCCGGCGGCGCCGGAGCTGCAGACCGTCACCCTGCTGCCGCAGCCGCGCGAACTGGCCGCCTTCAACCTGCGCCAGTCCGACGGCACCCCGCTGGTCCAGGGCGAGCTGGCCGGGCACTGGACCCTGGTGTTCCTCGGCTTCACCTTCTGCCCGGACGTGTGCCCGACCACCCTGTCCGAGCTGGCCCTGACCCAGAAGCAGTGGGAAGCGCTGCCCGAATCGACCCGCCCGCGCGTGCTGTTCGTTTCGGTCGACCCGGAACGCGACAGTCCCGGCAGGGCCGGCGAATATGCCCACGCCTTCCACCCCGACACCCTAGCCGCCACCGCCGACGTGCCGGCGCTGGAAAAGTTCGCCACGTCGCTCGGCTTCGTCTTCATGAAGGTGCCGGGCAAGACCTTCGGGCAGAACCCGCAGGACTACAGCGTCGACCATTCGGCCAATATCGCCGTGCTCGACCCGCAGGGCCGGCTGGCGGGCATCATCCGCCCGCCGTTCAAGCCCCAGGCCATCGCCGACGACCTGGCCCGCCTGACCGCCGCGGACCGCGCGCCATGAGCCTGTTGACCACGCTGAGCTGGGCGCTGCCGCACCGGCTGCTGTCGTCGCTCGCACGCAGCGCGGCGTACTCGGAAAACCCGTGGCTGAAGCAGCGCTTCATCGACACGGTGGTGCGCAACTTCGGCGTCGACCTGGACGAGGCGGCGCAACCCGATCCCACCGCGTATCCGAGCTTCAATGCGTTCTTCACCCGCGCGCTGAAGCCCGGCGCGCGCACCGCCGATCCGGATCCGCGCGCGCTGCTGATGCCGGCCGACGGCCGGATCAGCCAGCTGGGACCGATCGAGGCCGACGGCCGCATCTTCCAGGCCAAGGGCCAGTCGTTCACCGCCGCCGAACTGCTGGGCGACGCCGAAGCCGCGCGCGTGTTCGCCGGCGGCCGGTTCGCCACCGTCTACCTGTCGCCCCGCGACTACCACCGCGTGCACATGCCGTGGACCGGGATCCTGCGCGAGACCGTGCACGTGCCGGGCCGGCTGTTCAGCGTCGGTCCGGACGCGGTCAGGAACGTGCCGCGGCTGTTCGCACGCAACGAGCGCCTGGTCTGCCATTTCGACACCGACTTCGGGCCGATGGCCTCGGTAATGGTCGGCGCGCTGCTGGTCTCGGGCGTGGAAACGGTCTGGAGCGGCGAGGAAATCCCCGCCTACGGCGACGACATCACCCGCAAGGACTGGCGCGGCAAGGGCATCGTGCTGGAACGCTTCGCCGAGATGGCGCGCTTCAATTACGGCTCCACGGTAATCGTGCTGCTGCCGCCGGGCGCGGCGACGCTGGCGCCGGGACTGGCCGCCGAATCGCCGGTCAGGCTCGGCCAGGCGCTGGCCTACCGCCGCTGAGGCCGTGGCTCGTGCCAACCCCGGCTGCCGGGGCCGGCAGACCGGGGTGCGGGATGCGCCGGATCAGCGCCTGCAACCGTCCAGCTTCAGCTGCTGGCCGTGGCGCACGCTATAGGCCGGCGCCTTGAGCTTGTTGGCGCGCGCCAGCGATTTCACGTCGCAGTCGTAACGCTCGGCGATGCGCCCGAGCGTGTCGCCCTTGGCCACGCGGTAGCTGCGCGCCTGCTGCGACTTCGGCTTCGCCGGCTGCGGCGTGCCGGTGGCGACCGTGGTGGCCACGCCCGGCAGGGGGGTGACGTCGCCGACGGCGACGGTGCCGGTCGGGTCGTCACGCACGATCGCCGCATTGACGTCGGCCATCACCAGCGCCTGGGCCAGCTCGGTGCGCGCGCCGCCGCTGCACTGGCTGTGGTAGAGCCCGGCGATGCGGGAGGTCGCATTGAGCATCGTGCCCGCCGGGATCCAGCTTTCGGCTTCGTAACGCGGATTGAGGTTGCGCAGGGTGCGCATGTAGCCGTCGCGGGTGCCGCGATTGCCCAGGCAGATGGTCAGCTCGTAGATGCTCGCCGGGCGGACCAGCTTGAAGGTGGCCGGGTGCGCGTCGACCTTCGGGAAGCTGACCCCGTACTGGCGCGGGTGCAGGTAGATCCAGGCCGCGGCGACCACCATCGGCACGTAGTCGCGGGTTTCGGCCGGGAACTGCGCATAGACCGAAGCGTCCCAGAAGCCGGTGCCGCCGCTGGCGCGGTGCACGCGCAGGGCGCGGCCTTCGCCGCCGTTGTAGCCGGCCAGCGCCAGTTCGACGTCGTTGTTGAGCTGCTGCAGGCGCTCGTTGAGATAGCTGGCGGTGGCCATCGCCGCGCTGCGCGGGTCGTAGCGCGTGTCGAAACCGCTGCCGTCCGGGCCCAGGCCGAAGCGGCGGCCGGTGGCGGGCATGAACTGCATCGGCCCGGCCGCGCCGGCGCGGGAAACCGCATGCACGCGCCCGTTCGATTCCTTGGCCATGATCCCGAACAGCAGCGCTTCGGGCAGGCCGCGACGCTCGAATTCGGGCCACATCAGGTGGCGCATGACCTGGTAGTTCTCGTAGCTGTCCATCAGCGCCGGGCGCATGTCGGTCAGCCAGCGACGGATGCCGGCCTGGATCGCCGGGTTGAACTTGACCATGCGGTCGAAGGCGTGGCGGCTGTCGTCGCCGAGCAGGCGCGCGGCGCGCGCCGCCTCGGGAATGTCGGCCGCCAGCGCGGTATCGGCCTGCAGCAGTTCCTCCTCGCCCGGATCCTCGTCCGGCTCCTCGCCTGCCGCGTCGACCTCGGCCTTGAGCAGGCGCTTCCAGGTCGCCAGCAGGTCGGAGACCGGGCAGCCCTTCTGCTTCAGGCAGGCGTCGACCACGTCTTCCATGTCCTCGAGCGCCGCATCGCTCTCGGTCACGCCCTTGGGATCGCCGTTGGTCGCCAGGACCAGGGCATCGCGGTAACGCTGCTCGGCGGTGGCCATGCGTTGGACCAGCGCGTCGGCGGCGGTCTTGTCCTTGGCCGAAACCCGCTGCGCGAACGCCGGCGGAACCACGCAGAGCAGGAGGAGGATGGCCAGCGGCCAGCGCCGGACGGACTTCGGGAAAGCGGGCAACATCAGCGACATCGGAAAAGCGGAACGAACGGCAGGGTAGCCGCCCGCCGCGGCAGGGGGCAAGCCGCGGCCGCCCCGCTAGAATCGGCCGGTACGACAGCCACCACTTCGCCAGGAGGCGACGCATGGACCCGATCCTGCTGGGCAAGGGCCTCACCGACGACATCCCGGTCACCCTGCTGCCCCGCTACGGCAACCGCCACGGCCTGGTCGCCGGCGCCACCGGTACCGGCAAGACCGTGACCCTGATGACCCTGGCCGAAGGTTTCTCGCGGCTCGGCGTGCCGGTGTTCATGGCCGACGTGAAGGGCGACGTGGCCGGGCTGGCGGTGGCCGGCGACGGCAACGAGAAGCTGCGCCAGCGCGCGGCCGAGATCGGCGTGGCCGGCTATGCGCCCGAGGCCAGCCCGGTGCTGTTCTGGGACCTGTACGGCAAGCTCGGCCATCCGGTGCGGACCACGGTCAGCGAGATGGGCCCGACCCTGCTCGGCCGGATCCTCGAGCTGAACGACACCCAGGCCGGCGTGCTCGACATCGTGTTCAAGCTCGCCGACGACCGTGGCCTGCTGCTGCTCGACCTGGACGACCTGCGCGCCCTGCTCAACCTGGTCGCCGAGGAGCGCAAGGACGTCTCCACCGAATACGGCCTGGTCAGTGCGCAGTCGGTGGCGGCGATCCAGCGCGCCCTGCTGCGCCTGTCGCAGGACGGCGGCGAGGGCTTCTTCGGCGAGCCGGCGCTGGAACTGGCCGACATCATGCGCGTGGGCCCCGACGGCCGCGGCGTGATCGGCATCCTCGCCGCCGACCAGCTGATCCTCAAGCCGCGCCTGTACGCGACCTTCCTGCTGTGGCTGCTGTCGGAGCTGTTCGAGAACCTGCCCGAGGTCGGCGACCTCGACAAGCCAAAACTGGCCTTCATCTTCGACGAGGCGCACCTGCTGTTCGACGACGCGCCGGCCGCGCTGCAGCAGCGCATCGAGCAGGTCGTGCGCCTGATCCGCTCCAAGGGCGTGGGCGTGTACTTCTGCTCGCAGTTCCCCGACGACGTGCCCGACAACATCCTCGGCCAGCTCGGCAACCGCGTGCAGCACGCGCTGCGCGCGTACACGCCGCGCGACCAGAAGGCGGTGAAGACCGCGGCCGAGACCTTCGTGCCGAACCCGAAACTCGATGTGGCCGCGACGCTGTCGCAGCTGGGCACCGGCGAGGCGCTGGTGTCCACCTTGCAGGACAAAGGCGTGCCCTCGCCCGTGCAGCAGACCAGGATCGCGCCGCCGCGCTGCCGGATGGGTGCGATCAGCGCGGCCGAACGCGCCCAGGTGCGCGCAGCCAGCGTGCTGGGTACGCGCTACGACCAGCCGGTGGACCGCGAGTCGGCCGCCGAGATGCTGGCCGCGCGCGCGCAGGCCGCCGCCGACAGCGCGCAGGCACCGCCCGCACGCGGCACCCGTGCGGGCGGCCGTGCGGCGCCGGAACAGGACGAAGGCGGCTTCGGCAAGGCGGTCAGCGACGTGCTGTTCGGCAACGGCCGCCGCCAGGGCGTGATCGAGGCGTCGAGCAAACAGGCCGCGCGCACCATCACCAACCAGATCGTGCGCGGCATCCTCGGCGGGATCTTCGGTGGCAAGAGGCGCTGACGCGTTGCAGAGTCCTGTCGTGTCGATGATGTCGCGTTCGTGTTGGCGGACTGTCCTGCTCGTCCTGGCGGGTGTTGTTCCGGTGTGTGTCGCCGCTGCCGGTCAGGATGCGCAGCCCACGCCAGTGCGGCCGGGCACGTTCTTCGGCAGCCTGCCGCTGGCCTCCTGCGACCAGGCCGACGTCCTGCTGCGGCTCGGCGGGGACGGACGCTACACGCTGCAGGCCCATTGCCGCGCGTCGATGAAGGACCTGCCGCCCGAACAGGGCGACTGGTCGGCGGAATGGAACGGCACCTGCGTGCGCCTGGTGCCCGACGGCTTCGCCACGCCCCGTCAGTTCGCCGTCCCGCTGGAGGACGCGCTGGTGCTCGCCGAGGGCTCCTGCATCGATCCGGTCGAGGATCCACGCGGACGCACCCTGCACCGCGCGCCGCCGGCACCTGGCGATGTCGGGGAGCGCCACTGACATGTCGCGCTGGCGCCCGCCTCCCGAAAAAAGCACCGCGCTGATCACCCGCGGCGGCTACGACCGGCTCAAGGCCGAACTGGACGAACTGTGGCGGGTGAAGCGCCCGGAAGTGGTCAA
>JAGHZW010000195.1 GCA_017745195.1 Pseudoxanthomonas sp. | reverse complement strand
GGTTCGATTCCTTTCGTGAGCACCATCTTCAGCGGATCCGTCCGCGCCGGCCCGGTGATCATGTTCTTCACATAGTCGGCGTGGCCCGGGCAGTCCACGTGCGCGTAGTGACGGGTCGGGCTTTCGTATTCCACGTGCGCCGTCGAAATCGTGATGCCGCGCGCCTTCTCTTCCGGCGCCGCGTCGATCGCGTCGTACGCCTTGAACTCGCCGCCAAAACGCTCCGCGCCGATCTTCGTCAGCGCCGCCGTCAGCGTCGTCTTGCCGTGGTCAACATGACCGATCGTGCCCACATTCACGTGCGGCTTGGTGCGCTCGAACTTACCCTTGGCCATTGTCTTGTGTCCTGTATCTGCTGTTTTTGGTCGACCCGGAAAACCGGATCAGTTCTTCTTGACCACCGTCTCGGCGATGTTGTTCGGCGCTTCCTCGTAATGGTCGAATTCCATCGAGAAAGTGGCGCGACCCTGGCTCATCGAGCGCAGCGAAGTCGCGTAACCGAACATCTCGCCCAGCGGGATCATCGCGTTGATGATCTTGCCCGACGGACTGTCGTCCTGGCCCTGCAGCACGCCACGACGGCGGCTCACGTCGCCCATCACGTCGCCCAGGTAGTCCTCGGGGCTGACGATCTCGACCTTCATGATCGGCTCGAGCAGCACCGGCTTGGCCTTGGCGAAGCCCTGCTTGAACGCCATCGAGGCGGCCAGCTTGAACGCCATTTCCGACGAGTCGACGTCATGGTACGAACCGAACACCAGCTTGGCCTTCACGCCCACCACCGGGAAGCCGGCCAGCGGGCCGCTGGTGATGGTTTCGCGCATGCCCTTCTCAACCGACGGGATGAACTCCTTCGGGATCACGCCACCGCTGATCTCGTTGAGGAACAGGAAATCGTCCTTGATGGCGTCCGCGTGCTTCTGGCGGTCCTCGTCGCTGATCGGCGACAGCTCGATGACGACGTGGCCGTACTGGCCCTTGCCGCCCGACTGCTTGGCGTGCTTGTAGTCCGACTTGACGTCGCTCAGGCGGATGGTCTCGCGGTACGCAACCTGCGGCTTGCCGACGTTGGCTTCGACGTTGAACTCGCGCTTCATGCGGTCAACGATGATGTCCAGGTGCAGCTCGCCCATGCCCGAGATGATCGTCTGGCCCGACTCCTCGTCGGTCTTGACGCGGAACGACGGGTCTTCCTGGGCCAGGCGGCTCAGCGCGTTGCCCATCTTTTCCTGGTCGGACTTGGTCTTCGGCTCGACGGCCATCGAGATCACCGGCTCCGGGAACGCCATGCGCTCCAGAACGATCGGCGCATCCTGCGAGCACAGGGTGTCACCGGTGGTGACGTCCTTCAGGCCCACCGCGGCGGCGATGTCGCCAGCCAGCACTTCCTTGATCTCTTCGCGGTTGTTGGAGTGCATCTGCAGCAGGCGGCCGATACGCTCCTTCTTGTTCTTGACCGAGTTCAACACGGCATCGCCGGCATTGAGCGTGCCCGAGTAGACGCGGAAGAAGGTCAGCGAGCCGACGAACGGGTCGGTCATGATCTTGAACGCGAGCGCCGAGAACGGAGCCTTGTCGCTGGACTCGCGGCTCAGCTCCTTGCTCTCGTCATCAACGTCCACGCCCTTCACCGGCGGCACGTCCACCGGCGACGGCAGCAGGTTGACCACGCCGTCCAGCATGGCCTGCACGCCCTTGTTCTTGAACGCCGAGCCGCAGAACATCGGCACGATCTCGGTATTCAGGGTGCGCGTGCGCAAGCCGCCAACGATCTCTTCCTCGGTGAGGTCGCCCTCTTCGAGGTACTTGTTCATCAGCTCTTCGCTGGCTTCGGCCGCGGACTCGACCATGAACGCGCGCTCTTCCTCGGCCTTCGCCTTCAGCTCGGCCGGGATGTCGCGGTATTCGAAGGTCAGGCCCTGCGAGGCGGTATCCCAGTGGATCGCCTTCATTTTCAGCAGGTCGACCACGCCCTCGAAGCCGTCCTCGGCGCCGATCGGCACCTGCATCGGCACCGGCACGGCGCCCAGGCGGGCCTTCAGCTGGTCACGGACCTTGTAGAAATTGGCGCCGGTGCGGTCCATCTTGTTGACGAACGCGATGCGCGGCACGTGGTACTTGTTGGCCTGGCGCCACACGGTCTCGGACTGCGGCTGCACGCCGCCCACGGCGCACAGCACGAACACCGCACCGTCAAGCACGCGCAGCGAACGCTCGACCTCGATGGTGAAGTCGACGTGCCCCGGGGTGTCGATGATGTTGAAGCGGTATTCCGGCAGGGACTTGTCCATGCCCTTCCAGAACGCGGTCGTGGCGGCGGACTGGATCGTGATGCCACGCTCCTGCTCCTGCTCCATCCAGTCCATGGTCGCGGCGCCGTCGTGCACTTCGCCGATCTTGTGGCTCTTGCCGGTGTAGAACAGGATGCGCTCGGACGTGGTGGTCTTGCCGGCATCGATGTGGGCCATGATGCCGAAGTTGCGGTAACGCTCGATGGGAGTGGTACGGGCCACGGGAGCCTCTCGTTTGCTTTAGGTGTTTCGGGTGAAGGAGCGGCGCGCGGCGCCGGCTTCCTAAATACGGAGGGCGCGGAACCTGCCGCGCCACCCGTGGACTGCTGGACGGAGGGGTCGCTCAGGACCCCTTCCGGATTACCAGCGGTAGTGGGCGAAGGCCTTGTTGGCCTCGGCCATGCGGTGCGTCTCTTCGCGCTTCTTGATCGCGCCACCGCGGTTCTCGGAGGCGTCGACCAGCTCGGCGGCCAGCTTGCGGGCCATCGAGTTCTCGCCACGCTTGCGGGCCGAGTCGATCACCCAGCGCATCGCCAGGGCCAGGCGACGGGACGCACGCACTTCGACCGGCACCTGGTAGGTGGCACCGCCGACGCGACGGGACTTGACCTCGACCGCCGGGGAAACGTTGTCCAGCGCCTTCTGCACCAGCTCGATGGCGTTGGGGTTCTTCTCGCCGATCACGTCCATCGCGTCATACACGATGTTCTCGGCGATCGACTTCTTGCCGCTCTTCATCACCATGTTGATGAAGCGGGCGATGGTCTCGCTCCCGTGCTTCGGATCGGGAAGGACGGCGCGCTGGGGGGTGGAACCTTTACGGGACATGTCGTGCTTCCTCGATTAGCTCTTCGGGCGCTTGGCGCCGTACTTGGAACGGCTCTGGCGGCGCTTGGTGACGCCGGCAGCGTCGAGCGAACCACGAACGGTGTGATAGCGCACGCCCGGCAGGTCCTTCACGCGGCCACCGCGGATCAGGACGACCGAGTGCTCCTGCAGGTTGTGGCCTTCGCCACCGATGTACGAGATGACCTCGTAGCCATTGGTCAGGCGGACCTTGGCGACCTTGCGCAGAGCCGAGTTCGGCTTCTTCGGGGTGGTGGTGTAGACGCGCGTGCAGACGCCGCGGCGCTGCGGGCACTTCTCGAGTGCCGGCGAGGCGCTCTTGTACGTTTCCGCCTTCCGCGGCTTGCGGACAAGCTGGTTGATCGTTGCCATTGGGTAAGGTTCTTCTGCTTGGGGCCCCACATCGTTGCCAGGGGCCGTACGTGAAAACGACGGCAGGCCGAAGGACGGCCTGCCGAGACAGGAGAGTATAGCGGCCGGCTCAAAACTGCGTCAACCGACCCCATCCGTGGTCCATCCGCGCCACCGGGCGAGGCCGGTGGCGCGGATCAGGGCGGGATTCCCTCCCCGCCCCTTGCCTGGCCCGAAGGCCGGCGGAGACTTACTCCTCGGAAGCGCCGTCCGCGGCCGCCTCGGCCGGAGCCTCAGCGACAACCGGCTCGGCACCGCCGGACAGCGCAGCCATCTCGGCCTCGGTGAGACCAGTGGCGGTCCGGCGACGCTGGCTGTGGTAGGCCAGGCCGGTGCCGGCCGGGATCAGGCGGCCGACGATGACGTTCTCCTTCAGGCCGCGCAGGCTGTCGCGGGTGCCGCGAACGGCCGCCTCGGTCAGCACGCGGGTGGTCTCCTGGAAGGAGGCCGCGGAGATGAACGACTCGGTCGCCAGCGACGCCTTGGTGATGCCCAGCAGCACCGGATCGAACTTCGCCGGCAGCTCCTTGCGGTTGCCCAGGCGCGCGTTCTCTTCGATCACGCGCTGCTTCTCGACCTGTTCGCCGTTCAGGAACTTGCTGTCGCCCTGGTCGGTGATCTCGACCTTGCGCAGCATCTGGCGGGTGATCACCTCGATGTGCTTGTCGTTGATCTTCACGCCCTGCAGGCGGTAGACGTCCTGGATTTCCTTGACCAGGTACGCAGCCAGCGGCTCGATGCCCAGCAGGCGCAGGATGTCCTGCGGGCTCGGCTCGCCGTCCACCACGGTCTCGCCCTTGGTCACGTGCTCGCCTTCGAACACGATGATCTGGCGGTACTTCGGAATCAGCTCCTCGTGCTCGCCGCCCTCGTTGTCCTTGATGATCAGGCGCTGCTTGCCCTTGGTGTCCTTGCCGAAGCTGACCACACCCGAGCGCTCGGCCAGGATCGCCGGATCCTTCGGCTTGCGCGCCTCGAACAGGTCGGCCACGCGCGGCAGACCGCCGGTGATGTCGCGGGTCTTGGAGGCTTCCTGCGGGATCTTGGCGACCACGTCGCCCACGCCGACCGGCGCGCCGTCCTGCAGGTTGACCAGCGAGCGCGGCGGCAGCAGGTACTGCGCCGGCAGGTCGGTACCCGGGATGGTCAGGTCCTTGCCGTCCTTGTCGACGATGCGGACCAGCGGACGCAGGTCCTTGCCCTGCGAGCCGCGACGCTTCGGATCGGTGATCTCGCGCGACGCCAGGCCGGTCAGTTCGTCGGTCTTCTCGATGACGGTGACGCCGTCGATGAAGTCGACGAAGCGGACGAAGCCGGCCACTTCCGAGACGATCGGATGGTTGTGCGGATCCCAGTTGGCGACCGACTGGCCGGCCTTGACCTCGGCACCGTCCTTGACGGTGATGGTCGCGCCGTACGGCAGCTTGTAGCGCTCGCGCTCGCGGCCGTGCGGGTCGAGCACGGAGATTTCGCCCGAACGCGACACCGCCACCAGGTGGCCGCCGGTGTGCGAGACCGACTTGAGGTTGTTGAACTTCACCGAGCCGGTGGTCTTCACCGTGATGTTGTCCACCGCCGCCGCACGCGACGCCGCGCCACCGATGTGGAACGTACGCATGGTCAGCTGCGTACCCGGCTCGCCGATCGACTGCGCGGCGATGACGCCGACCGCTTCGCCGATGTTGACCAGGTGGCCACGGGCCAGGTCGCGGCCGTAGCACTGCGAGCAGACGCCGAAGGCCGATTCGCAGGTGATGGTGGAGCGCACCTTGATCGTCTGGACGCCGGCGTCTTCCAGCTTCTGCACCCAGGTCTCATCGAGCAGGGTGTTGCGGGTGACGATCGGGTCCTCGTCGTTGCCCGGCAGGAACACGTCCTCGGCCACGACACGACCCAGCACGCGGTCGCGCAGCGGCTCGACCACGTCGCCGCCTTCCACGATCGGAGTCATGGTCAGGCCGTGCACGGTGCCGCAGTCGACCTCGGTGATCACCACGTCCTGGGCCACGTCGACCAGGCGACGGGTCAGGTAACCGGAGTTCGCGGTCTTCAGCGCGGTATCGGCCAGACCCTTACGGGCACCGTGCGTGGAGTTGAAGTACTCCTGCACGTTCAGGCCTTCGCGGAAGTTCGCCTTGATGGGCGTCTCGATGATCGAGCCGTCCGGACGGGCCATCAGGCCGCGCATGCCGGCCAGCTGGCGGATCTGCGCCTGCGAACCACGCGCGCCGGAGTCGGCCATGATGTACAGCGAGTTCATCGACTTCTGGCCGATCTCCTCGCCCTTGGCGTTGACGACCTTGTCGGTGCCGATGGTATCCATCATCGCCTTGGCGATGCGCTCGTTGGTGCGCGACCAGATGTCGACCACCTTGTTGTAGCGCTCGCCGGCGGTGACCAGGCCGCTCTGGTACTGCTCCTGGATCTCCAGCACCTCGGCCTCCGCCTCGGTCAGGATGCCCTTCTTCTCGTCCGGGATCAGCATGTCGTCGATGCCGATCGACACGCCGGCGCGGGTCGCGAAGGCGAAGCCGGTGTACATCAGCTGGTCGGCGAACACCACGGTGTCCTTCAGGCCCAGCTGGCGGTAGCAGGAGTTGATCAGGCGGCTGATGTTCTTCTTGGTCAGCTCGGTGTTGGCCAGCGCGAACGGCAGGCCTTCCGGCAGGATCTCGGCCAGCAGCGCGCGGCCGATCGTGGTGTCCACGATCGACGTCACCTTCTGCTTGTTGCCGGCCTCGTCGGTCACGACCTCGTTGATGCGGACCTTGACCTTGGCGTGCAACTCGACGGTGCGGTTGTCGTAGGCGCGCTTGACCTCGGCGACGTTCGCGAACGCCATGCCCTCGCCCTTCTTGTTCTCCAGGGCGCGGGTCATGTAATACAGGCCGAGCACGACGTCCTGCGACGGCACGATGATCGGCTCGCCGTTCGCCGGCGACAGGATGTTGTTGGTCGACATCATCAGCGCGCGCGCTTCCAGCTGGGCCTCCAGGCTCAGCGGGACGTGCACGGCCATCTGGTCACCGTCGAAGTCGGCGTTGAACGCGGTGCAGACCAGCGGGTGCAGCTGGATGGCCTTGCCCTCGATCAGCACCGGCTCGAACGCCTGGATGCCCAGGCGGTGCAGGGTCGGCGCGCGGTTCAGCAGCACCGGGTGCTCGCGGATGACCTCTTCGAGGATGTCCCACACTTCGGCCTCTTCACGCTCGACCAGCTTCTTGGCGGCCTTGATCGTGGTGGCCAGGCCGCGACGCTGCAGCTTGGCGAACACGAACGGCTTGAACAGCTCCAGCGCCATCTTCTTCGGCAGGCCGCACTGGTGCAGGCGCAGGTACGGACCGACCACGATGACCGAACGGCCCGAGTAGTCGACGCGCTTGCCGAGCAGGTTCTGGCGGAAGCGACCCTGCTTGCCCTTGATCATGTCGGCCAGCGACTTGAGCGGGCGCTTGTTGGTGCCGGTGATGGCGCGGCCACGACGACCGTTGTCCATCAGAGCGTCGACCGACTCCTGCAGCATGCGCTTCTCGTTGCGCACGATGATGTCGGGCGCGTTGAGCTCCAGCAGGCGGCGCAGGCGGTTGTTGCGGTTGATGACGCGGCGGTACAGGTCGTTCAGGTCGGAGGTCGCGAAGCGGCCGCCATCCAGCGGGACCAGCGGGCGCAGGTCCGGCGGCAGCACCGGCAGCACGGTCATGACCATCCACTCCGGACGGTTGCCGGACTCGATGAACGCCTCGATCAGCTTGATCCGCTTGGTCAGGCGCTTGAGCTTAGTCTCCGAACCGGTCGCCGCGATCTCCTCGCGCAGGCGGGCCATCTCGGCCTGCAGGTCGATCGTGCGCAGCAGCTCGTAGATCGCCTCGGCGCCCATCGCGGCGTCGAAGTCGTCGCCGTGCTCCTGGCGCGCGGTCAGGTACTGCTCTTCGGTCAGCAGCTGGCGGCGCTCGAGCGGGGTCAGGCCCGGCTCGGTGACCACGTAGGCTTCGAAGTACAGGATCCGTTCGATGTCACGCAGGGTCATGTCCAGCATCAAGCCGATGCGCGACGGCAGCGACTTGAGGAACCAGATGTGCGCGACCGGCGAAGCCAGGTCGATGTGGCCCATGCGCTCGCGGCGCACCTTGGCCAGGGTCACTTCGGTGCCGCACTTCTCGCAGACCACGCCGCGGTGCTTCATGCGCTTGTACTTGCCGCACAGGCACTCGTAGTCCTTGATCGGTCCGAAGATGGCGGCGCAGAACAGGCCGTCACGCTCGGGCTTGAAGGTACGGTAGTTGATCGTCTCCGGCTTCTTCACCTCGCCGAAGGACCACGAACGGATCAGGTCCGGCGAAGCCAGCGCGATCTTGATCGCGTCGAAGTCCAGCGTCTGGCGCTGCTGGTTGAAGAGGTTGAGCAGGTCTTTCATTTCTTGTCTCCGTCAGGAGTGAAGGCAGTCGATGGGCGGTTCGGGAGGGAGCGCGGCATGCCGTGCATGCCGCGCCGCGCGCCTTACTCGTCCTCCAACTCCATGTTGATGGCCAGCGAGCGGATTTCCTTCACGAGCACGTTGAAGGATTCCGGCATGCCGGCGACCATCTCGTGGTTGCCGTCGACGATGTTCTTGTACATCTGGTTGCGGCCCTGCACGTCGTCGGACTTCACCGTCAGCATTTCCTGCAGGGTGTAGGCCGCGCCGTAGGCTTCCAGCGCCCAGACTTCCATTTCACCGAAGCGCTGACCGCCGAACTGCGCCTTGCCGCCCAGCGGCTGCTGGGTGACGAGCGAGTACGGGCCGGTCGAGCGGGCGTGCATCTTGTCGTCGACCAGGTGGTTCAGCTTCAGGTAGTGCATGTAGCCGACCGTGGTCTTGCGGTCGAACGCCTCGCCGGTACGGCCGTCGTGCAGCTGCATCTGGGTCTTGCTGGCGTTGAAGCCCAGCAGCGCCGTCTCCGGATCCGCATCCGGGTAGGCCAGCTCCAGCATGCCGCGGATTTCCTCTTCCAGAGCGCCGTCGAAGACCGGGGTGGCCATCGGCACGCCGCCGGTCAGGTTGCGCGCCAGGGTCAGCAGCTCCTCGTCGCTGAACTGGTCCAGGTCCACGCGCTGGCCGGCCAGGCCGGAGTCGTGGTTGTAGACCTTGCCCAGGAACGCACGCAGCTCGGCCACCGCACGCTGCTCGTCCAGCATCTTCTGGATGCGCTTGCCCAGGCCCTTGGCGGCCCAGCCCAGATGCACCTCGAGGATCTGGCCGATGTTCATACGCGACGGCACGCCCAGCGGGTTGAGGCAGATGTCGACCGAGGTGCCGTCGGCCATGTACGGCATGTCCTCGACCGGAACCACGTTCGACACGACGCCCTTGTTGCCGTGGCGGCCGGCCATCTTGTCGCCCGGCTGGATGCGGCGCTTCACGGCCAGGAACACCTTGACCATCTTCAGCACGCCCGGGGCGAGATCGTCGCCCTGGGTGATCTTGCCGCGCTTGTCGTCGAAGCGGCGCTCGAACTCCTTCTCGTGCGCCTGGATCTGCTTCTGCGCGCGCTCGATGGCGTCGGAAGCGTCCTCGTCCTTCATGCGCAGCAGGAACCAGTCGGCCTTCTTCAGGCCATCGAGGTAGGCGTCGGTCAGGCTGTCGCCCTTCTTCAGGCCCGGGCCGCCGTTGGCGACCTTGCCCACGATCTGCGAGCGCAGGCGCGCATAGATCGCCGCTTCCAGGATGCGGAACTGGTCGTCGAAGTCCTTCTTGACGCGCTTGATCTCGCTTTCTTCGATCTGCTTGGCGCGCTTGTCCTTCTCGATGCCGTCGCGGGTGAAGACCTGCACGTCTATGACGGTGCCGTCCATGCCCGGCGGCACGCGCAGCGAGCTGTCCTTCACATCGCTGGCCTTCTCGCCGAAGATCGCGCGCAGCAGCTTCTCTTCCGGGGTCAGCTGGCTCTCGCCCTTCGGCGTGACCTTGCCGACCAGGATGTCGCCGGCGCGCACTTCCGCACCGATGTAGACCACGCCGGACTCGTCGAGGCGGTTGAGCGCCTGCTCGGACACGTTCGGGATGTCGGCGGTGATCTCCTCCGGACCCAGCTTGGTGTCGCGGGCCGAGCAGGTCAGCTCCTCGATGTGGATCGTGGTGTAGCGGTCTTCCTGGACCACGCGCTCGGACAGGAGGATGGAGTCCTCGAAGTTGTAGCCGTTCCACGGCATGAACGCGATCAGCATGTTCTGGCCCAGGGCCAGCTCGCCGATGTCGGTGGACGGACCGTCGGCCAGCACGTCGCCGCGCGCCACCACGTCACCCACGTGCACCAGCGGACGCTGGTTGATGCAGGTGTTCTGGTTGGAGCGGGTGTACTTGGTCAGGGTGTAGATGTCGACGCCGGCATCGTGCTCGCCGGAGATCTCGACCTCGTTGACCTTGACCACGATGCGGCCGGCGTCGACCTGCTCGATCACGCCGCCACGGCGGGCGTTCACGGTCACGCCCGAGTCGCGCGCCACGGCGCGCTCGATGCCGGTACCGACCAGCGGGGTCTGCGCACGCAGCGTCGGCACGGCCTGGCGCTGCATGTTCGCGCCCATCAGCGCGCGGTTGGCGTCGTCGTGCTCGAGGAACGGGACCAGCGCCGCGGCGACCGACACGGTCTGCATCGGCGAGACGTCCATGTAGTGGATCTCGGACGGCGGCTTGAGCAGCGACTCTCCCTGGTAGCGGACCGGAACGAACGCCTCGGTCAGTCGGCCGTCCTTGTCGTGCGCGGCGTTGACCTGGGCGATGACGTATTCGTTCTCCTCGATCGCCGACAGGTAGTCGACCTCGTCGGTGAAGCGGCCGTCCACGACCTTGCGGTACGGCGTCTCGAGGAAGCCGTACTGGTTGGTGCGGGCGAACACCGCCAGCGAGTTGATCAGGCCGATGTTCGGGCCTTCCGGCGTCTCGATGGTGCAAACGCGGCCGTAGTGGGTCGGGTGCACGTCGCGCACTTCGAAGCCGGCGCGCTCGCGGGTCAGGCCGCCCGGGCCAAGGGCCGAGACGCGGCGCTTGTGGGTGACTTCCGACAGCGGATTGTTCTGGTCCATGAACTGCGACAGCTGCGAGGAGCCGAAGAACTCCTTGATCGCGGCGGCCACAGGCTTGGCGTTGATCAGTTCCTGCGGGGTCAGGCCCTCGGACTCGGCCATCGACAGGCGTTCCTTGACCGCGCGCTCGACGCGGACCAGGCCCACGCGGAACACGTTCTCGGCCATTTCGCCGACCGAACGCACGCGGCGGTTGCCCAGGTGGTCGATGTCGTCGACCACGCCGCGACCGTTGCGGATCTCGGTCAGCACGCGCAGCACGTCGAGGATGTCGGAGGTGTCGCCCTGCTTGGCGACCAGCGCCTTGGAATCCTCGTCGTTGCGCTCGCCGAAGTACTTCGAATCGAACAGCACGGCAGGGCCCAGCACGTCCTTGCGGCCGACGCGGCGGTTGAACTTCATCCGGCCCACGGCCGACAGGTCGTAGCGCTCGAAGGTGAAGAACAGGTTGTGGAACAGGTTCTGCGCGGCTTCCTTGGTCGGCGGCTCGCCCGGACGCATCATCCGGTAGATCTCTACCAGCGCCTCGAGCTGGGTGCGGCTCGGGTCGATGCGCAGGGTGTTGGACAGGTACGGGCCGCGATCGAGGTCGTTGACCCACAGCGTGCCGACGCTGACCACGCCGGCCTTGCGGAACGCGGCCAGCTGATCCTCGTTGATCTCGTCGTTGGCGCTGGCCAGCAGCTCGCCGGTGTTCGCGTCGATGACGTCATGGGCCAGGATGCGGCCCAGCAGGTATTCGTCCGGCACCGCCAGCGCGGTGATGCCCGACTGCTCCAGCTGGCGCACGTGGCGCGCGGTGATGCGCTTGCCGGCCTCGACGATCACCTTCTCGCCATCGGCCAGGTCGAAGTTCAGCGTCTCGCCGCGCAGGCGCTCAGGCACCAGCTCCAGCTGCACGCCTTCGCTCGGATCGATGTGGAAGGTGTTGATCTCGAAGAACGCACGCAGCATCTCTTCGTTGTTGTAGCCCAGCGCACGCAGCAGGATCGTCACCGGCAGCTTGCGGCGGCGGTCGATGCGGGTATACAGCGCGTCCTTCGGGTCGAACTCGAAGTCCAGCCAGGAGCCGCGGTAGGGGATGATGCGGGCGCTGTACAGCAGCTTGCCCGAGCTGTGGGTCTTGCCGCGGTCGTGGTCGAAGAACACGCCCGGGGAACGGTGCAGCTGCGAGACGATGACGCGCTCGGTGCCGTTCACGATGAACGTGCCGTGCTCGGTCATCAGCGGGATCTCGCCGAGGTAGACCTCCTGCTCCTTGACGTACTTGATCGCCTTGGTCGACGACTCGCGGTCGTAGATCACCAGGCGCACGGTCACGCGCAGCGGCGCGCCGTAGCTGAGGCCGCGGTTACGGCACTCGCGCTCGTCGAACACCGGCTCGCCGAGCTTGTAGCCGACGTATTCGAGGGCGGCGTTGCCGCTGTAGCTGCTGATCGGGAAGACCGACTTCAGCGCGGCGTGCAGGCCCTGGTCGCGGCGCTTGGCCGGATCGGTGTCGGCCTGGAGGAAATCCCGGTACGAGTCGACCTGGATGGCGAGCAGGAACGGCACCTCGAGGATCGAGCGCTGCTTGCCGAAATCCTTGCGGATGCGCTTCTTCTCGGTGAACGAGTACGTCGTCATTGGGTGTACCACCTTTGGCAGTGCGGGCCGCGCGTCCGCGGACCCGGGGGAACATGAAGCTGTCAGTCGGTAGTCGCTGGTATTGCCGGCACCAGCACGCCCTATCCCGCTACTTCCGACTACCAGCTCCGCATGTGCGTGAGACTGGGTTTCCTGTTGCTTGCGGCCGCCCGGGGCCCGCGGCTCCGGAACGACCAAAGGCCGGGGGCTTTCGCCCCCAGCCTTCGCGCATCACCGAGTAAGCCGGCGATGCAAGGTGTTGCTTACTTGAGCTCGACGGTCGCGCCGGCGGCTTCCAGTTCCTTCTTGAACTTGGCGGCGTCGTCCTTCGACACGCCTTCCTTGACGTCCTTCGGGGCGCCTTCGACCAGGTCCTTGGCTTCCTTCAGGCCCAGGCCGGTGATGGCGCGGACGGCCTTGATGACCTCGACCTTCTTCTCGCCGGCGGCCTTCAGCACGACGGTGAACTCGGTCTGCTCCTCGACCGGGGCAGCGGCGGCGGCCGGGCCGGCGGCCACGGCGACCGGGGCGGCGGCGGAGACGCCGAACTTTTCTTCGATGGCCTTGACCAGCTCCATCACTTCCATCAGGGTCTTGCCGGCGATGGCTTCGACGATCTGCTCGTTGGAAAGGGACATTGTGATTACCTTCTGAAATGTTTTCTGGAAAGGGAATTTAGGAAATCGTCGAAGCGATTAGGCTTCGGTCGCGGCTTCTTCGGCTGCGGCGTCGGTCTCGGCCGGCGCGGCATCGCCACCACCCTGCTGCTCGGCGACGGCCTTGACCGCGCGGGCGAACATGGTGGCCGGCTCGGCCAGGGCACGGGCGACCATCGCCAGGGCCTGCTCGAGGGTCGGCAGCGAAGCCAGGACCTCGACGTGGCTGGCCGGGTACAGCTGGCCACCCACCGCAACCACCTTCGGCTGCAGCTTGTCGTTGGTCTTGGCGAACTCCTTGATCAGGCGACCGGCAGCGCCGGGCTCCTCGGTCGAGAACGCATACAGCAGCGGACCCACGAGCGCATCCTTGGTGCACTCGAACTCCGTGCCTTCGACGGCGCGCGCGGCCAGCGTGTTCTTGACAACTTTCAAGTACACGCCGTTCTCGCGGGCCTTCTTGCGCATCGCGGTCATCTGGGAGACCGAGGTGCCTGCGTATTCGGCGGCGATCAGGGAGTGCGCCTTGGCGGCGACGTCGGCCAGTTCGGCGACGACTTCCTTCTTCTGGGACAGATTGAGAGCCATAACACTCCTCCGTAGTAACTCCGCTCACAGCTCCTGCCGCTTGCGGTCCTGGGCGGCGCCCCTCCGTGCGCGCCGGGGATGCCTCGGGCATCCCGGTGCTGGCCTTTCTGATCCGTACGCCCGAATGGTCGGTCGTGCCGGAAAACTTCCAGAAGGCGGCACCATCTGCGCAGGTTTCGGGTCCTGGCGGACCTTCGATTAAGCGATCCCGCTGCATCGACGGCGATTCCCTGCCACTGCGAGCATCCTTGCCCGTCGTCGATGTGCGCGGACCGCACCTGCGGTCTTTGACGGCTGTCGCCGGCTCGTGCCGACGACTGCCCTCAAAACGTGCACCCGGGCCACCAGGGCGGCCCGGGGTATTGCATTACTTCAGGGTCAGCGACGCCTGGTCGACGGTCACGCCCGGGCCCATGGTCGAGCTCAGCGAGATCTTCTGCAGGTACTGGCCCTTGGACGTCGCCGGCTTGGCCTTGATCAGGTCCAGCAGCAGCGCCTGCAGGTTCGACTTCAGCGCCTCGTCGGTGAACTCGGCCTTGCCGATCGTGGCGTGGATGATGCCGGCCTTGTCGGTGCGGTAGCGGACCTGGCCCGACTTGGCGTTCTTCACCGCCTCGGCCGGATTCGGCGACACGGTGCCGACCTTCGGGTTCGGCATCAGGCCGCGCGGGCCCAGCACCTGGCCAAGCTTGCCGACCACGCGCATGGCGTCCGGGGTGGCGATGACGACGTCGTAGTTCAGGTCGCCGGCCAGCATCTTCTCGGCCAGGTCGTCCATGCCCACGGCCTCGGCGCCGGCGGCGGCAGCCTCGTCGGCCTTGGCGCCTGCCGGGGCGAACACCGCCACGCGCACGCTCTTGCCGGTACCGGCCGGCAGCACGGTCGAGCCGCGCACCTGCTGGTCGGACTTCTTGGCGTCAACGCCCAGGCGCACGGCCACGTCCACGGCCTCGACGAACTTGGCCTTGGTGAAACCCTTGATGATCTTCAGCGCCTCATCGATGGAGTAAGCCTTGCCCGGCTCCACTGCCGCCTTGATCGCCTTCTGTCGCTTGTTCAGTGCCATGTTCTCAGCCCTCCACCACAAGGCCCATCGAACGGGCCGAGCCCGCGATGGTGCGCACAGCCGCGTCGAGGTCCGCCGCGGTCAGGTCGGGCTCCTTCGCCTTGGCGATCTCCTCGAGCTGCTTGCGGGTGACCTTGCCCACCTTCTCGGTGTTCGGGCGCTTGGAGCCGGACTGGATACCGGCCGCCTTCTTCAGCAGCACCGTGGCAGGGGTGCTCTTGGTGATGAAGGTGAAGGTACGGTCCGAGTAGGCCGTGATGATGACCGGGGTCGGCAGACCCGGCTCGAGCTTGGAGGTCGCCGCGTTGAACGCCTTGCAGAACTCCATGATGTTCAGGCCGCGCTGGCCCAGCGCGGGACCGACCGGCGGCGAGGGGTTGGCCTGGCCGGCCTTCACCTGCAGCTTGATGTAACCGACTACTTTCTTTGCCATTTCAGTGCTCTCCGGGTGCTAGCGCCTGCATGCAGGCTCCCCATCGTTCCGGGAAAATCACGCGTCCCGGCCTCGCGTTGAAACCTGAATTCCCATTCGCGCCAAAGGCCGCCAAGGCGGCGGCCATTGCGGTTGCCCGGCTGTCCCGGGCAGGGAGCCGCGCAGTATAGCAGGGTTTCCGGCGTCCCGGGCGAAGCCGGGACAGCCGCCGGTCAGGCCTTCTCGACCTGGCCGAATTCCAGCTCCACCGGGGTGGAGCGGCCGAAGATAAGCACCGCCACGCGCAGGCGGCTCTTCTCGTAGTTGACTTCCTCGACCACGCCGTTGAAGTCGTTGAACGGGCCATCGGTGACCCGGACCATCTGGCCCGGCTCGAACAGGACCTTCGGGCGCGGCTTCTCGACACCCTCCTGCACGCGCTGCAGGATCGCGTCAGCCTCATGGTCCTGGATCGGAAGCGGACGATCGGCGGTGCCGCCGATGAAGCCCATGACCTTGGAGGTCTCCTTGATCAGGTGCCAGCTTTCGCTGTCGATGCGGGGAATGCCCGCCTCGTCGTGGGTCTCGATCTGGACCAGCACGTAACCCGGGAAGAACTTGCGCTCGGACCGGCGCTTCTGACCGGCGCGCATCTCCACGACCTCTTCGGTCGGGACCAGCACCTCGCCGAAGCGCTCTTCCATCCCGTTGCGGACGATGCGGTCGCGCAGCGCCTGGGCGACGCTCTTCTCGAAACCGGAATAGGCGTGAACCACATACCAACGCTTCACAGCGACATTCTCCTCAATGGCCCAGGAACCACTGGATCGCCTTCTGCACGAAGAAATCGAATCCAGCCAGGATCAGGCTCAGGATCACGACCACTGCGATCACGACCCAGGTCATCCGCGTGGTTTCCTGGCGCGTCGGCCAGACAACCTTGCGCAGCTCGAAGCGCGACTCGGACAGGAACTCGCGCACGTCATGGCCCTTGCCGCTGGTCAAGAACACCAGCCCGCCGGCGATCAGGCCCACGGCTACCGCCAGGCCACGCAGCTGCGGCGCCCAGGCGCCCAGCTGGGCCGCACGCGCCGCGTCGGAGAACCAGAACCAGACGAACAGCCCGCCGATGACGAGCAGCGCGGCGATGACGTACTTGACGATGTCGCCGCCGGAAGCGGCCTGGGCCGGATTGATCTTGCTGTTCAAGTCGCTGTCGCTCTTCTTAACCGTTGCGGCCCTGCAGGGCCGTTCGCGCGGAGCCGCGAAGGAAGTGGCACGCCAGGAGGGACTCGAACCCCCAACCTGCGGTTTTGGAGACCGCTGCTCTGCCAATTGAGCTACTGGCGTACGTTTGGAACGAGCCTTCCCTTAGACGGCGAAGGCGGACCGAGGTTCCGGCCCGCCCTTCGCGCTTTCCGGCGAACCCGTCGCCGGGACCCGCAGGGGCTTACTTGATGATCTTGGCCACGACGCCGGCGCCGACGGTGCGACCGCCTTCGCGGATCGCGAAACGCAGGCCTTCGTCCATCGCCACCGGGTTGATCAGGGTGACCACCATCTTGATGTTGTCACCCGGCATCACCATCTCCACGCCTTCCGGCAGCTGAACGGCGCCGGTGATGTCGGTGGTGCGGAAGTAGAACTGCGGGCGGTAACCCTTGAAGAACGGGGTGTGACGGGTCGCGGTGGCAGATCCCGGAGGGATACCCAAGCGGCC
>JAGHZW010000194.1:24186-41100 GCA_017745195.1 Pseudoxanthomonas sp. | reverse complement strand
ACACCGCCTTGAGGTAGCGCGATTCGGCGACGTTGGCCAGGAACTGGTGGTCGGGTCGAACGCGCCGTGCGCCTTGCAGTCCTCGATCACCACCTGGTACACGCCGGCGTAACAGCGGTCCGGGATCACCGCCTTGGTGTCCTGCAGCTTGCCTTCGGCGTTCCACATGCGGCCGGAGTCGCGGATCATCGCCGGCATCGAGGCGTCGACGATCACGTCGCTGGGCACGTGCAGGTTGGTGATGCCCTTGTCGGAGTTGACCATCGCCACCGCCTGGCCTGCGGCGTACACGGCCTCGACGTCGGCCTTGATCGCCGCCTGCTGCGCTTCCGGCAGCGAGGCGATGCGCGCGTAGAGGTCGCCGATGCCGTTGTCCGGCGAGAAGCCGACGCCAGCCAGCGCCTCGGCGTGCTTGGCCAGTGCGTCCTTGTAGAACTCGGACACGGCCACGCCGAACATGATCGGGTCGGAGACCTTCATCATGGTCGCCTTCAGGTGCAGCGAGAACAGCACGCCCTGCGCCTTCGCGTCGGCGACCTGGGCGGCGATGAACGCGGCGAGCGCCTTGCGGCTGAGCGTGGAGGCATCGACGATCTCGCCGGCCTTGACCGCGGTCTTCTCCTTCAGCACCACGGTCTTGCCGTCATTCTGGACCAGTTCGATCTTCAGGCTGCCGGCGTTGGCCAAAGTGGCCGACTGCTCGCTGCCGTAGAAGTCGCCGGCGTCCATGTGCGCCACGTGCGTCTTCGAATCCTTGCCCCACGGGCCCATGCGGTGCGGATGCTTGCGGGCGTAGTTCTTGACCGACAGCGGCGCGCGGCGGTCGGAGTTGCCCTCGCGCAGCACCGGGTTGACCGCGCTGCCCTTGGTCCGGTCGTAGCGGGCCTGGATGTCCTTTTCCTTCTCGTCCTTCGGCGCGTCCGGATAGTCCGGCAGCGCGTAGCCCTGGGCCTGCAGCTCCTTGATCGCGGCCTTCAGCTGCGGCACCGAGGCGGAGATGTTCGGCAGCTTGATGATGTTGGCTTCCGGCCTGGTCGCCAGCTCGCCCAGCTCGGCCAGGTGGTCGCCGATCTTCTGCGCGTCGCTGAGGTAGTCCGGGAACTGGGACAGGATGCGGCCGGCCAGCGAGATGTCGCGGGTCTCCACGGCGATCCCGGCGGTGCCGGCGAAGGCCTGGACGATCGGCAGCAGCGACTGGGTCGCCAGGAACGGGGCTTCATCGGTGAGCGTGTAGATGATCTTCGGCGTGTTCGACATGGTCTGCGGGGGCTCTTTGCGGGTCGACGGAAGGACGGGCCGAACGCCGGATGCGCTGGGGCGCAGCCGGCGGTGGCGAAACCCCCGCATTGTCGCGTGTTTTGCCGGCCGGCGCGCGCGTCGCGGCGGTGCCCCCGGGGGCGGCACCCAGCCCGCCCGTGGACCGCAGCGGCGTGGTTTCCGTTGCAAGCGTGGCCGGGACGGATGGACTTCGGGCGCCGCGCGCCGCGACCCGGTGCCGGCCGGCTCAGGCACCGGCCCTTACAATGCGCGCATGGACACCCACTACCCCACCGTACGGCTGAAGAACGCCTGGCGTTCCAGCCATCCCTGGATCTTCCAGAAACTGGTCGACAAGCCGCCGCAGAAGCCCAAGCCGGGCGAGATCGTCGACGCCTTCGACGTCGACGGCCAGTTCATCGGCCGCGGTTTCTACAACGGCCACTCGCGTATTGCCTTGCGCATCCTCGAGACCGACCCGGCCGTGGCCGTCGACCAGGCCTGGTTCGAGCGGAAGATCGGCGACGCGATTGGCCTGCGCCGGCAGGTGCTGAAGCTGGACGAGGTTTCCAACGCCTGGCGCGTGGTCCATGCCGAAGGCGACGGCCTGTCCGGGCTGGTGGTGGACCGCTATGACGACCTGCTGGTGGTCGAGTTCTTCAGCGCCGGCATGTACCGCTACCGCGAGTGGATCTACGCCGCGCTGCGCCGGCACTTCGACGGCGCGCGCATCCACAGCTTCGCCGACGAGCACGTGCAGAAGCAGGAGAGCTTCGACTACCGGCCGGTGTATTCCGAGGGTGGTTCGCCGGAGCCGGCGGTGATCACCGAGCATGGCGTGCGCTTCCGCGCCGACCCGGCCGGCGCGCACAAGACCGGCTTCTTCGCCGACCAGCGCGAGAACCGGCAATGGTTCTCCCAGCAGGTCGCCGGCAAGCGCGTGCTCGACCTGTGCTGCAACACCGGCGGTTTCGCGGTCTACGCGGCCGCGCGCGGCGCCTCGGAAGTCACCGGCATCGACATCGACGAGGCGGTGATCGAGATCGCCAAGGGCAATGCGCGGCTCAACGGGGTCAAGCCGAAGTTCGTGCAGGCCGACATCTTCCCGTGGCTGCGCGACGCGGCCAACCGCGGCGAGCAGTACGACGCGGTGATCCTCGATCCGGCCAAGATGACCCGTGACCGCGACCAGGTCATCACCGCGCTGAAGAAGTACCTGGACATGAACAAGCTGGCGCTGGGCGTGGTCAAGCCGGGCGGCCTGTTCGCGACCTTCTCGTGCACCGGCCTGGTGTCGGAGGAGCAGTTCCTCGACATGCTGCGCCGCGCCGCGTTCTACGCCGGACGCACGGTGCAGGTGCTGAAGGTGGCCGGCGCCGGTCCCGACCACCCGTTCCTGGCCAACGTCGCCGAATCGCGCTACCTCAAGGCGGTGTTCTGCCGCGTGCTCGACTGAGGCCTGGTCGTCGTCCCGGCGTTTGCCGGGACGACGCTGGATCAGGCCTTCTTCCCCAGCACCGCATTGCGCCGCGCGTACAGCAGGTACACGGCGACGCCGAACACGTTCCAGGCGAGGAAGTACAGCTGGGTCTTCTGCGGCAGGCTCCAGAACAGGTAGAGGCAGCCGAGGATCGCCGCCGGCGCGACCAGCCAGGCCATCGGCGTGCGGAAGCCGCGCGCCCGCGCAGGTTCGCGCTTGCGCAGCACCAGCAGGCACACCGACACGGCGATAAAGGCGACCAGGGTGCCGGCGTTGGCCAGCGCGGCGATCTCGTCCAGCCGCGCCACGCCCGCCAGCGCCGCCACCAGCACGGCGGTGAACACGGTGATCGTCACCGGCGTGCCGGTCTTCGGATTGACCATCGACAGCGAGCGCGGCAGCAGGCCGTCGCGCGACATCACGAAGAAGATCCGGCTCTGGCCGTAGAAGAACGCCAGCAGCACGGTCGGCAGCGCGATCACGGCGGCAATGCCGATCGCCGCGGCGGCCGGGCCATGGCCGAGCTCGCGCAGGATCAGTGCCAGTGGTTCGGCGCTCTTGCCGAACACCGTGTAGTTCATCGCCCCGACCGCGGCCAGCGCGACCAGCACGTAGATCAGGGTGCAGCCGACCATCGACCCGATGATGCCGATCGACAGGTTGCGGCTCGGGTCCTTGGTCTCCTCGGCGGCGGTGGAGATCGCGTCGAAGCCGTAGAAGGCGAAGAAGATGATCGCCGCCGCCGCCATCACCCCGCGCTCGACCCCGTCGGCGCCCATCGCCTTGGGGAAGCCGTAGGGCATGAACGGCTGCAGGTTCTCGGCGTTGAACGCCGGCAGCGCCAGCGCGACGAACACCGCCAGCGCGATCAGCTTGACCACCACCAGCACCGCGTTGAGCGTGGCGCTCTCGCGGGTGCCGGCGATCAGCAGGCCGGCCACGGCGAAAGTGATCACGATCGCGGGCAGGTTGATCACGCCGCCGGCATGCGGTCCGGCCGCCAGTGCCGGCGGGATCGTGACCCCGACCCATTGCATGAAGCCGACGAAATAGCCCGACCAGCCCACCGCCACCGTGCTGACCACCAGCGAGTATTCGAGGATCAGGCTCCAGCCGACGATCCAGGCCAGGGTCTCGCCCAGCGCCGCATAGCTGTAGGTGTAGGCGCTGCCAGCCGCCGGCATGAGCGTCGCCATCTCGGCATAGGCCAGCGCCGCGCAGGCGCAGACCAGGCCGGCGACCACGAACGACAGCAGCACCGCCGGGCCTGCCTTGTCCGCGCCGACCCCGATCAGGGTGTAGATGCCGGTGCCGACGATGGCGCCGATGCCCAGCGCGACCAGGTGCGGCCAGGTCAGGGTCGGCACCAGCCGGCGCCCTTCCTCGTGCTGGGTGATGGTGTCGATGGACTTGCGGCGAAGCCAGCTCATGGAGGTCCCGGCAGGAGGCGAAGCGCGCAGTGTCGCGCAACGCGCCGCAGCAAAACCATGGGCGCGCTCAGCTCGTCGAACGGCGGGACCTGGCGGTGGGCGCGCGGCGGCCGCGGCCGTGCAGGACGAAGTCGCGCAGCGCCACGGCGTTGTTGTGTTCCTCGTCGCGGGCTCCGTAGAGCAGGGTCACCGGGCCGCGGCTGAGATAGGCACGCAGCTGGGCCAGCGCCTCGGGGCGCGCTTCCAGTTCGTCGAAATAGCGCTCGCGGAAATCGTCCCAGCGCGCCGGATCGTGGCCGAACCACTGCCGCAGCGTGGTGCTCGGTGCCAGCGCCTTGAGCCAGGCCTCGGCCTGCAACTCCTCCTTGCGCAGCCCGCGCGGCCACAGCCCGTCGACCAGCAGGCGCTGGCCATCGGCCGTTTCGGGCTCGTCGTAGGCACGCTTGAGGTGGATCGGGGGTCGGGTAACGCTGGCCATGGCGGGTCGTCCGGGTGTGGCGCCAGTCTGGGAGCGGCGGGGCGAGGCCCGGGTGAAGACATCGTCGAAGGTGCCGTCGAGGCGGCCTTCGCAGGATCGCTCCGGAAACCGGCGGCTGGGCTGCCAGCGTGGCCGCTCGTCGTCGCGTCCGTTGAGACGGCCGACGCTACACTTTCCACATGACCTCAACCGCCCTTCCCTACGTGATCGTTGTCCTGCTGCTGGCGGCATTGGCCGTGCTGGCGATGCTGCTGTTGCGCCGCTCACCAGGTCGAGAGACTGTCACGGCCGGCGAACTGGAGACCGCGCGCGCGGCCGCGCAGGCCGCTGCCGTGGAATCCGGCCAGCTCCGCGGCCGCCTGGAAGCGCAGCAGCTCGAGCTGGAGAACGAGCGCCAGCGCGCGGCCGCGCAGGCGGAGTCGCTGGCCCAGGCACGGCAGCGGATCGAACGCGAAACCACCCTGCTGGCCGAACGCGAAACCCGCCTGGCCGAGCGCGACACCGCCCTGGCTCGCGCCCAGGAACGCATCGCCGCGCTCGAAGGCGAGCTCGACGCGCAGCGCGCGGCGTACCGGCAGCTGCACGGCGAGCACGCCCGAGCCGCCGCCGACCTGCAGCATTCGCGCCAGGCCCAGCAGGAGCTGCGCGCCTATCTGGATACCGCGCAGGAAAAGCTGTCCGGCGCGTTCGCCGAGCTGGCCGGCAAGGTGTTCGACGAGCGCGGCCAGCAGTTCGAGAAGAACGTGCGCCAGGCCAACCTGCAGTCGCGCACCGACCTGGAGGGCCTGCTCAAGCCGTTCTCGGACAAGCTGGGCGAGTTCCGCCAGCGGGTGGACACCGTGTATGGCGACGAGGCGCGCGAGCGCGCCAGCCTGCTCGGCGCGGTCGGCGAACTGAAGACCCTCAACCAGGACATGGCGGTGCAGGCCGCCGCGCTGACCAGCGCGCTCAAGGGCAGCGCCAAGGTGCGCGGTGACTGGGGCGAACTGATGCTCGACAACGTGCTGCGCGGCTCCGGCCTGGAGGAAGGCGTCCACTACCGGCGCCAGCAGCATGCGGTCGACGACGAGGGTGCGCGGTTGCGCCCGGACGTGGTCGTGCACTTTCCGGACCAGCGCCAGGTGGTGGTCGACAGCAAGGTCAACCTGGTCGCCTGGCAGGAAGCGATGAACGCGGCCACGCCCGAGCAGCACGACGAGGCGCTGCGTCGGCATGCGGTCGGCCTGCGCCAGCACGTCAAGGACCTGGGTGACAAGAACTATCCGAAGGCGATCGGCGGCGACGCGCTCGATATCACCATCGCCTTCGTGCCGATCGAAGGCGCGCTGTCGGCGGCGCTGGGCGCGGACACCGACCTGCAGAGCTACGCCTTCGACCGCAAGGTGGTGTTCGCCTCGCCGAACACGCTGATGGCGCTGCTGCGGGTGACCGAGCGGCTGTGGACCCGCGACAAGGTGCAGAAGCAGGCGCTGGAGATCAGCGAGGTCGGCGGCCGCGTGCTCGACGCGCTCACTGCCTTCCTCACCGAATTCGACGCGGTCGGCAAGCGACTCGACGATGCCGGCCAGGCGTTCGGCCGCGCCCGCAACCGGCTGGTCGACTCGCCGCAGTCCGCGCTCAACCGTGCACGCAAGCTCGCCGAGCTGGGCAGCAAGGCCAGGCGCGCGCTGCCGGCGGAACTGCAGCCGGACGCGCTGTCGCTGGATGCGGCCCGGTCGCCGGGCGCGTCGTCGGCCACTGACGAGGACGTGCAGGAGTGAGCCTCGCCGGCGGCGCATAATCCCCGGTCCATGCCCACGGAAGCGCTGCCATGACCGATACGCTCGACACGATCCCGCTGACCACCATCGAAGGCCAGCCCGCCACCCTTGGCGACTGGTCCGGCAAGGTCCGGCTGCTGGTCAATGTCGCCTCCAAGTGCGGACTGACCAAGCAGTACGAAGGCCTGGAGAAGCTCTATCGCGAGAAGAAGGACGCCGGACTGGAAGTGCTCGGCTTCCCGGCCAACGACTTCAAGGGCCAGGAGCCGGGCACCGAGGCGGAGATCGCCAGCTTCTGCTCGCTCACCTACGACGTCACCTTCCCGATGTTCGCCAAGATCGAGGTGACCGGCGCCGGCATCCATCCGCTGTATCGCGCGCTGACCTTCACCCACCCTTCCGCCACCGGCGAAGGCCCGATGCGGCAGCGCCTGGAAGGCCTGGGCATCGCGCCGAACCCGGCGCCGGGCGTGCTGTGGAATTTCGAGAAGTTCCTGCTCGGCCGCGATGGCCGGATCGTGGCCCGCTTCGCGCCCGACGTGACCGCCGACGACCCGCGCCTGCGCCAGGCGGTGGAGGCCGCGCTGGCGGCCTGAGCCAGGCGCACGACCCGCCGTGCAACGAAGAAGGCCCGGGATCGCTCCCGGGCCTTCGTCTTTCCGCCATGCCTTGCGCGCTCAGCCGCCAGGCAACGGTGGCAGCGGCATCGCGTCGGCGGGGACGGTCGGGTTGCGCTCGTCCTCCTCGCGCAGGTAGTCCGGCAGTTCCTCTTCCTGCTGCGCCCGGCGGTGGCGGCGGTCGCCTTCGATCTGGAAGGTGCGCCGCTGCAGCCAGGCGTCGCGGACCATCGCGTACTCGTCCGGTGCGTTCTCGCGCAGCGTGTCCAGCGACAGCAGCTGGGCGCGGGTATCGACCAGCTGGATGCCCTGCACGGCGATCCGCACCTTGTCCTCCTCGATCCGCTGGACCACCGACAACGGCGCATCGCCGGCCAGGCCGACCACGTCGCGGAACGTGCGCGGGCCGAAGAATGGCAGCTCGATGTAGCGCGAGCTGCGCCAGCCCCAGATGCCCAGGGTCTGGCCGAAGTCCTCGCTGCGCCGCTTCATCTTCAGGTCGCTGGCCGGGTCGAACACGCCGCCGATGCCCAGCGTCGAATTGACCAGGAACCGGCCCAGGGTCTGGATCGCGTCGCGCGGGCGGCCCTGCAGCACCTGGTTGACGAAGGTCAGCGGCGAGCCGAGGTTGTCGAAAAAGTTGGTCACGCCCAGCCGCATCGGCTGCGGCACCACGGCCACGTAGGCCAGCGCCAGCGGGCGGGCGACAGCGCGGTCGATCGCGTTGTTGAACGCGTGGATCCGCCGGTTCATCGGCTCCCACGGGTCGTAGGCCTGGCGTCCGCGCACCGGCAGGTCGCCGTCGGCCGGCCCGGTGGAGGTCGTGTCCGGGGCTTCGCCGTACAGGGCGGCGTAGTCGTCCTCTTCCGTGGTCGGAACACCATCGGCGGCCGGCGTCGTGGCGGCGTCGGTCGCAGGTGCCGGCGGAGCGGTGTCGCCGGACGCGACTGCCATGTCCGGGGCGGCCACGGCAGGCGCCGGTGCCGGCTCGGGTGTTGCCGCCTCCGCTGCGACGGCCCCGTCCACCGGAGCCGCCACAGCCTGGGAAGCCACCGGCTTGGGCGTGCTCGCGCAGGCGGCCAGCATCAGCAGCAGAAACGAGGCCGACAGCTTCGACACGTGGTTCACGGCGCCGGATCCGCGTAGGCCAGCACCGCATCCAGGCGGTAGGCAGCGCGCAGGTCGGCCAGTCCGGCCGGCGCACCGGCCAGTTCGGGCACGACCCCCTGCGCGGAGATGCGCGCGGCGGCTTCGGCCAGCAGGGCCACGCCGGCGCTGTCCAGCCGGCTTACGCCGCCCAGGTCGAGCATGCGCGCGCCGTCGAGCAGCGGCAGCAAGGCCGGCCACGCCGAGGTGGCCGCATCGCGGTCCAGCGGCCCGGACAGTCGCAGGGCCGGGCCGTCGCGGTGCAGCGACAGGCCCGTGGCGTGTTCAGCGGGCGCCATCGGCATCGGTCTGCGGCTGCAGCGTGCCGGCGCGCAGGTCGGCGGCCACCTGCGCGATCGACTTCTGCCGCAGCGGTGCGTCGAACTGGCTGCGGAAGGTCTGCACGTAGGACACGCCTTCGACCATCACGTCGAAGATCTTCCAGCCGCCGTTGTCGCGCATCAGGTAATCGACCGGGATCGGGTTGCCGCCTTCGCGGACGACCTCGGTGGACACCTTTACGCCGCGGTTGCCCGGCAACGGGGTTTCCGACTTCAGCTTGATCCGCGGCTTGCCTTCGATGGTCACCAGCGCCGCGCCGTAGCGCTGCATCAGGTTGTCGGTCATCGCATCGGCGAACAGCTTGATGTCGGCATCGCTGGCGCCACGGCCGTGCGGGCCCAGCACCAGGCGTGCGGCGTAGTCGCGGTCGAAGCTGGTGCGCAGCTCGCCATCGATGAACGCGCGCAGCGCGGACGGGCTCTTCTGGAACTCGGCGCGGCGCGCCTGCAACGTGGACAGGATGCGGGTGCCGTTTTCGACGACCTGCTTGCCGGGCGTGGCCGCGGCGGCGGCCTGCTGGGCGTGGACGGTGGCTGGCGCCACCGCGAGCAGCGGCAGGGCCAGGGCGAGGGAGAGGATCAGCGGACGGGTCATTGGGGTGTCGCTTCCGTGGGGGACGGTTCCTGGGGCGGCGGAGGCGGCGGCGCACCGGCACCGGCGCCGCCTCCGAACATGTACTTGCCGACCAGCTGGATCAGGTCGATGGCCGGCTGGGTGTAGGCGATCTCGTCGCCGGGCCTGAGCACTTCCGGATCACCGCCGGGCTGCAGGCCGATGAAGCTCTCGCCGAGCAGGCCGCTGGTGAGGATGCCGGCGGAGGTGTCGGCCGGCAGGTCCTTGAAGCGCTCGTCGATCGCCAGGGTGACGATCGAGTCGAACTTCACCGGGTCCAGTTCGATCTTCTCGACCCGGCCCACGACCACGCCGCCGATCTTCACCGGCGCCTGCAGGCGCAGCTGGCCGAGGTTGGCGAAGCGTGCGGTCAGCGCGTAGCTGCCGCCACCGAAACCGAACTGGCGGTTGGTCGAGGCGAACGCCAGCACCAGCAGCGAAGCCAGCGCCAGGATGAGGAAGGCGCCGACTGCGAATTCGAGCCTGGGACCACGGATTGCCATGGGGGTGAGTACCTATAGGAACCGGTTTGAACGGAGTGACAACTTGGGGGCAGGAAAGCAGAACCCGGGATTTTCATTCAGTACCGGCACATGGATGTGCCGGCTCTTGCGAGGGACTGGCGCTAACGAAACAGCAAAGCGGACATCACGAAATTCAGCATCAGCACCAGCAGCGAGGCGTTGACCACCGCGCGGGTGGTCGCCACCGAGGTGCCTTCGATGGTCGGCTCGGCGTGGTAACCCACGTACGAGGCGACAAGGGCGGCGGTGCCGCCGAACACGGCCGACTTCAGCAGTGCCACGCCGAAGTCGTCCCAGAAATCGACGCTGCCCTGCAGCGCCGACCAGAACGTGCCGTTGTCCAGGCCCAGCACCTTGACCGCCTCGAACCAGCTGGCGCTGATCGCCAGCGAGCAGAAGAAACCGGTCAGCAGCGGCACGGTCAGCACCGCCGCCCAGAAGCGCGGCGCCACCGCCTTGGCGACCGGGTCGATCGCCATCAGCTCCAGCGCCTTGATCTGGTCGGTGGCACGCATCAGGCCCAGTTCCGCGGCAATGGAGCTGCCGGCGCGGCCGATGAACAGCAGCGCGGTCAGCACCGGGCCCAGCTCGCGGTACAGCGACAGGCCCAGCAGCGTGGACAGCGCATCGGACGCCCCGAAGGTGGTCAGCGTGCGGTAGCCCTGCAGGGTCAGGACCAGGCCGACGAAGGCACCACCGACGGCGATGATCGGCAGCGAGCGGCCGCCGATCTTGTAGATCTCGCGGGTCAGCTCGGCGAAGAAATCGCGGGTCGGCCGTGAGGCGCGCAGCACCGACAGCGAGAACAGGCCGGCCCGGCCCAGCGATTGCACGGAAGCGACGACGGCAGCACTCACGCTAGGCGACCTCCGCACGGACGCGCGCGCTGTCGAAGGGCGCGCTCTCGAAAGGAATCGGACCATCCGGCTCGCCATGCAGGAACTGGCGCAGCAGCGGATCGGCGCTGGCCTGCAGCTGCACCGGGGTGCCGTCGAAGACGATGCCGCCATTGGCAATGACGACCGCCTGGTCGGCGATCGGCAGGGTCTCGTGCACGTGGTGGGAGACGATGATGCTGGTCAGGCCCAGGCTGCGCGACAGCCGCTGGATCAGGCTCATGATCACGCCAGAGGCAATCGGATCCAGGCCGGTCAGCGGTTCGTCGTAGAGCATCAGCGGCGGATCCAGCGCCAGCGCGCGGGCCAGCGCCACGCGCCGGGCCATGCCGCCGGACAGCTCGCGCGGATACAGGTCGGCGGCGGCGCGCAGGCCGACCGCATTGAGCTTCATCGCCACCAGCCGCTGCAGCACCGGCTCGGGCAGGCGGGTGTGGGTGCGCAGCGGCAGGGCCACGTTCTCGGCCACGCTCAGGTCGGTGAGCAGGCCGTTGCCCTGCAGCAGCACGCCCAGGCCCTTGCGCATCTCCAGCAGCTCGCGGCTGCGGCGCGGCACCGTTTCGCCGAACACGCGCACCTCACCCGCGGCCGGGACCAGCTCGCCGGTCAGCGCCGCCAGCAGGGTCGACTTGCCGGTGCCCGACGGGCCGAGCACGGCGGTAATGCTGCCGCGCGGCACCACCAGGTCGAGGTCGCGCAGGATCGTGCGTCCACCGCGGTCGAGGCGGACGCCCTTCAGGACGACGGCATTGGCAGTCGGAACAGACATGGGGACGGCGCGCTTTCCATGGCGGGCGAACAGACGAACAGCGCATCTTGCGAAAAACAAACTGAATCTTAACCCATCGACTGAACTGGCGAGTACAGGAATTCCTGTACCGGCGCAGGACTCGTGGTCGGGGAATGCGCATGCTCGCCCGGCAGTGGACCCCGGGCGAGTGGCAGTGGTCATGCACCGGCGTGCGCAAGCTATGCCGGTGGCGCGTCCCGGGTCGCCGGGTCGGCCTTGTCCCCGGTCAGCAGCCGCAGGCGCTGCAGCCATTCGGAATCACCGGCGAAGGCGGCGGCGATGACCTCGCGCAGGCTGCCGTAAACGCGCGCGGCATAACCCTGGTCGTTGAGCAGGGAGCCGGCTTCCAGCCCGTCGAACACGCCCCGCCGTACCTGCTCGAACAGGGTCTCGCGGAAGCGCGCGTCGAACGCCTCCGCCTCCGCGTCCAGCGCGGCCAGGCGCCGGGCCGCGGAGGCGGCATCGCTGTCGCGGGCGATCGCGTGCAGTTCCCGGATCTGGCCGAACAGCTGGCGGCGCAGCGCCAGGTACGCATCGCGCACCGGCGAATCGGGCCCGTGCAGGCGCCGGGCCAGGTTCTTCTGCAGGTGCTTGGCGCCCTTGACCGCTTCCACCAGCTGCAGCGCGGCGGCCTGGCTGCGCGACCAGAACTGCCGGTGTTCGGCGTCCATCGGCAGCTCCAGCCGGCTCATGAACGCCAGCAGGTCGCCGTAGACGCCCTTGACCCGCTGCTGGTACAGCAGGTCGGCGTCGAAGAACGCGCCCTCGCTCGCATCCCTGGCCAGCAGCGCTTCGTCGGGCTGTGCGGCGGTGAGCTGATCGGCGGGCAGCGACAGCGCCTGGCAGATCACTTCCACGCTGAGCTGGCCGAGATGGTGCAGTTCCAGGGCCACCGCGGCGGTGGCCGCCTCGGTCGACTCCAGTGCCACGTCGCTGAGGTGGCGCGCGCGCAGGCGTTCGAGCGGTACGGCCGCACCCGCGGCGGTGGCCTCGGCCGGCACCGGCGGTTCGCCGCGCTCGGGCAGCCACCGCTCCAGCGCCGCGGCGAACTGCCGCTGCCACGGCCAGAACAGCAGCACGCCGCCGCCGTTGAACATGCTGTGGAACAGGGCCAGCTGCAGCAGCGCGTTGTCGCCGAAGCCGGCCAGCCCGGCCACGGTCCTCATCAGCCAGGTCAGCGGCACCAGCAGGATCAGCGCCACCAGCGCGGTGGCCACGTTGAACAACGCATGCGCCAGCGCCAGCCGCTGGCCGGCGCGGTTGCCGCCGAGCATGCCGACGAAGGCGGTGCTGACGCTGCTGCCCACGTTCGAGCCGATCGCGATCGCCAGGCTCTGGTCCAGCTGCAGCTGGCCGGTGCCCAGGGCGGTCAGGGTCAGCATCAGGGTGGCGTGGCTGGACTGCAGGACCACGGTGATCGCCAGGCCGGCGAACACGAACAGCAGCGTGCCGGCGAGGCCGCCGCCTTCCATCGTGGTCAGGTCCATGCCGCCGCCGACCGCCTCGAAGCCGCCGCGGATCTGGTCGATGCCCAGGAAGATGAAGGCCACGCCCAGCGCCACCCGCCCGGCGGCCTTGCCGCGCGGCCCGGCGGCACCGGCCAGCACGCCGAACACCACCATCGGCAGCGCGATCGGCGACAGGCTGACGTTCTGCCCGGCCAGCGCCAGCAGCCAGATGCCGGTGGTCCCGCCGATGTTGGCGCCGAAGATGATGGCCAGGCCGCCGGCCAGCTGGATCAGTCCGGAGCTGATGAAGGCGATGGTCAGCAGCGACACCAGGGTGCTCGAATTGAGCAGCGTGGTGCCGACGATGCCGAACAGCAGTCCGCGCAGCGGCGTGCCGGTGCTGCGCGCCAGCAGCTGTTCGAGCTTGCTGCCGGCGAGCTGGCGCAGGCCCTCCTCCAGGCACTGCAGGCCGAACAGGAACAGGGCCAGGCCCGCGCACAGCTGCAGCCAGCCGGGGCTGTGCCAGAACGACCAGCCCAGCGCCGCGGCGACCAGCAGGGCGATGATCCAGCGCAGGTTCCTGGACGGCAGTCGCATCGGTTCACCCATGGATGGATGGCCCGATTATCCACGGCGGCGCGCCCGCGTCGCCTGCCTGCCGCGCCGGCCGGTCTCGCCTCCTGCGATCGCGGTGCGGCAAGATGCGCCGATGCCCGCGGCATCCGCAGACTTCCGCCTCTACCACTCCAATTCGCTGGACGTGCTCGCCGGCCTGCTGGCCGAAGCGCTGCGCGCACCAGCGCCGGGGCAGCCGCTGCTGGCCCCGGACACGGTGCTGATCCCGCAGGTGGCGATGCGGCGCTGGCTGCAGGCAACCCTGGCCGCGCGCTACGGCATCGCCGCCAACCTCGAATTCCTGACCCCGGGCGAGTTCGTCGGTCGCGCGCTGGCGGCCAATCTCGGCCCGGTCACCGACGAACTGGACGCGGCCACGCTGCACTGGCGCCTGTACGCGGCGCTTACCGATCCGGCCTTGCCCGCACGGCCGCCGATGGCGCAGCTCGCTGCCTACCTGGCCGGTGACGATCCGCTGCGGCCATGGGCGCTGGCTGGCGAGCTGGCCGGCGTGTTCGAGAAGTACCAGGCCTGGCGTCGCGACTGGCTGCTGCGCTGGGAGGCCGGCGCCGATCCGGACGATCCGCAGGCGATCCTCTGGCGTGCGGTGGCTGGCGGCCGCGAACACCGCGCGCGGCGGTTGCAGGACTATCTGGCGCGCTTTGGAGGGCATGACGCCGCGCCCGACGGCGCGCTGCCGTCGACCCTGCCATCGGGCCTGCCGTCGCGGCTGTTCGCCTTCGCCACGCTCAACGTCTCGCCGGACGTGCTGCGGGTGATGGCGACCCAGGCGCGGGTCGGCACGCTGCACTTCTACCTGCCGACGCCGACCAGGGAATACTGGGGCGACCTGCAGACCCTCGGTGCGCGCCTGCGCGCCGGCAGCGCCGAGCCCTTCGGTGACGCGCAGGCCGAGAACCCGCTGCTGCGCGACTGGGGCGCGGCCGGGCGCGACTTCATGGCCCTGCTCGGCAGCTACGAGGTGGTGCATCCCTCCGGCGAGATCGCCGCCTATGCCGATCCGGAAACCGCGCTCGGCCCGACCCTGGCCGAAGGCGGACTGCGCGACAGCCTGCTGCGGCGGATGCAGGCCGACCTGTTCCACCGTCGCGCGCGGCCGTCCGGTCCGCCACGCGGCAAGGTCGACGCCCGCGACCCGAGCCTGCAGCTGCACGCCTGCCACACCCGCCTGCGCGAGCTGCAGGTGTTGCACGACAACCTGCGCGCGCTGCTCGAAGACCCCCGCTTCGATCCGCCGCTGCAGCCGCGCGAGATCGCGGTGCTGGCGCCGGACATCGATCCCTACGTGCCCTATCTCGATGCCGTGTTCGGCGGCGGCGAGCGCGGTGCCGCCATTCCGTATGCAATGGCCGACGCCAGCCCGCTGGCCGGCGAGCCGCTGGCCGAGGTGTTCCTGCGCCTGCTCGCGCTGCCGGTGGCGCGCTTCGGCCTGGAGGAGATGCTCGACCTGCTCGCCAGCCCGCCGCTGGCCCAGGCCGCCGGGCTGGATGCGGCCGCGTTCGAGCGCCTGCACGGCTGGCTGCACGTCGCCGGTGCACGCTGGGGCATCGATGCGGCGCACCGCGCCCGGCTCGGCGCGCCGGCCGACGACGCCTATACCTGGCAGTTCGCGCTGGACCGGCTGCTGCTCGGCCATGCCACCGGCGGCGACGCCGACATCACCGGCACCGACCAGGTCGTCGCGCCCTGGCCGGAACTGGAAGGCAGCGCGCTCGATGCGCTCGACGCGCTGCTGCGCCTGCTGCGCGTGCTCGCCCGCCACGAACGCCTGCTCGGCGAGGTGCTGCCGCCGGCGCGCTGGCGTGAACGCCTGCTCGACCTGCTCGGCGCGCTGCTGCCGCGGCCGCCGGCCACGCCCGCCGCGCAGCGTGCACTCGACCGCCTGCGCCAGCTGATCGATGCGTTCGCCCGCGATGCCGCCCGCGCCGGGGTCGAGCAGCCGGTCGCCGCCGACCTCGTGCGCGCACATTTCGCCGCCGTGCTCGGCGAGGCCGACACCCGCGCGCCGCTGCTCACCGGCGGGGTCAGCTTCGCGCGGATGGTGCCGATGCGGCTGCTGCCGTTCCGGGTGATCTGCCTGCTCGGCATGAACGATGGCGACTTCCCGCGCCGCGATCCGGCCGCCGGGCTCAATCGCCTGACCGCCGAACTGGGCAGCGACCAGCGCCGCCACGGCGACCGCTCCACCCGCGACGACGACCGCTACCTGTTCCTGCAGCTGTTCGCCTCGGCGCAGGACGTGCTCCACGTCAGCTGGCTCGGCGCCGATCCGCGCGACGGCAGCGCGCGCGAGCCTTCGGCACTGGTCGCCGAACTGCTGTCGGCCGCGGCCGACTACCACCTCGCCATCGACGATCCGGAGCGGACCCGGCGCAAGGAGGCGGTTGCCGAAGAACTGGTCGTGCGCCATCCGCTGCAGCCGTTCTCGCCGGCCGCGTTCGGCGGCGGCGAGGCGCCCGATCCACGTCGTTTCAGTTACCGCGCGCCGTGGCACGCCGCCGCCAGCCGCCTGTCCGGTACGCGCCACGCGCTGGCGCCATGGATGGACGGCGCCGATGCGCTGGCCGCACCGGTCGAAGCCGAAGAAGCGCTGTCGCTCGACGCGCTGCGCCGCTTCCTGACCAGGCCGGCCGAACAGTTCCTGCGCCAGCGCCTGGGCCTGCGCCTGGCCGAAGTGGAAGACGCCGGCGACGACATCGAACCGCTGCAGGCACCGGCGCGCGGTCGCGAGCGCAGCGCGTTGCAGCGCGCGGTGTTCGACGCGCTGCTGGCCCGTGTCGATGCCGCGGCGATGTATCCGGCGCTGCGCGCGCGCGGCCTGCTGCCGTCGGGGCCGCCCGGCAGGCGCGCCCTGGCCGAGGTCGTCGGCGAGGTGCGGCCGTATGCACTGGCGTTCGGCGCCTGGCACGGCGGCACCGATGCGCAGTCGTTGCCGCTGTCGGTGGAGATCGACGGCGTGCGCGTGCACGGGCGCCTGGCCGACGCCTGGCCGCACGGCTTCGCCCGGGTGCGCTTCGGCGCGCCCAACGGCACCTCCGCGATCCCCAACGGCCTGGACTGGCTGCTGGCGCAGGCCGCCGGCGACACGCGCGCCTTCGTCGAATTCCATGAGAACGACAACGGCATCGGTCCGCATGTGCGCGAACCGATCGGCGAAGCGCGTGCCCGCGCCGCGCTCGCCCGCCTGCTCGCGCTGCGCGAGGAAGGCCTGCGCAGGCCATTGCCGTTCGCCCCGTACAGTGCGTGGGAGCTGTTCACCGCCGATGATCCGGTGCGCGGCGTGCGTGCTGCCGCCACCCGCTGGCGCGGCAGCGCGCGCAGCTGGGCCGAGGGCGACGACGAGGCATTGCGCCTGGCCTTGCGTGGCCGCGACCCGTTCGCTGACGCCGCCACCCTGCAGGAATTCGCCGACCTCGCCCACGCCATCTATGGCGCGGTGGTCCACGGCGACGCCGATGCCGGCAGCGATGTCGCGCTGGAACTTCCGCCACAGGTCGT
>JAGHZW010000194.1:21143-24139 GCA_017745195.1 Pseudoxanthomonas sp. | reverse complement strand
GCCTTCGGTCAGGCTCAGGCCCAGCGCCGGCACCGGCAAGACCTTCACCCTGGCCACCCTGGTCACCCGGCTGGTAATCGAACGCGGCCTGCGCGTCGGCCAGATCCTCGCCGTCACCTTCACCGAGGCGGCGACCCAGGAACTGCGCAAGCGCATCCGCGAGCGCCTGCAGCTGGCGCTGGACCTGGTCGATGCGCCGCAGGCGGATGGCGAAAAGCCCGAGGTCGCGCTCACCCGCCAGCTGCTGCAGGCACACCGCGAGCGCAGCGGCGAGAGCGACGCCGCCATCCGCCAGCGGTTGCGGCTGGCCGTGCTGGAAACCGACCTGGCGGCGATCTTCACCATCCATGGTTTCTGTGCGCGCGTGCTGCGCGAGCACGCGCTGGAGAGTGGCCAAGGCTTCGATCCGCCGGAACTGCTCGGCAACGACCGCGAGCTGCGCCAGGCATTGGCCGCCGACCTGTGGCGTGCGCATGCGGTCGATGCGGCCGCGGCCGACGACCTGGCCGCGCTGTGGAAGGAAGGCCCCGACGCGCTCGCCGCCGACCTGCGCGCGCTGCTCGGTGAAATCGAGCTGCTGCCGCCCGATGCACCGTTGCCGCCGGATCCGGCGCCGCGCCTGCATGCGGCCGGGCAGGCGCTGGCCGAAGGTTTCCGCGCCCACGGCGACGATTTCCTCGCCGCGCTGCTGGCCGCGGTCGAGGCCAAGGTGCTCAACGGGCAGAGCTATCGCGCGGAGTGGATCCGGCTGCTGTGGACCCAGTTGTCGGCGTGGTGCGAGGCTGGCGACTACGCCGCGCCGCTGGACGAGCGCCTCGGCCGGCTCACCGCCGAAGCGCTGCAGGCCAAAACCAATAAAGCCCACGTCGGCCGAACCCCCGCTTCGCCGCTGTGCGCGCTGGTGCCGCCTTACATGGAGGCGCTGCAGGCGCAGATCGATTGGGTCGCCCGCCGCCGCATCGCTCTGCTGCATCGCCTCCGCGCCGATGCGCGCGCGCGCCTGGCCGTGCTCAAGCGCCAGCAGCGGGTGCGGACCTACGACGACCTGATCGATGGCGTCGCCGATGCGCTGGAAAGCCCGCAAGGCCCGGCCCTGGCTGCCGCGCTGCGCGCGCAGTACCAGTATTCCCTGGTCGACGAGTTCCAGGACACCGACGCGCGCCAGTGGCGGATTTTCGACCGCGTGTTCGGCAGCGGCAGCGACGAGCCCTCCCTCTTCCTGATCGGTGATCCGAAGCAGGCGATCTACGGCTTCCGTGGCGGCGACGTGCATACCTATCTCGCCGCCGGCGAAGTGGCCACGCCGGCGCCGGCGCTGGCGCACAACTTCCGCTCGCGTCCGGCGGTGCTCGCTGCGATCGAAGCGCTGTACGCGCAGGCCGGCAACGCCGCCTTCGTCGACCCGCGCATCGCCTTCCATCGCGTCGCCGCCGGCGGCAAGCGCAGCGACGCCGATTTCCAGCGCGGCGGCACCGACGCGCCCGCGCTGACCCTGTGGCAGGCACCCCCGCAACCGCCCGATCCGAAGACCGGCAAGCCCAGGCCCTACAACGCCGAGGACTCGCGCGCGCTGGCCACGCGTGCCTGCGTCGCCGCGATCCACGCGGTGCTGTCCGAAGGCCAGGCCGGCACCGCCACCCTGCGCGACGGCGACACCACCCGTGGCGTCCGTGCCGGCGACATCGCCGTGCTGGTGCGCAGCCATGCCGAGGCCAGCCGCATCCAGCAGGCGCTGGCCGCGGTCGGCATTCCTGCGGTGGCGGCCGGCAAGCAGAGCCTGTTCGCCACCGCCGAGGCGCGCGAACTGCACACCCTGCTGCTGGCCCTGCTGCACGGCGCCGACGACGGCCGCCTGCGCGCGGCGCTGTCGACCGTGCTGATCGGCGTGGACGCCACCGGCATCGATGCACTCGACGTGTCTGCGGGAAGCGGGGACGTCGAGGCGCACCGCCACTGGCAGCAGCAGGCGGTGGCCTGGCGCGAACGCCTGGGTCGCGGCGGCCCGCTGGCCCTGGTCGGCGAGCTGTGCGCCGCGCGCAGCGAAGCGCTGCTCGGCCTGGTCGACGGCGAGCGCCGGGTCAGCAACTTCCTGCAGCTGGCCGAACTGCTGCAGGAAGCGCAGGCACGCGCGCTGGGCCTGCACGGCCTGGTCGACTGGCTCGGCCGCCGTATTGCCGAGGCCGATCCCGATGACGAGGCGCAGTTGCTGCGGCTGGAGTCCGACGCGCGCCGGGTGCAGATCGTGACCCTGCACAAGAGCAAGGGCCTGGAATATCCGCTGGTGTTCCTGCCCTTCATCGGCATCGGCGGCAAACCGCCCAGCCCGGGCCGGCACTGCATCGCCCACGACGACGTGCACGGTCGCCGCCTGCACTGGAAGAGCGACTTGGCCGAGGCGCAGTGGGATGACGCCACGAACAACTGGAAGACCGAACAGCGTGCCGAGGACGCACGCCTGCTCTACGTCGGCCTGACCCGCGCCGAGCACGCGCTGTGGATCGCCACCGGCATGTTCTCCAACCACGACAAGGCCGCGCTGGCGCCCATGCTGCGCGACCTGGCCGCGCTCGCCACCGATCCCGCCATCCGCATCGACGCCGGCCTGCCGCTGGCGCCGCTGCCGCGCCTGCCCCCCGAATCCACCGACGCGGTGCCGCCACCGCGCGAAGTGACCCGCGCGCTGGCCCACGACTGGTGGGTGTACAGCTTCACCCAGCTGGCCAACGCCGACAGCGGCCAAGACGGCGCCGGCGAAGCCGATGCCGCGGCGACGTTGCCGGTCGCCGGCGGCCGCGACGAACCGGCGGCGACCGAAGCCGTGCCGTCCGTGCCCGTGCCCACGGAAGAAGCATCCGACGCTCCCTTCGACCCGCGCTTCTCCGGCAACCGCTTCGGCGTGGCCCTGCATGCGGCGCTGGAGCATTGCGACTTCGCCGCCTGGCGCGGATGGCGCGACGGCGAGCCCGCGCCCGCCGACCACAAGGAGTCGGCCGAGC
>JAGHZW010000194.1:18515-21080 GCA_017745195.1 Pseudoxanthomonas sp. | reverse complement strand
ACCCCGATCGCCGAGGCGCTGCGCGCCGGCGGCTATGGCGCCGACGAGCTCGACGACGGCATCGCCCTGGCCACGCGCCTGGTCGGCCACACCCTCACCGTCGCCCTGCCCGAAGGCGTGCGCCTGTGCGAGGTGCCGGCCAGCGAGCGCCGCCCGGAAATCGAATTCCAGTTCGCCCTGCAGCCGACCCGGGTCGATGCGCTGCTGCGCCTGCTGCACGCGCATGGCGTGGTCCGCGAGCGCGCCGGCTTCGGCCTGCGCTCGCGCCTGGAAGGGCTGATGACCGGCCTCATCGACCTTACCTACCACCACGCCGGGCGCTGGTACGTGCTCGACTACAAGTCCAACCGGCTGGCGGCCTACGACCACGCCGCGCTGGAAGCGGCGATGGCGCACAGCGAATACGACCTGCAGGCGCTGATCTACACCCTGGCCCTGCACCGCTGGCTGCGCTTCCGCCTCGGCGACGGCTACGACTACGCACGCGACTTCGGCGGCATCCGCTATCTGTTCTGCCGCGGGCTCGATGCCGCGCGTGTGGACGGGCATGGCGTCCACGCGCAGCGCTTCGCGCCGGAACTGGTCAACGCGCTCGATGGGCTGTTCGGCCACGGCGCCGAAGGAGTGGCCGCATGAGCCGTCCGTTCACCGCGCCACTTTCCTGCATCCGCGGCGGTCGCACGGAGTCCCGCGCATGAGCCTGCTGCGCGCCCTCAACCAGGCCGGCGTGCTGCGCACGCTCGACGATGCGCTGGCGCAGAGCCTGCGCCGGCTCGATCCGGATACGCCCGACGAGGTCCTTGCCGCCGCCGCGCTGGCCTCGCTGGCGGTGGCACAAGGCGATGCCGGCTTCGATCCAGCGCGGCCGTGGCAACTGGTCGAAGCGGCAATGCCGTGGCCCGAACCGCAGACCTGGCACGACGCGCTGGCCGCCTCGCGCTGGGTCGCCACGCCGGGCGACATGGGTGAGGCCGCGGCCGCCGATGCGCCGCTGGTGCTCGAGGCCGGCCTGCTCTACCTGCGCCGCCATCGCGAATACGAACGCCGCCTGGCCGTGCGCCTGCGCACGCTGGCCGCGCAGCCGCTGCGCGCGCAGGCGATCGCTGCAGCCGACGCATCCGCGCCCGAGCCGCCGTCCCGGCACGCTCTCGACAGGCGAACGTCTGCTCTCCCGGGACCCGGCGATTCCGCATCGGCCGGACCGATCGGGCTGGCCACGCTCGCCCCGCTGTTCGCGCGACTGTTCCCCGCCGCCGGCGACGGCGACCGCCAGGCCCGCGCCGCCGCGCTCGCCCTGCGCCGCGCGCTGCTGCTGGTCACCGGTGGCCCCGGCACCGGCAAGACCACCACCATCGCCCGCATGCTGGTGCTGCGGATCGCCGCCGCCGCGCAGGCCGGCAGCGCCGCGCCGCGGATCGCGCTGGCCGCACCCACCGGCCGCGCCGCCGAGCGCATGGCCGAAAGCCTGCGCCGCGCCACCGCCGTGCTGGCCGACGCCGGTGTCGACCAGGCTCTGCTCGACGCGCTGCCCACCACCGCCGGCACCCTGCATCGCCTGCTCGGCGTGGTCCCGGACTCGCCGCAGTTCCGCCACCACGCCGACAATCCGCTGCCGTTCGACATCGTCGTGGTCGACGAAGCCTCGATGGTCGACCTGCCGTTGATGTGCAAGCTGGCCGAAGCGGTCGCCGACGGCGCGCAGCTGGTCCTGCTCGGCGACCCCGACCAGTTGCCCTCGGTCGAAGCCGGCGACGTGCTCGCTGCGATCCTGGCCGCGGCCGGCGACGGCAGCGCGCTGGACGACGACGATGCGCGCGCGCTGCAGCCACTGCTGGGTGGCGCGGCCACTGCATCCGCCCCCGCCGCCGTGGTGTCCGCAGCACCCGCAGCATCGGCTTCCGCCCAGCCGCACACAGGCGACCTGTTCGCGACGGCGGTCGATGCCGTCGCATGGACCGGCGCCGCCGGCGCCGCACCTGCCGCCTCCGCCTCCGCTGCGACGGCGCGCGCCGATGCCCACGCGCCAGGTTTCCACGCCGCCCGCATCCACCTCGTCCGCGGCTACCGCCAGAGCGACGCGCTGCAGCTGGCGCCGCTGGCCGACGCGGTGCGCAGCGGCGACGCCCAACAGGCGCTGGTCCTGCTGCGCAGCGGCCAGCTCGGCGGGATCGCCTTCCACGAGAACGTCGACGATCCGCTGCTCGCCCACGGCGCCGCGCTGCTCGGCCACTGGCGTGCGCTGGCCCAGCTCGCCGATCCGGCCGAAGCATTGCGCCAGGCCGGTCGCCTGCGCCTGCTCACCGCGCTGCGCGAAGGCGCGCAGGGTGCGCGCGGACTCAATGCGCGGATCGAGGCGCAGCTGTCCGGCCGCCGCCTCGGCAGCCCGCCGGACTGGTTCCCCGGCCGCCTGCTGCTGGTCACCGAGAACAGCTACCGCCACCGCCTGTTCAACGGCGATGTCGGCGTGTGCCTGCCCGGCGACGGCGGCGCGCTGCTGGCCTGGTTCCCCGGCGAGGGCGCCGGGCAGGTGCGCGCGTTCCATCCCGCCGCCCCCCGAGGTGTTCT
>JAGHZW010000194.1:11031-18447 GCA_017745195.1 Pseudoxanthomonas sp. | reverse complement strand
CGAACATCAGCAGCGCGATGACCGTGCACAAGGCGCAGGGCTCGGAGTTCGACGAGGTCTGGCTGCAGCTGCCGCGCAGCGACAGCCGCGTGCTCTCCCGCGAACTGGTCTACACCGGCCTGACCCGCGCCCGCAGCGCCCTGCACCTGGCCGGCAGCGCGGCGGTGCTGGAGGCGGCGCTGGGGCGTCACGCCAGCCGGGTGTCGGGGCTGGCGCGGCGGCTGGGGGCTTGAGCCGGTTCCACGCGTTCCACAACGGGATCCAGTCAAATCAACAGGTTGCGGTGGCACCCGAGTTCCAGACTCGGAGCGTCGAGTTCAAAGCTCGGAGCGTCGAGTCCAAAGCCCGGAACGCCGGGTTCCGGACTCGGCGAGTCGAGCAAATAACTCGACGCGTGGAGTTCCGGACCCGGCATGCCGGGTCGAAAGCCCGGGGCCTCGGGTTCAAGGCTCGGTGCGTCGAGCAAATGACCCGGCGTGTCGAGTTCCGGGCTCGGCGCATGGAGCAGAAGACTCGACGCCTCGGGTTCAGGACCCGGAAGCGCTGACAGGCCGGCCACCCCTGCCGTTGACGCCGGCTCCGGCCGGGCCCGACCATCGCCTGCGTATCCCCTGGGGAGGGGATCGACAGGCGCCACGCGCGCAGGGGACACATGGAGAACACCTCGGGGGGCGGCGACACCGCAGCGGTGCCGCTGGAGATCGATCGCTGGAACTGGGGCGCGTTCCTGCTCACCTGGATCTGGGGCGTGTGCAACAACACGTTCATCGCGCTGCTGATGTTCGTGCCGGTCGCCAACATCGTCATGCCGTTCGTGCTCGGCGCGCGCGGCAGCGCCTGGGCATGGCGCAACAGGCGCTGGGCCAGCATCGAGGCGTTCCAGGCCACGCAGCGGAAGTGGGCGCGATGGGGCCTGGTGATCCTGCTGCTGTGGGTCCTGCTGATGGTCGGCATCTTCGCGGCGGTCTTCGCCACGCTGAAGCACTCCGAGCCCTACCAGCTGGGCGTGCGCGCGCTGCATGCGAACCCCGAGGGCATCGCCCTGCTCGGCGAGCCGATCGAGACGGGCTTGCCGATGGGCGGCATCCAGACGTCGGGCCCGGTGGGCGAAGCCAACCTGTCGTTCAGCGCCGAAGGACCGCGCGGCGAAGCCACCGTGCACCTGCGCGCGGTCCGCAGCCTCGGCCAGTGGCAGGTCGAACGCGCCGTGCTGGAGGACGCGAAGAGCGGCCGGCGGATCGAGCTGGTGGAAGACGCCGCACACCACGAAGCGACCGGAGTCGAGCCATGAACAAGCTGCTGGTACTGGTGTTCCTCGGCGTGCTGGCCTGGTACGGCTACGGCAAGTTCAAGGAACGATCCGCCGGGACCGCGACGCCGGCCGAGCTGGCGGGCAGCGATGGCGAGCCCGTTGTCGCCGGCCACGCGCCACCGGATCGCGCCGGCCACGCCGAACAGTTCTCCTGCGACGGCCGCACGTACTGCTCGCAGATGCGCTCCTGCGCCGAAGCGACCTGGTTCATCCAGCACTGTCCCGGCACGAAGATGGACGGCAACAACGACGGCGTGCCGTGCGAACGGCAGTGGTGCGGCTAGCGCCGGTGTGGCCGGAACAACACAACACAGCACAACACAGGGGAGAACATGGACAACGGCAATCCGTACAGCGCACCGGTCACGACATCCGGTATTCAAGTCCGCGATGTCCCCGAGGAGATCCTCAAGAAGATCAAGCACGCCTGGGTGGCCGCGGTCGTCTCCGGCTGCATCACCCTCGTGGTCACCCTGATCGCGATGTCGGGCACCGACATCCTCGGCTTCTCGGCATGGGAGCTGATCGACGTCGCCCTGATCTTCGGCCTCGCCTTCGGCATCTACAAGAAGAGCCGCACCTGCGCCGTGGTCATGTTCGTCTACTTCATCATCTCCAAGATCCTGATCACGATCCAGGCCGGACACGCCACAGGCATCCCCTTGGCGCTCGTCTTCGGCTACTGCTTCTGGCAGGGGATCGCGGGGACGTTCGCCTATCACAGGCTTGACGGCCGCTAGGTCGGAGCAGAAGCCGACCTCGACCCCCAGCGACCGGGCAGGTCGTCCGCGGCCGGTACGCGCGTTCTTTGCTAACGTCCTGACAGGGAAGCAAAGGCAAACAGGGGAGATACCGCATGGGACGCGGAAGACGTGGCTTGCTCGATGAATTGAGCGTATTGCCGTGGCCAGTGGGCGCGGCTGTCGGAGTGATCGGCTATTTCGGCATCCGCTACGGCATTCCCGCGTTGTTCGCGACTCAAGCCGGACCGCTCGCCCGGGCATTCACCGGCGGCATGTTCGTCCCGCTGGCCTGGCTGTTCCTCGGCATGTGCCTGGTCGCCGCCACCGTGTCGTTCTTCAACGCGCGCCATCGCCGCCGCCTGCTCGACACCCGGACCGGACTGGAAAGCATCGCCGCCGTCGGCTGGCGCGACTTCGAGCGCCTGGTCGGCGAAGCCTTCCGCCGCCAAGGCTATGCCGTGGAGGAAACCGGCCTCGGCGGCGCCGACGGCGGCATCGACCTGGTCCTGCGCCGCGACGGCAGGCGCATTCTCGTCCAGTGCAAGCAGTGGCGCCGCACCGATGTGCCGGTGAATGTCGTGCGTGAGATGTACGGCCTGCTGGCGCATCACAAGGCCGACGCCGTGAAGATCGCAGCTCTTGGTGGATTCACTCGTGACGCCGCCCGTTTCGCCGCAGGCAAGCCCATCGAACTGATCCATGGATCGGTATTGCTGGCGATGGTGCGGAGCGTGCAGGCAAGTGGTGCCACGACCGGAACACCTGCGCGCGTCGAGCCGGCATTCCGGAATGCGGAACCGCGAGCTCGCGCTACGCCTGCTTGCCCACGTTGCGGGGAATCTATGGTGGAGCGGACCAACCGCCAGACCGGAAGCGCTTTCTGGGGATGCTCAGCCTTCCCGCGTTGCAGGGGAACGCAGTGATAGATTCACCTTGGCCGTCTGCCAGGGCGGAAGGACAGTCAGGGCGGGTGAGGTCGCTTCCATTCTCTGGTCCAGGGAGCGTCTTCCGGATGGCCCGCGCGTTGGTACAGCCACCGTTAGCCTATGTGCGACAACAAATTCAACAAACGACATGCATAGAAAACTGCTTATCGGGACATGGGTGGCGGCAATAGGGACGCTGGCTTTCTACGCCACCGGTGTGGACTGGTCCTGGGCGCACGCGACGCATAACCTGGGATCTAGCACTCTTGCGTACCTGGTGACAGCGGCATTCGGGCTTCTGCCGTACGGCCTTCTTGCGATACTGATCTCGCGTTCCAGCCAGTCCCCCGTGTTCCGGCTTCTTTCCTTTGTTCTTGTGGTCGCCTTGGCGATTTGCGCGTTTGGCTGGTTGCGACTGCAAGGCATCAGAACAGACGGCTGGGACTTCGTGCTTGTACCTGTTTGGCAGCTCATTTTGATAGCGACCTTATGGGGCCTCCGCAAGGCGACGCTCTCATTTGTCCGTTGGTGGAATGGCGGCGCTGTGGCGCCGTGACTCCTGACTCCATCCGGATCGAAGTGGCAGCCATGCCGGAGTGTGCCCGCTAGGACGGGATCGGGTTCACTTCGATCCAGGTGCAGTAGCGTTCGGGGGGAAGGCGCCGCACGTGCCTGACAGGCGGCAGACTTGACCCAGCGGCCGGGTGCCGCACAGGGAGACAAACCATGAAACGAGTCACCGGCATCGGCGGCATCTTCTTCAAGGCGAAGGACCCGGCCGCGCTCGCGGCCTGGTACCGCGACCACCTCGGGCTCGACGTGGCCGGCTGGAACGGCGCGATCTTCGAGTGGGGCGGTGAGGGTAGCCCGGCGGGCATGACCATCTGGAGTCCGTTCGCGGCCGACACCGACTACATGGCACCGGGCACGGCATCGTTCATGGTCAACTTCCGCGTGGCCGACCTCGGCGCGCTGCTGGCCGCGCTCCGCGCCGAAGGCTGCAACGTCCTCGACACGTTCGAGACGTCGGAACAGGGCAAGTTCGGCTGGGTCATCGACCCGGAAGGCAACAAGGTCGAACTGTGGGAGCCGGCGGCGGAAAAGCCGGAAAAAGACCAGGCATAGGCATTGGACAGCCAGGCATGCGACTCGTGAAACTTGCCCTTCCGCTGCTTGTTGTTTCCTTTCCGGCAGCGAGTTCCACCCAGTTGTTGGCACCCCTGAAGGATCAGGACGCGATCTATGGCTGCTCCTGGAGCGCGTCGTCCCCGGAAATCGGCCCCGGCGTTGTCCTGCTTGCAGAGGCGGATGACTCCCGGACGCTGATGAACATCGGGGGGTCGGACGTGGAACTGGCTCTCGTCGACGAGCAGGGAAGCCTTGCCCGGGCAGGTGACATCCTGGAGCGCACCTTCAAGGCGGAAGGGATCGTCGTCAAAGCACGCTACAGGGTCACCTGGACGTGTCCCGAGGACGACGAGTCCTGTGAGGTGACGAGGTTCGACGTGTCATTCGACGTAACAAGTGGCGGCAGGCGGCAGACAGCCAAGGCGACCGGAGATTTCGGCTGCTAGTCCGATCGCGGATGCAGTCGATACCGTTCGGTGACGCGGCTCCGCCCCGGCTGCATGGATCACCATGGGCGGAGTCGGCCCGCCATGCGGGTGGCAATGGCGCCACCGGCACCGACCTATACTCCGACCCATGCCCAAGTCCGCCACGCCCACCCCGATCCGCTTCAAGGCCAAGCTGTTGCGCCCCGCGGAGCCGAAGGACGCCACCTGGACGTTCTTCGTCCTGACCCAGGCCGCCAGCGACAAGCTGCCCACGCGCAGCCAGGTGTCGGTGGAAGGCACGCTCGGCGGGCAGCCGTTCCAGGCCACGCTTGAGCCCGATGGCGAGGGCGGCCACTGGCTGAAGGTGGAGCAGGCGCTGGCGGATTCCGCCGGTGTCGCGGCCGGCGACACGGTCGCGGTGGAGATGGCGCCGATGGCGAAGGAGCCTGAGCCGAAGCTGCCGGACGACCTGCGCAAGGCGCTGGTCGCGCAGCCGCAGGCGAAGGCGACCTGGGATGACATCACCGCGGTGGCGCGGCGCGACTGGATCCAGTGGGTGACCTCGGGCAAGAAGGCCGAGACGCGGCCCAAGCGGATTGCCGTGGCCTGCGACAAGCTGGCCAAGGGCCAGCGCCGCGCCTGCTGCTTCGACCGTTCCGGCATGTACAGCAACGAGCTGAAGGCGCCGAAGGCGGCGGATTGACCTGCCCGCGTCCGCGTCGCCGTCACCAGACCAGTTTCCCGATACCCGCCATGAATCCCGCGAAAGTCGTGCGTGAAAAGGTCCGTGTCCTGACCGACCTGCCGAACATCGGTCCGGCCGCGGCGCGCGACTACGAACGGCTGGGCTACGCCAGCCCGGAGCAGCTGCGCGGAGTCGATCCGCTGCAGCTGTACCACGCGTTGTGCCTGGCGACCAGCACGCGCCACGACCCGTGCATGCTGGACACCTTCATGTCCGTCGCCGATTTCCTCGACGGTGCCGAGCCGGCGCCGTGGTGGCACTACACCGCGCAGCGCAAGGAACGGTACGGACAGCTGTAGGTGCCCGTAGCGGCAGGGAAGGGTTCCGAAGACTCCGCTTGCGGCCGTCATCCAGGTTCTCGCCGGAATGACGACCGCAAGATGGCTGCAAACCGGCGAGGCCATTCGATGACGCCACTGTTCAGGAAACTCAACCTCGGCGCGCATGCACGCGTGTGCGTGCTCGATGCGCCGGCGTCGTTCGAGCCGGAACTGGCGGCGTTGGCCAGCGCCGGCGTGGCGGTCGAACGCACTGCGTCGGCGACGTGCGGCTTCGCCCTGGCCTTCGCCATCACCTGCGCCCAGCGCGATGCCGCCAGCGCCACGCTGGCCCAGACCTGCCCCGGCGACGCGGTGCTGTGGCTGGCCTATCCGAAGGGCACGTCCAAGCGCTCCCGCGGCGAGTTCAACCGCGACGGCGGCTGGGACGTGCTCGGCACGGCCGGCTTCGAGCCGGTGCGCCAGGTCGCGATCGACGAGGACTGGTCGGCGCTGCGCTTCCGCCGCACCGAGTACATCAGGACGATGACCCGCCACCCGGAAGGCCGCATCTCGGCGGCAGGACGGCGGCGCGCGACGGAGGGTTGAGCGCCCGCGCTCAGACCTTCCCGTTCTTCGACAGCAGCACCGCGATCGGCCGGCTGCCGTCGAACTCGGCCAGCACCATCACGATGCTCGCCGTCACCGGCACCGCCAGGAACGCGCCGGGCACGCCCCACAGCGCGGTCCACACCGCCAGGCACAGCAGGATCACGAACGGACTGAGGTTGAGCGAGCTGCCCATCAGGAACGGATCGAGCAGGTAGCCGTTGAGGAACTGCAGCACCGACAGCGCCCCGGCCAGGGCCAGCGCGGTACGCATGTCGCCGAACTGCAGCAGCGCGAACAGCGACGGCAGGGCCACGCCGAGCACCGTGCCGATGTAGGGCACGTAGTTGAGCAGGCCGATGAGCAGCGCCCAGAACGGGGCCAGCGGCACGTCCATCAGCGCCAGCACGATCCAGCTGGCGAAGCCGAGCAGCACGCTGAGCGCGGTCTTAAGCGCCAGGTAGGTGCCGATGCGGCGGTTGATGTCGCCGACAATGCGGCGCACCTGCGCGCCGCGCTGCGGATCGGGCGAAAGCGCGTCGACCTTGGCGTCGAAGTGGCGGCGCTCGAGCATCAGGAAGACCACGTACAGGCCGACCACGGTCAGCCCGCCGATCATCGAGGCCGCCCAGCCGAGGGTCGAGCCGGCCAGCCGGTGCAGGTTGACCTGGGCCAGCACCGCATTGCGGATGCCTTCCCAGCTCGGCTCCGATTCGATGCCCAGCAGCGCCGCACCCTGCTGCACCATCGCCACCAGCTGCGCCTGATAGTGCGGCACCCGCACCAGCAGCTGGTCGACGCTGTCCGTCGCCAGCCAGCCCAGCAGCAGCAGCGCGCCGAGCATCACCAGCGTGGTCAGCGCGTAATGCACCTGCATAGGCAGGGCAGGCCCGACCACCGGCAGCCGCGCCAGCAAACGCGCGGTGCCGAGGATCACGTAGAGGCCCATCACCCCGAACGCCACCGGCACCAGGATGCCGCGGCCCAGGTACAGCACCCAGCCCACCAGCACCGCGAACACGGTGGCATGCACGAGCGCCCGGAATCTTTCGTTCATGCGGATATGGCCTTCACGCCCTCCGCGGGCGGGCGGGAGGTAACGATGCGTTCGCGATAGTAGATCGAACGTTGGCCGTCGACCTCTCGTCGTTGAAGCTCGAACAGGCCGGACTGGTGCAGCGCGTGCCGCCAACTGCTGCAGCCGTATCTGCCGGGTACCTGCCGCGGATAATGCAGCACGATCCATGCACTCGCTTCGGAAACCCGGG
>JAGHZW010000194.1:0-11016 GCA_017745195.1 Pseudoxanthomonas sp. | reverse complement strand
AGTGTCGCCGTACCTGTGGCAGGACACCGCCAGCACCGACCGGCTCGCTCTTCTCTCCCGGAACGAGGAACGACCCGAACAGTTCCTGGGCCAGCGCTCCCAGGGTTTTCCGAGAGGTTTCCTGTATCCGATCGGCAAGATTGGTTTCGAGCATGTGCAGTGGACCCGCAATCTCGCGATGGGCGAGCAGGCTCTTGAGCAGGCGCTCGTACTGCTGCACCCGGAGCAGGCACCGGCCCAGCAGTCGCTGGACCTCACGCTGCTGCGCCGCGATGTCGTCGTCCACTGGCGTCACCATGGATCCGCGTCCCCGGAGGCTGGCCGCAGGATAGCGCGTCGGGCCCGTTGGCCATCGGGACGGGGAGGCGCCCGTCGCCATATACCCGGTCCCGTCGCCGCATCCGGCGACTCGTCGCATGCCCGTTGTGGGCCGCCCGGGGCCGCCGCACTCTGCGCCGGCGCCGCTGCCATGGCTGCGCCGGGCGTCCAAGACGGGCGCCGTGTCGGGACCGAAGGAGTGCCTAGCCATGCTGCGTCTGTGCACGATCCTGCTCTCGCTGCTGCCGGTCCACGGGCCGGCCGGTGGACCAGGCATTGCCACGGCCGGACCGGCGCCGTTGTGCACCTCGCTGCAGGTGCGCGTGATCGCGCCGCCGCTCGCACCGCTGGCGCGGATCAGCCGGCAGCGGATCGATTGCGGGGCTTTCCTGCACGGCCGGCCGCGCAAGGTCGAGCTGGTCTTTCGCGACACCCGGCTGGACCTGGCCTGGGTCGTGTTCCCGGCCGAAGACAGGGAAGCGTTCCTGGCCGCCTTCACCGCGCGCTACGGCAAGCCGGCGCTGGCGCTGGGATACGGCGGCGTCTACGTGGTCGCCGGCGCAACCGTGCACAGGCTGCCTGCGGTGGCGCCATCCGCTTCCAGCCCGCAGGCGCGCGCGATGCTGGCGCTGCGGCAGGTGCAGGCGGTCGCTGCGCCCATCCCGCTGCCGTCCACCTGATCAAGACCGGATACGAGGAGACCTGCGATGAAGACCCTGACCGTCCTGCTGGTGTGGTGCGTCCTGTTCGTGCTGTGCTGGCCGCTGGCGATCCTGGCGCTGTTCCTGTGGCCGGTGGTGTGGCTGCTGTCGCTGCCGTTCCGGCTGGTCGGCGTCACTTTCACCGCGCTGTTCGCCTTCCTCGCCGCGCTGCTGATGCTGCCGGCGCGGCTGCTCGGCGGCGGACCGTCGAAGCCGGCCGTCGTGTAAGCGCAGGACTCAGGCGCCGGCGGTTTCCGGAATGGCGCGGTAGGCGAAGTCGCGCAGCCGTACCGCGCCGATGCCGGTGGCGTACAGCCCGACCTTCAGGCTGAGGAAGCCGCCGAACACGTTGTGGTGCATGCCCGACACCTCCATGCGCGTGCCATGCACGGTCCAGCTGCGGCCGCCGTCGTGCGAGTACTCCCAGGTGATGACGTTGGCGTCGTTGGTCATGCGCACGCGCACGTCCTTCGTCGCGCGCGGTTGCCGCGCCCACGGCAGTTCCTCGGAATACTCGTAGGTCTTCACCGTATCGCTGGTGAAGCCGAGGCCGACGAAGGCCTTCGGGTTGTAGTACAGCAGCAGGCCGCCTTCGGCGCCCGGTTCCAGCTCGAGCGTGACCTCGGCCTGGTAGGCACGGTCGCCGACGATACAGGCCAGCGGTGAACTGTCCGCCGGCGAGGTGCCGGCCGCCGCCAGCACGAGCGTGTCGCCGTCCCAGCGCAGGCGCTGCATCTCGTCAGGACCGGGCTGGTGGAAACACCACTGCACGCCGAAACGTTCGCGTGCGAGCGGGCCGGACAGCGCGTGGCCGTTCGGCCCGGGCGCGGTGCCGCGCGGCTTGGGCAACGGTTGCGACAGGTCGCCGCCCTTGGCCCGGAACCAGCCGTCGGCGGTCCATTCCATCGGTTCGAGCAGGGTCTGGCGGCCGAGCGTGCGGAAGCCGTTCTCGTAGCCGTGGTAGACCATCCACCAGTCGCCGCCCGGGCCTTCGACGACGGTGGCGTGGCCGCGCGACCACCACGGTTCGTGCGTTGACTGCGTGCGCACCAGCGGGTTGTGCGGGCAGTGTTCCCACGGCCCGTGCACCGAGCGCGAGCGTGCGGCGATCACCATGTGCCCGGTCGCCGGCCCGGCGGTGCCGCCGACCGCGGTGACCAAGTACAGCCAGCCGTCGTGCCAGCGCAGCTTCGGCCCTTCGGGCGCGAAATTCTCGGTGATCCAGTGCTCGGGATAGCGCCACGGTTTGTAGGCGTGTTCCAGTTCGCCGTCGGTGGCCAGGCCGTCGTCGCGCAGTCGGATCTTGCGGATGCCGTTGACGAACAGGTAGCGACGGCCGTCCTCGCCGACCACGTGGCCCGGGTCGATGCAGCCGGAGATCTTCAGGTCCACCGGCGCGCTCCACGGGCCGCGGACGTCGTCGGCCCAGATCGCGTAGATCGACCAGCCCCGCCCGGTCGGATTGGCTGGCAGGTAGATGAAGTAGCGACCCTCGTGCCTGCACAGGTCTACCGCCCAGATGTCGCCCAGGTTCTGCTGCAGCGCCGGGCCGATCGGGGTCCAGTTGACCAGGTCCTTCGAATGCCAGACCACCAGGCCCGGATAGGCCAGGAACGACGAGAACGTCATGTAGTAGTCGTCGCCATCCTTGAGGATGGTCGGGTCCGGATGGTCGCCGGCGAGGATCGGATTGAGGTAGGTGCCGTCGCCGAGGTCGGCCTTGCGCTGGCCTTCGATGCCGCGTGCCCATCTCGGGCCTGGAGCTGGCGTCGGCGTGCCTGCGTCCCGGCTGGCGCCGGCGGCGAGTGCGGTCAGCGGCATTGCCACCGCACTGGCGGCCACGGCCTTGAACAGATCCCTGCGCGTGGTCATCGGTGTTTCCTGCGATGTTCGGACGATTCTGGCCGGTGCCGGTGCCGGCATGCCAGCCATGCGTCCACGGCATGGTTGCGCCGCGCGCTCGCATCGCCGGAAAAAGAAAGGGCCCGGCGCAGGCCGGGCCCTCCATTGGCGACGGCGGGAAAAGATCAGGCCGCGGCCTTCTTCTCCGCGATCCACAGGTCCACGCGCTTTTCCAGCAGGTCCAGCGGCATCGCGCCGCCGCCGAGCACCGCGTCGTGGAAGCCGCGGATGTCGAACTTGTCGCCCAGTTCGGTCTCGGCCTTCTTGCGCAGCTGCTGGATCTTGATCATGCCGATCTTGTAGGCGGTGGCCTGGCCCGGGGTGACCAGGTAACGCTGGATCTCGGACTTGATCGCCGCGTCCGGCACCGAGCTGTTGGCGCGGAAGTAGTCGTACGCCTGCTGCTCGGTCCAGCCCTTGGCGTGCATGCCGGTGTCCACCACCAGGCGGATCGCGCGCCACATCTCCGACATCAGGCGGCCGTACTCGGAGTAGTCGTCCTTGTAGGTGTCCGGCATTTCCTTGGCCAGCCACTCCGCGTACAGGCCCCAACCCTCGGCGTAGGCGGTGGCGTTGTACTGGGTGCGGAAGGTCGGCACGCCCTTCAGTTCCTGGGCGATGGAGATCTGCATGTGGTGGCCGGGGATACCCTCGTGGTACGCGATCACCTCCAGCTCGGTCTTCGGCATGGCGTTCATGTCCGACAGGTGCGCGTAGTAGATGCCCGGGCGCGAACCGTCCGGCGTGCCCGGGTAGTAGTGCTGGGCGGCGCCGGGCTGCTCGCGGAAGGCCTCCACGCGCTTGACCACCAGATCGGCCTTGGGCAGCAGGCCGAAGTACTCGGGCAGGTGCTGCTTGATGTTGCCGATCACCTTGGTGGCGTCGTCGATGTAGGCCTGGCGGCCGGCGTCGGTGTTCGGATACACGCGCGACGGGTCGTCATGGACCTGCTTGAAGAACGCCTGCAGGTCGCCCTGGATGCCCATCTTCTTCTGCAGCGCTTCCAGCTCGCCGCGCAGGCGCGCCACCTCCGACAGGCCGAGCTGGTGGATCTCCTCGGCGGTCATCGCGGTGGTGGTGTGCTGCTTGAGCCGTTCGGCGTAGTAGGCGGCGCCATCCGGGTGGGTGGTGCCGACGCCGGCGGGATTGACCGCGGCCTTCGGCAGCTCTTCCTCGGCGAAGGCGATGATCCGGCCGTAGGCCGGGCCGAGGTCGTCGACCAGCGCCTTGCGCGCCAGTTCCTTCAGCTCGGCGGCGCGTTCGGCGGTGATCTTGCCGTCCTTGGCCAGCGCGTCGGCCTTGGCCTGGGCATCGGCCCACAGCGCGCTGTCCTTGCCGGCGGAGAACGGCGCGCCGGCGATGACCTTCTTCGACTGCTCGATCACGCCTTCGTAGGCGAACTTCGGCGGGCGGATGCCCTGCCCGGCCGAGGCGCGGGCGCGCTCGAGCAGCTGGTCGAAGCCGACCCCGGACTTCTGCAGGCGCGAGACGTAGGCCAGGTAGTCCTTCTCGTCGTCGACCTTGTGGAAGTTGATCAGGAAGGTGGGCAGGAAGCTCTGCGCGCCGCTCATCTGGTCGAACGGATAGCCGTGGTTGATGAAGGCCAGGCTGTCGCGCGCGTCCTCGTACTGGCGCTTCCACAGGTCGTAGGACAGCTGGGTTTCCGGATCGAGCTTGGCGCGGTCGAAGCCGGATTCCATTTCCTTGACCGACGCTTCCAGCCAGGCGACCTGCTTGCGCTGGCCTTCCTCGGACATGTCGTCGATCTGGTCGTTGAGGTCCTTGCGGCCGAGGAAGGTCAGCTGGATCGGGCTGAACTTCAGCTGCTCCTCGTACTTGGCCTCGAACCAGGCGTTGAGGCGCTCCGATTCGGCCTTGATCTGTTCGGCGGTGGGCGCGGCGGCGGCCGTGGTCGCGGTCGGCGCGGCGGTGTCGCCGGCGGGCTTGGAGCAGCCCGGTGCGAGCAGGACCAGCGACAGGGCGAGGGCCAGGGGGGTCAGGGCGGTAACTGGGCGCACGGCGGAACCTCGGGTGGTAGGACAGCCGATTCTGCGCCGAACCCGGCCTCCTGGACCATGCGGGAGGTCATGCTCCGGGCATGCGTGCCTTGACGCCGGCGTAAGCGGACGTTGGCTAGGCTCGGTCGCCCGGGTCGCTCTGGCCGCCCTTCGCCGCCCTTCCAGGAGAACGACATGTCCCTGCGCATCCTCACCGGCGTGGCGCTGCTGGCGCTGGCCGCCTCCGCCGCGGCGGTCGACCTCAAGGGCGTGGAGAAGATGCTGCCCACCACCAAGGACGCCAGCACGACCGGCAAGGCCGCCACCGGCCTGGCCGGGGTTTCCGGCATCCCCGGCCTGTCCCTGCCCGGGATGAGTGCCGACACCGCCAGCAACGCGGCCGGCGTGCTGCAGTACTGCGTCAAGCGCAAGTACCTGGGCGGCGACGCGGTGGCCTCGCTCGGCAACAAGCTGCTGGCCAGCCAGGGGCTGTCCACGCCGGCGAAGGCGCAGCAGGACGCCGGCTACCAGAGCGGCCTCAAGGGCATCCTGCAGGGCGAGGGCAAGCCGTTCTCGTTCGACTCGGTGCCCGATTCGATCAAGGACCAGGCCTGCGACCTGGTGCTGAAGAACGCCTCCTCGCTGATCTGAGCCGGCGTGCCGACACCGGCCGCGGCGGGCGACTCGGGTACGATGCACGCCCCGCCATCGGTGCCCGAACCATGACCGACCAGGACAAGTCCGCCCCCGTGACCCAGGCCCAGGCCGAGGACGCCGTGCGCACCCTGCTGCGCTGGGCCGGCGAAGACCCCGCGCGCGAAGGCCTGCTCGACACGCCCAAGCGCGTGGCCGAAGCCTACGGCGACTGGTTCAGCGGCTACCGCGAGGACCCGCGCGCGTACCTGGAGCGCACGTTCGAGGAGGTCGCCGGCTACGACGAGATGATCGTGCTGCGCGACATCGAGTACGAAAGCCATTGCGAGCACCACATGGCGCCGATCATCGGCCGGGTCCACGTCGGCTACCTGCCCGACGGCAAGGTCGTGGGGATCAGCAAGCTGGCGCGCGTGGTGGAGACCTATGCGCGCCGCTTCCAGGTGCAGGAGAAGATGACCGCGCAGATCGCCCAGTGCATCCAGGACGTGCTGCATCCGCTGGGCGTGGGCATCGTGGTCGAGGGCGTGCACGAGTGCATGACCACCCGCGGCATCCACAAGCGCGGGGTCAGCATGGTCACCTCGAAGATGCTCGGCAGCTTCCGCGAGGACGCGCGCACCCGCGCCGAGTTCCTGCGCTTCATCGAAGCCGGCCGGCGCTGAACCAGGCATGGTGGCGCAGACCTGTCCCTGCGGCAGCGGCCGCGCGTATCCGCAGTGCTGTGGCCGCTGGCATGCCGGCGAGCCGGCGCCGGATGCCGAAGCGCTGATGCGTTCGCGCTACAGCGCCTACGTGCTGAAGCTGCGCGACTACCTGCTGGCGACCTGGCATCCGGACACGCGGCCGCCGGCCGACGAGCTGGGCATGGACGACGCGCCGGGCGCGCGCACGGCATGGCTCGGCCTTGAAGTGAAGTCCCACCGGGTCACCGGCGCGGACACCGCCGAGGTCGAATTCGTCGCCCGCTTCCGCATCGGCGGCGGCCGCGCCCAGCGCATGGTCGAGCGCAGCCGCTTCGACCGGATCGACGGCCGCTGGTACTACCGCGACGGCGACCACCCCTGAGTCCGGCAACCGCGATGCCGCACGACGATCCCTCCGTCGCATCGACTCCGCGCATACGACCACCGCCTACAATGCGGGCACAGGCAATGGAGGCGGCATGCGGCAACACCGCGCATCGACAATCCTGATCGCGACGCTGGCGCTGCTGCAGTCCGGCAACCACGTCGAAGCGGCGGCGAACGGCGATGGCGTTCCCGCGACACGCGCAGCCGCAGCGCCGCGCGAAACCGCAGCCGGCGGCCCGGCCGTGCTCCCGCCGAGCACGAAGTTCAGCCTGCCTGCCGCGTATCCGGAGCTGTTGCAGTCGCCCTCCCCCACCACCCGCGAGGCGTTGAAGAAGATGCACGAGGTTCCCGGCCTGAGCGTGGGTACGTTCCAGGGACTGGACGCGTTGCTGGTCGACACGCCGCTGGCGAAGGCGGCGGTGTCGCTGTTCGGCGGGCAGGTGGTGTCGTTCGCGCCGGCAGGGCAGGAGGAGGTGTTCTGGCTGTCGCCGCTGCGCGCCGCGCTGCCGACGCCGGTCCGCGGCGGCACGCCGGTGTGCTGGCCATGGTTCGGCCGCCAGGGCCAGACCGGCGAGGTGCCGGCGCATGGCCTGGTCCGCACCCTGCCGTGGCGGCTGGTCGATGCGCGGCGCGAAACCGACGGCACCGTGGTGCTGGAGCTGCAGCCGCCGCCGCTGCAGGACCTGGCGCTGGAACTGCGCATGCAGCTGCGCATCGGCCGCACCCTCGAGCAGCGGCTGGTGACCCGCAACATCAGCGGCGAAGCGGTGTCTTTCACCGAGGCGCTGCACAACTATTTCCATGTGTCCGATGCCGCGCAGGTGCGGATCGAAGGCCTGGCCGGCCTGCCGTTCTACGACAAGAACGACCACGGCAACCGCCACGTGCAGCAGGGCGAGTGGGACCTGCATGACCCGCGTGATCCTGGTCGCGCCGACCGCCTGTTCCCGGCGGCCGGCGGCCGTTACCGGCTGGTCGATCCGGGCCTGCACCGGCGCATCGAGCTGCAGGTGCGCGACGGCCAGACCGCGATCGTGTGGAATCCAGGCGAGGCCGCGGCGGCGAAGATAGCGGACATCGGTCCGCACTGGCGCCAGTTCGTCTGCCTGGAGGCCGGCAACGCGGGTCCGGACGTGGTCGAGCTGGCCCCTGGCGCCACCCACACCCTGGTGCAGAGCGTTTCGGTGTCGCCGCTGTAGGCGGTGGCCTGATCGGCGCGGGTTAGACTGCGCGCCTTCCGGCAGCGGCGCGCGTCGACACGGCGCCCGCGGCACCGGCTCCCGACAGGAAGGCGCAAGCGTGGAATCCCCCGTGCAGCAACCGTCCGGCGCGCGACGCGCGGCGCTGGTCTTCATCTTCATCACCGTGCTGATCGACGTGCTGTCGTTCGGCGTGATCATCCCGGTGCTGCCGCACCTGGTGGAGCGGTTCACCGGCGGCGACATCGCCAGCGCCGCGCGCTGGGTCGGTGTGTTCGGCATGGTCTTCGCCGCGGTCCAGTTCGTGTCCACGCCGATACAGGGCGCGCTGTCGGACCGCTACGGCCGCCGTCCGGTGATCCTGTTCTCGTGCCTGGGGCTGGGCCTGGACTTCGTGTTCATGGCCCTGGCCAACTCGCTGCCGATGCTGCTCATCGGCCGGATCATCTCCGGCATCGCGTCGGCCAGCTTCACCACCGCCAATGCCTACATCGCCGACGTGACCGCGCCGGACAAGCGGGCGAAGAGCTTCGGCATGATCGGCGCGGCGTTCGGCCTGGGCTTCGTGGTCGGCCCGCTGGTCGGCGGCTGGCTGGGCGGGATCGACCTGCGCCTGCCGTTCTGGTTCGCCGCGGGCCTGGCACTGCTGAACTTCCTCTACGGCTGGTTCGTGCTGCCGGAGTCGCTGCCGGCCGAGCGGCGCACCCCGCGCTTCGACACCGCGCACGCCAATCCCTTTGGCGCGCTGACGCTGCTGCGCAGCTATCCGCAGGTGTTCGGCCTGGCCGCGGTGGTGTTCCTGGCCAACCTGGCGCACTACGTGTACCCGAGCATCTTCGTGCTGTTCGCCGACTACCGCTACCAGTGGGGCCCGCGCGAGGTGAGCTGGGTGCTGGCGCTGGTGGGCGTGCTCAGCATCATCGTCAACGCCGGCCTGGTCGGACGCATCGTCAAGGCGATCGGCGAGCGACGCACGTTGCTGCTGGGCCTGGGCTGCGGCGTAGTCGGCTTCACCATCTACGGCCTGGCTGACAGCGGCTGGCTGTTCGTCGCCGGCCTGCCAGTGAGTGCGCTGTGGGCGCTGGCCGCGCCGGCGACCCAGGCGCTGATCACCCGCCAGGTCGGGCCGCAGGTGCAGGGCCGCATCCAGGGCGCGCTGATGAGCCTGACCAGCCTGGCCGGCATCATCGGGCCGATGCTGTTCGCCAACGTGTTCGCACTGTTCGTCGGCACCCATGCGCCGGCGCAGTTGCCCGGTGCGCCGTGGTTCCTGGCTGCGCTGCTGCTGGCCTGCGCCTGGAGCGTGGGCTGGCGCTATGCGCGGGTGGCGCCTGCCGCGTAGGAAGCCGAAGCGCGCCTCGCGCATCCCGGCGCGCAGCGTGCCGATGGAGCATCCACGGCGGATGCCGCGCCCATCTCGATCTCGAACCGGAATCCAGCTCGGATCCCGAGATGAACTGCCCGACCACTGCTGCAACAAGTGGCGGAAGGACGGGTTTTCCAGTGGCACCGGCTTACACGTCCGGTGCCTGCGCCAAGGTCCGCTCCACGCGGGCGTCGTGGAGCGGGCCCTGCGTCGTCGCCGGCGCCGTGCCGGCGACGGAACTCAGTCGTTCTCGACCGCCAGGATCCGGCCGGTCTTCGCGTCGACGCGCACTTCGATGTTGTTGCCGTCGTCGCGTTCGGCCTCGGCCTTCCACACGCCGTCGTCGTAATCGACGTCGTGCACCTTGGAATAGCCGGCCGCGGTGACCTTGGCCTTGATGTCCTCGGCGGTGAAGTTGGAGACCACGTCCTCGGCGTAGACCTTGCCGCGGGCGTCCACGCGCAGGTCGACGCGGTTGCCGTCGGCGCTGGTGGCATCGGTTTCCCACATGCCGTCGTCGAACTCGAGGTCGTCGATGCGGGTGTAGCCCTGCTTCGTCAGCAGTTCGCGCACCTGCGGTTCGCTCAGGCTGTCGGCTTCGGCTGCGAAGGCAGGCACGGCCAAGGAACCGGCGGCGATCAGGGCGGCGACGAACGGGGCGTATGAAAGGCGCGACTTCATCGTGATGTCTCCAGTGGTCCGGAGCGGTCACCGTGCCGGGCGCGGCTTCTGTACGACGTGAACGCGCCCATGCTGTGTTCGCAAGGATTCAGGCCGATGAACGCGGCGTTGCTCCACCACGGACAATCGACGCCGCGCCGCGACGTCGCCAGTCGCGGGTGCAATGCGGTTCAGCCCCGGGCGGCGCCGATCGCCAGTCGCGTTTCACCCAGCGGCACGCCCATCGGACCCCAGCGACGTTCGACGATCACGCCGCGACCGGCGCGATCGAGCGCGACCACCGTGCTGGCGCGCGTGCCGTAGTCCTGGCCACGGATGAAGGCCGACGACAGCCAGCGCTCGCGCTCCAGGCCGATGCCGGTGTCGGGCAGCTGCGCATCCGGCCAGGTGCGGTCGTCGGCGAGCGCGGTGAACAGCGGTGCGAAATCCTCATCGCCACCGGCATCGATCCAGTCGCGCAGGCGCGCACCCAGCGCCGACGCTTTCGGCCACGGCGTATCGAGCTGCGCATTGGAGAGCACGTGCACGCCGGCATCCGGCGTGGCCATGCGTACCTGCGGCAGGTTGCCGACCCAGGTGCAGGCCTGCGGATCGGCCAGCAGCAGGTTGAACGGTCGATAGTCCGACGCGGTGGCGAGCAGCGCCCGAGCGCGCGCTTGCGCGCCTTCGCCGCCACGCAGGTAGTCGCTGGCGAGCAGGCCGCGCGAGAGTCCGTCCTGCGGACGGCTGAAGTCGCGCACGTTTGTCACCAGCGCGCAGCGACCCTGCCCGTCCACGCCCAGCCAGGTGCCGCCGGCCTCGAGGTCGCGGCCGGCGATGATCCCGGAGCCGTCGTCCCACTGCGCCAGCGGCGCGGTCGGCCGCGCATGGAACTCGTCGCGGTTGCCGACCAGCAGCAGGCGCCAGCGCGGATGCGCATCCCAGGCGAAGGCGACCACGCACATGGCCCGCTCCCCGAAGGCCCGCTCAGCCGGCGCGCAGCTGCGCGCGGCGGCGTGCGGCGGCGACCCAGCGTGCCGCCACCGCCGGCGAGGTGATGCATACCGCCTCGTCGGTGACCGTGGTCACCGCGCGCTCGAGCAGCTTGTTGCCGAGCGAGGCCACCGCGTCGCCGCCCAGGTACTT
>JAGHZW010000193.1:2217-20556 GCA_017745195.1 Pseudoxanthomonas sp. | reverse complement strand
GGTGCCGGCCAACGATCCGCGACCGCTGCTGACCATGGACGACATGGGCCATGGCGCGCATGGTGGCGCGATGGTGCCTGCCGAAGGCGGCTGCGGCGCTGCAATGGGACACGGCGCCGAGGGCGGTTGCGGCGCGGCCATGGCGGCTTCGCCCGCCAGCACGCATGACAGCCACGGCAGTCATGGCGGCCATGGCGGTGGCGGTGCGCCGGCAGTCGTGCACCCGGACAGCGAACGCGGCAATCCGCTGGTCGACATGCAGTCGTCGCCCAGCGGAGCGCGCCTGGACGATCCGGGTATCGGCCTGCGCGACAACGGCCGCCGCGTGCTCGCCTACGCCGACCTGCACAGCCTGTTCGACGATCCGGACGGCCGCGAACCGGGACGCGAGCTGCAGCTGCACCTGACCGGGCACATGGAGAAGTTCGCCTGGTCGTTCGATGGCATTCCGTTCGCCAGCGCCGAACCGCTGCGCCTCAACTACGGCGAGCGCGTGCGCGTGGTGCTGGTCAACGACACGATGATGCAGCACCCGATCCACCTGCACGGGATGTGGAGCGACCTGGAAAATGCGGATGGCCGCTTCCAGGTACGCAAGCACACCATCGACATGCCGCCGGGCACGCGCCGCAGCTACCGGGTGCGCGCCGACGCGCTCGGTCGCTGGGCCTACCACTGCCACCTGCTCTACCACATGGAGAGCGGGATGATGCGCGAGGTGCGCGTGGAGGAACGCGCATGAGCCGTTCCCCGCTGCGCGCCATGCTCGTCGCCAGCCTGGCCGGATTTGCGGTCGGCGTGCACGCGCAGGCGCATGATCCGGCGCTGCACGCGGCCCCTGCGATGCAGGATGGCGCCGCGCCGCCGGCAGCCACCACGCCCGCTTCCGCGTCGCCCGCCGCCGCCTCCAGACCGGATCCGCACGCCATGCACCACGGCGCGGGCCACGCCGGTCCGCATGCCGGACATGCGGCCACGACCGATGATGATCCCCACGCCATGCACCCGGCCGCCATGCGAGGCGGCGACCCGCATGCCGGCCACGCGGCAACGTCGTCGCCAGGCCAACTGCCGCGCGAACCGGTGCCGGTGTTGACCGACGCCGACCGGGCCGCCGCGTTTCCCGAACTCCATGCCGGCCACGCCCACGACGCGACCCTGAACTCGCTGGTGCGCTTCAACCGGTTCGAGGCCTGGGATGCGCAGCCCGGCAGCGGCCAGGCCTGGGAGGGAAGCGCCTGGTTCGGCGGCGACGTGCAGCGCCTGTGGCTGCGCAGCGAAGGCGAGCGTGAGCGCGACCACACTGGTGCGGCGGACCTCGAAGCACTCTACGGGCGCAGCATCAGCCCGTGGTGGGACGTCGTGGCCGGCGTGCGCCACGATTTCGCCCCGGGGCCGTCGCAGAGCTGGGCCGCGTTAGGCGTGCAGGGCCTGGCCCCGTACAAATTCGAGATGTCGGCCACCGCCTATCTCGGCGAACACGGGCAGAGTGCGTTCATCGCCGAAGTCGAGTACGAGCTGCTGCTCACCGGCCACCTGGTCCTGCAGCCGCTGCTCGAAGTCGAACTGCGCGGCCAGGACGATCCGCGGCGCGGCACCGGCTCGGGCCTGTCCTCGGCCGAGGCCGGGCTGCGCCTGCGCTACGAGGTCACCCGGCGTTTCGCACCCTATGTCGGACTGGTCCACGAGCGTGCGTTCGGCGGCACCGCCGACTATCGGCGCGAGGATGGCGAGGCAGCGCGCGACACGCGCTGGGTCGCCGGCGTGCGCTGGTGGTTCTGACCCGCTGGCCGGTGACCCGATGCAACGGAGCCGGGCATGCACAGGCACGCCCGGCTCCGGATGGACGACCGGCTGGATCCCCCGGAGGGATCAGCGGCTCACGCGGGTGGTCACGCCGTCGGAAGTGACCCGCACGCGATCACCGACGCGGTAATCGCTCAACGAGCCCGGCTGCACGACCGCGACCGCGCGCCCCGACTCCAGGCGGACGGTGAACTCGACGCCCGGTGTGGTGCGTCCGGAAACCGCATTGCCGGCCGCGCCGCCCGCCACCGCGCCGACGGTGGCGCCAGCGGCGTTGGCGCGGGTGCCGCCACCGATCGTGCTGCCGGCGATGCCGCCCAGCACCGCGCCGGTGGCCGTGGCGATGCCACGCTGGTCGTTCTGGATGTTCACCTGGCGCATCGCCTCGATCGTGCCCCATTCCACGCTCTGGGCGCGGCCGGCCTCGCTGCGGGTGAAGGTGTTGCTGCTCGGCGGTGCCGTGCTACAGCCCGTGGACAAACCGGTCGCAACGATGATCGACAGCAACGCGACACTGCTTGCAAGGCGCTTCATGGTTTCACTCCTGCGAGGTGGCAAGGGATTCCGGCGCTGGACCCGGCGAACTCGCGGCACCGGCGAGCGGATGCCATGTCCCGGGTGGCCGTTGCCGGCCACCTTACCCACATTGCCGGTCCGCGCAGCGTGAACGGAAGCTTCATCCCGCTCTCTTTTCCACCCGGGCACGGTGGGTCTCAGTTGCGCTCCTCGACGTACCGGTACGGATGATCCGGCTCGACGTAGCCACCGCGCTTCTGCCGCTTCGGGAATTTCACCTTGTCGCGCTTGGTCTCTTCGTACGGCACGTGTTCGAGCAGGTGCTGGATGATGTTGAGCCGGCCGCGGCGCTTGTCGTCGGTGCGCGCCACGTACCAGGGCGCGCGGGCGGTGTCGGTGGCCGCGAACATGTCGTCGCGCGCGCGTGAATAGTCGTACCAGCGGCTGTACGACTTCAGGTCCATCGGGGTGAGCTTCCAGGTCTTCCGCCCGTCCTTGGCCCGATCCTTGAGCCGCTTCTCCTGCTCCTCCTCGCTCACTTCCAGCCAGTACTTGAGCAGGATCACGCCTGACTTGACGATGGCGTCCTCCACCATCGGCGTGGTCTGCAGGAAGGTCTGCACCGTTTCCTCGTCGGCGAAACCCATCACCCGTTCCACGCCTGCCCGGTTGTACCAGCTGCGGTCGAAGATCACGATCTCGCCGGCTGCCGGCAGGTGCTTCACGTAGCGCTGCATGTACATCTGCGAACGCTCGCGGCTGGTCGGCGCCGGCAGCGCGACGACCCGGAAGATGCGCGGACTGACGCGCTCGGTGATGGCCTTGATGACCCCGCCCTTGCCGGCGGTGTCGCGGCCCTCGAAGATCACGCAGACCTTCAGGCCCTTCTTGACCACCCATTCCTGCAGCTTCACCAGCTCGACGTGCATCTTTTCGAGCTGGTCCTCGTACTCGCGGCGCTTCATCTTCGCCGGCTCGCCGGCGGGCTGCGTGTCCAGCGGCACCAGCGGCGCCGACGCCGCCTTCTTCGCTTTCACCCGACCGCGCTTCTTGGCGACCGGCGCTGCCTTCTTCTTCGCTTTGCCCTGTTTCATGTCGGCGACTCCGTGTTCTGCGTGGCTGCGGCCGCGGCTTCCGCCTGCAGGCGTTCGACCGCGATCTCGAGATTGAAGAACATGCGCTCCTCGCCCAGCGCCTCGCCCAGCGGCGAACGGCGGACCATGGCGTAGACCTCCGGATTCAGTTCCGCCAGCACCAGCTGGACGCCCGCGGCGCGATGACGCCGTTCCGCGTCGACCAGCGCGCTGAGCGCGGAGTACTCCAGGTCGAACAGCCCCGACATGTCCAGCACGACGTAGCGCGGCCGATGCTGGGCGATCAGCGGTCGGATCTTCTCGGCCACGCGCTCGGCGTTGACGAAGAACAGGCGGCCCTCCAGGCGCAGCAGCAGCAGGCCGGGGAAGGTCTCGTCATCCGGATTTTCGGACGAGGGTGGACGGAACACGTTGGTGCCGCGCTTTCGGCCGAGCACGCGCACCGGCGGATCGGCGGCCTGCTGGGCCAGCGCGATCAGCGACACCACGATCGCCACGAGGATGCCCTGCAGCGTGCCCAGCAGCATCACCCCGGCGAAGGCGGCGACCGCCCACAGGAATTCGGTGCGGCGCACGCGCAGGATGTCGCGGAAATCCGCCGGGTGGATCAGGCCGATCGAGTAGACGATGACCAGCGCGGCCAGGGTGGCGTGCGGCATCAGGCCGATCATCGGCGCCAGCAGCAGCATGGTCGCCGCGGTGGCCGCGGCGGTGACCAGCTGCGCCATCTGGGTGCGCGCGCCGGCGCGGCGGTTCACCGCGGTCTGCGACATGCCGCCGCCGGAAGGCATGGCGCCGAACAGCGCACCGGCCGCGTTGCCGACACCCGTGGCGAGCAGTTCGCGGTTCGCGCTCGGCAGCGGTTCGTTGCTGGCCTGGAAGGCGCGGCCCACCGCGATCGTCTCGGTGAAGCTCATCAGCGCGATGCCGCATGCGCCGGGCCACATCTGCCGCACCAGCGAGAGGTCGGGCAGGGTCAGGTGCGGAAACCCGCTCGGCACCGTGCCGACCAGGTCGACACCGTGGCTCTGCCAGCCCAGCAGCGCGGCGCCGGCGATCGCACCCGCTACCGCGATCAGCGGCGCCGGCCAGCGCGGACGCAGGCGTTCGATCAGGGTCAGCGCGAGGATCGTGCCCACGCCCACGGCCAAGGTCGGCCACGACAGGTGGCCCAGCCCGCGCAGCACCTCGCCGAGGTTGTGCACGAACGAGCCCTTCTCGAAGTGCAGGCCCATCAGCTTGGGCAACTGGTCGACGATGATCACCACGCCGATGCCGGCCTTGAAGCCCACCAGCACCGGCAGCGAGATGAAGTTGGCGACGAAGCCCAGCCGCAGCAGCGACGCGGCGACCAGGATCGCGCCGACCATCAGCGTCAGGGTCGCGGTGACCACGATCATCTGGGCGACGTCGGCGCCGGGCGCCACCTGGGACAGTTCCGCGCCGGTGAGGATGGCGATGGTGGTCGTGGTGCTGACCGACAGCGGCCGCGACGTGCCGAGCAGGGCGTACACGATCATCGGCACGAACGCGGTGTACAGGCCGACCTCGATCGGAAGGCCGGCGATCGTCGCGTATGCCAGCGCCTTGGGAATGACGACCGCGGCGGCGGTCAGCCCCGCGACCACGTCGTAGCGCAGGCGCATTCCCGTGGCGAGCGGCGCCTCAGCGGTCGCCATGCTTCTTCTCGTTTTCCAGCGCGCCGCTGACGATGTCGTCGTAGAGCTGGGCGATCTGCGCGCCGAGGCGGTGGAACTCGGGGTTGCGGACGACGTAGCGCTGGCCGTCCTGCGCATCGGCGAGCGCGGCCTTCAGGAACGCGATGTCCGCGTCGGTGAGGCGCTCGCCGGCTTCGACGTTCTTCTTCAGTTCCAGCGCGCGCGGCAGCCGGAACTTGAGCAGCCGGTCCAGCAGCGCCAGCAGGACCGCTTCGTCGTGTTCTTCAGGCATGGCACACCCCGCGAGCATTTCCTGACCCGGAACAACGCTAGGAGCTGGCGGCAGCGTCCGAAATTGCCCCTTGGCCCCATGCGGCCGGAATGTTGCCGGGACTGGCCGTCGCGCACCCACCGTCCGGCTCCCGTTGCCAGGACAAGGGCCTGCTCGACAGTGATGCGGCGACGGAGAGCCCGCAGGTGTTTTCGTCGCAGACCAACGCGCGACCGGGACCGGTCGTTTATCGACAGTAGGGCGGGAGAAGGCGTGGTCAGCGACCTTGGCGATACCGGCATCGGGTCCCGATTCGTCCGCGGAGGGGCGGGGCCGTCCCTGCCGACCGCCTGCTGGACGTCGACTGCGCCCATGGAATCGGGGCGGCGCCACGGCCGGTTGGTGGGCCCACCAGGATTCGAACCTGGAACCAAGGGATTATGAGTCCCCTGCTCTAACCGTTGAGCTATAGGCCCGCGTCGGGGTCGCAGTGTAGTGGAGCGGCGGCGAGCACGGCCAGACGATCCGCGCCCGGAAAACGCGAAGGCCCCGCATGCGGGGCCTCCGGTGTTGCGTGTTGCCTGCGCCAGCCGGCTCAGTCGATGTCGAGGAAGCTGCGCAGCTGTTCCGAACGCGACGGGTGGCGCAGCTTGCGCAGCGCCTTGGCCTCGATCTGGCGGATGCGCTCGCGGGTGACGTCGAACTGCTTGCCCACTTCCTCGAGGGTGTGGTCGGTGTTCATGTCGATGCCGAAGCGCATGCGCAGGACCTTGGCCTCGCGCGGGGTCAGGCCGGCCAGCACGTCGCGGACGGTTTCCGACAGGTTGATGTTGGTGGTGTTCTCGATCGGGGACTCCACGTTGGTGTCCTCGATGAAATCGCCCAGGTGCGAATCCTCGTCGTCGCCGATCGGCGTCTCCATGGAGATCGGCTCCTTGGCGATCTTCATGACCTTGCGGATCTTGTCCTCGGGCATGTCCATTTCCTTGGCCAGCTCCTCCGGCGTGGCCTCGCGGCCGTACTGCTGGAGCATCTGCCGGGAAATGCGGTTGAGCTTGTTGATCGTCTCGATCATGTGCACCGGGATGCGGATGGTGCGCGCCTGGTCGGCGATCGAGCGGGTGATCGCCTGGCGGATCCACCAGGTGGCGTAGGTCGAGAACTTGTAGCCGCGGCGGTATTCGAACTTGTCGACCGCCTTCATCAGACCGATGTTGCCTTCCTGGATCAGGTCCAGGAACTGCAGGCCGCGGTTGGTGTACTTCTTGGCGATGGAGATCACCAGGCGCAGGTTGGCCTCGACCATCTCCTTCTTGGCCTTCCGCGCCTTGGCTTCGCCATAGGCCATCTGCCGACCGATCTCGCGGATGTCGGCCAGGTCCAGGTACATGGCCTGCTCCACGGCGATGGTGGCCTGCTGCTCGGACACGATCTGGTCCTTGACGTCGCGCAGCGCCGAAGACCACTTCTGCTTGCGCTTGAGGACCTCGTCCACCCACTCCAGGTTGACCTGGTTGCCTTCCCACGCGCGGATGAAATCCTTGCGCGGCATGTGCGCGACGACGGTCGCCAAGTGCAGCACCCGGCGCTCGTGGTCCTTGATCTCGCCCAGCACCTCGCGCAGCTTGCGCACCAGGGTGTCGGTCAGCGCCAGAGGCAGCTTGAAGGTGACGAACTGCTCGGCCATTTCGCCGCGCATCTTGATCACGTTCTTGGCCTGCGGGCCGGCCTTGGCGTTGGCCTTCTTGAACTTGGCGTATTCGGTGGCCAGCACTTCCATGCGGCGCGCGACCTCGGCCGGGTCCGGACCGGTCGGGCCGGCTTCGGCCTCCTCGTCGTCGCCCACTTCCTCATCGTCTTCCTCGTCGGCTTCGGCATCGCCGTCGACCTCGACCGCTGCGGCCGCCGGCTCCGGCGTCTCGTCGATCAGGTCGTTGAAGCCAACCACGACCTCAGCCAGGCGCTTCTTGCCGGCCTTGTGCAATTCGTACTCTTCGAGCAGCAACTCGATCGACCACGGGAAGCTACCCAGCGCGGCCTGGACCTGGCCCAGGCCTTCCTCGATGCGCTTGGCGATGGCGATTTCGCCCTCGCGGGTCAGCAGCTCGACCGTACCCATCTCGCGCATGTACATGCGCACCGGGTCGGTGGTGCGACCACCCTCGGAATCCAGCGCGGTCAGCGCGGCGGCGGCTTCCTCGGCGGCGGTGTCGTCGATCTCGCGGTTGCCGGTGTTGCCGTCGTTGAGCAGCAGGGTTTCGGCATCGGGCGCGACTTCATGGACATCGATGCCCATGCCGTTGATCATGCCGATGATGTCTTCGATCTGCTCGGCATCGACGATGTCGTCGGGCAGGTGGTCATTGACCTCGGCATAGGTCAGGTAGCCCTGCTCCAGGCCCTTGCTGATGAGCTGCTTGATTTCGGATTGCTGGGCTGGACGTTCGTTGGCCATGTGCGGCGCCACCGGGACAGGTTGGTGAAGAGAACCTAGCATTATAACAGGGCACCCGGTCAAAGACCCGGCAACCCTTGTGCGTCAACCACTTGCGGGCGGCTCGCGTTCAGCGGAACTCACACCCGGAGCAGGAAGGTGACCGGGCCGTCATTGACCAGGCTGACCACCATATGGGCCCCGAAGCGGCCGGTTTCCACCCGTCCATGCTGTCCGCGACAGACCTCGACCAACTGGTTGAAAGTGCGTTCAGCCTCGGCCGGCGGAGCCGCCGTGCTGAAGCTCGGTCGCATGCCGGCCTCGGTGTCGGCGGCCAAGGTGAACTGGCTGACCAGCAGCAGTCCGCCACCCGTATCCGCAAGCGAGCGGTTCATCTTGCCGGCATCGTCGGAGAAAACGCGGTAACCGAGCAGCCGTTGTGCCATCCGTGCCACTTTCGCCGCGTCGTCTCCCGGCTGCACCCCGACCAGCGCCAGCAGGCCCTCGCCGACCTCGCCCACGATCTGGCCGTCGACCTCGACCGAGGCCCGGGTAACGCGCTGGATCAGGGCGAGCATGGCGATGCGCCGTCTGGAAGGTGCGCCAGCATCGGCGGACACGGGCGGCTTGTCACCCACCCGCCGCCCGGCACCGGCCGATGCGGAGCTTGCCGCCTGCGCCGGCTAGACTTGCCCGCCATGTCAGCCCGAACCCAAGCCCGCGTGCTCCACGCCGCCACCCGCCTGCTGGGCGTGCTGCCCTGGCCGGCGCTCTACCGGCTGGGCGACGGCATCGCCGCGATGTGGCGCTGGCGCGATGGTCGCGAAAGCCGGGTCGCACGGCGCAACCTGGAGCTGGCTTTCCCCGGCATGGACGCCGGCGAGCGCCAGGCCCTGCATCGGCGGATCCTGCGCACCACCGCCCGGCAGGCGCTGGAAACGCTGAAGCTGTGGACCCGTCCGCCGGCCGCCAACCTGACCCTGCTGCGCGAGCGCCACGGCGAGGCCCTGTACGACCAGGCCCTCGCCGCCGGCCGCGGCGTGATCGTGGCCGCGCCGCATTTCGGCAACTGGGAGCTGCTCAACCAGTGGCTGGCTTCGCGCGGTCCGATCGCGATCGTCTACCGGCCGCCCGAGGCGGCGGTGGGCGACGAATTCCTGCAGCTGGTGCGGGGCGTCGACAACGTGCGCCAAGTACGCGCCGAAGGCCCGGCGGTGCGCCAGCTGTGGAAGGTGCTCAAGGACGGCGGCGCGGTCGGCATCCTGCCCGACCAGCAGCCCAAGGCGGGTGATGGCGAGTTCGCGCCGTTCTTCGGCGTGCAGGCACTGACCATGACCCTGCTGTCGCGGCTGGCCGAACGCACCGGGGCACCGGTACTGCTGGCCTGGTGCGAACGCATCGGCGACGGGCCCGGTTTCGCCCTGCATGTCGAGCCGGCACCGGTGGCGATCGCCGATCCCGATCCGGTCGCGGCGGTGACCTGCCTCAACGCCGAAGTCGAACGCGTCGCCCGGCGCGACCCGTCCCAGTACCAGTGGACCTACAAGCGCTACACGCTGCGTCCGCCGGGCAGCGGCGAGATCAATCCGTACGAAACCCGCGAGTGGGCCAAGCGGCCCGCATAGTCCCGCCCACAGCAACAGCCGCCCACCCGGCAGGACGCGCATGCGACCGCGCGAACGCTTACGATCCGGTCAACCCATCGACCCGACGACCTCCGTGATCGAATCGCCGGCCGCTGATCCTCCGCCCCTCGATGCGGGCGACCCTGGCTCCATGTTCCCGGCCGACTGGCAACCGCTGCCGCGACGCGGCGCGCTGCTGTATGCCGCAGGCGCAGGCTTCGCGCTGGCCGTTCCCGCCGGCCTCGGCCTCGGCATGGTCGCATCGACCCTGCTCGACCTGCCGCGCGTGCCCATCATCGCCGCCGCCGCGCTCGCCGGCCTGGCGCTGGGTGGACTGGTCGGTCTGCGCCGCCATCGCCGGATCGGCTGGAAACTGGATGCGGACGGTTTCGCCACGCGCCGCGGCGGGTTGTGGCGCACCGAGACGCTGGTGCCGGTCTCGCGCGTCCAGCATCTGGACCTGGAGCGCGGCCCGCTGGAACGCAAGCTGGGCCTGGCCACGCTGGTCGTGCACACCGCCGGCACGCGGATGGCCGCGGTGAAGCTGCCGCTGCTGGCATTGGACGACGCCGAAGCCTTGCGCGCGCACCTGGCCCGCCAGGTCGAAACCGACGACGCGCTGTGAGCGGAACGCCCGCCACGGTCGCCGGGAGCGCCGACCGCCGGCTGCACCCGTGGTCGTGGCTGTTCGTGCTGCTGCAGCAGCTGCGCCAGTTCGTGGTGCCTCTGCTGGTGCTGCTGGTCGCCGGCCGGCGCAGCGGCCCCGGCGGCGATTACGCCGAATGGGCGCCGCTGGTCGGCGTCGGCGTGCTGGTGCTGGTATCGGTGCTGCAGTACTTCACCTACCGCTACCGGATCGGCAGCGACGCCATCACCATCCGTAGCGGCCTGCTGCAGCGCTCGCAGCGCGAGATCCCGTTCGCACGGATCCACAATGTCGGCCTGCACCAGTCGCTGCTGCACCGGGTCTTCAACGTCGCCGAAGTGCGCCTGGAATCGGCCGGCGGGCAGAAGCCCGAGGCGCATATGCGCGTGCTCGGCCTGGACGAGGCGCTGGCACTGGAGCGGGTGGTGCGCCATCGCGGCGGCGAGGCCGCCGCCAGCGCCGCCGATGCGCAGGCGCAAGCGGCAGACACGAGTCGCACGCTGCTCGTACTGCGCACCGCCGAAGTGGTGCGACTGGGCCTGGTGTCGAACCGCGGCATGATCGTGGTCGCCGCCGGTTTCGGCCTGCTCTGGCAACTTTTCCCCGAGAAGCGCCTCGCCCACTACGCCGAAGACTCGTTCCACCAGGCGGCCAGCTACGCCGGGCACCTGCACCTGGGCTGGCTGGGAATTGCCGGCGCGACGATGGCGGCGATCGGCGTGTTCGTGTTCCTGCTGCGGCTGCTGTCGGTGGCGCTGGCGCTGAGCCAGTACCACGGCTTCCGCTTGAGCGAGACCCAGCGCCGGCTCACCGTCGAGCGTGGGCTGTTCGCGCGGATGCGCACCAGCGTGGCGCCGCGGCGGATCCAGGCCTGGTTCCTGCAGGAAACGCTACTGCACCGCTGGCTCGGCCGGCGCAGCCTGCGCATCGACACCGCCACGGGCGGCCGCGAGGACGATCCACGCAAGCTGCGCGAACTGGCGCCGATCGCCACGCCTGAAGCCTGCGACGCGCTGGCGGCCAGCCTGCTGCCTGACGCCGCGTGGCCGCCGGCACAGTGGCGGCCGCTGCCCCGCAACGCCTGGTGGCGGCTGTTCCTCGGCACCCTGCCGTGGCCGCTGCTGATCGCGGGCGTCGTGGCCTGGAAGCTGGGCCCATGGGGCCTGCTGGTCCTGCTGTGGCTGCCGTGGGCGGCGTACGCGGCATGGCGCCAGGCCGGACGCATGGGCTATGCGGTGGAAGCACACCTGGTCGCGGTGCGCGGCGGCTGGTGGTCGCGCTGGTGGCGCTTCGCCGAGATCGACAAGCTGCAGGCATTGCGCCTGCAGCGCTCGCCGCTGGACCGCTGGCTGGGTACCGCTTCGTTGTGGATGGACAGCGCCGGTGCCGGCGGGATGTCGCCGCCGCTGCGGATCCGCTTCCTGCCCGAAGAAGAAGCGCGCGCGATTTACGCGCAGCTGGGCCACACCCTGGCCGGTCGCAGGCTTCGCTGGTGACTGCAGCGCCCTGACCGCTGCCTGCGCCGCTACGCGCGGCTACAAGCCGGCCGGCCCCCAATAGCCGATCCGCCGACGCAACTTGAGCTTGCGCCACAGGTTCAGCGGCTTGGGCTTGCGGCTGCGTCCACCGGCGGCGACGAAGGCGTCGATCGCATCGAGCACGCGCTCGCTGGAGCGCCCGTCGCGATACGGGTGCAGCTGGTCGGCAAACTGGCGCACCGCCGCCATCAGTTCCGGCGGCCTCGACAGCGCGCGGCGGATCGCCGGTTCGAACTGCGCCGGATCGTCGATGTCGATCAGCTGCGGTCCCGGGCGCCGGTTCTTGAACGTCACCACCGGTTTGTAGGTCAGCAGGAACTCGTTGAGCGCCGACGAGGTGTCCGAACACATCATGTCCACCTGCGGGAACAGGTCGAGGATGTTGTCGTTCTCGGCGAAGGTCAGGTGTTCGTTCTGCAGCGCCTTGTACTTGGCCACCACCTCCGGATCCATCTTCGGGTGGAAGGTGACGATCCAGCGCCACTCGCCGCTGCGCGACAGCCGCGCGATCTCGTCGTACAGCACCGGCGCGGCGCTCCACGAGGGCGAGAAGGTGGAGTGGTAGAGAATCACCGGCGGCTGCCGCACCGGCTCGGGCGCATCACCCAGCTGCGCCATGAACGGATCGATCTTCGGGAAGCCGGTTTCGGTCACCGCGAAATGGCCGAGCTTTTCCGACAACGCGGTGAAGGCAGCCGTATCGCGCGGGCCGGTGGTGCAGTACAGGTCGAAGAATCCGCGGATGTAGATGTGCCGCGGCTTGCCTGCGTCGAAGCCGTGGAACGTCTCGACCTTCACTCCCGGGAAGAAGTGCGGCACCGCGTTGGACGAGGTGATCACCGCGTACGGCTTCCACGCGCGCACCTGCTCGACGGTCAGCAGGGTCTCGTCGGCAGCCAGGTCGTCCGCGCCGGGGCCGTCGAAGAACCAGGCCGTCTCGCCGCCACGGGCGCGGATCGCGGCCTGGATCGGGCGCAGGATCGCCAGCGCGTAGCGCTCGGAACCGTAGAGCAGGTAATGCTTGGGCACGTCGCACTCCGGGCGCGCGGGAACTGACGCGATTATCGCACCGGCGCGCACGCCGCCGGGCGGCCCTGCTAGGCTTTCCGCATCCTCCGTGCCCCTCACCAAAGCATGCCCGCCGACCGCCGCGCCGCCACCGCTACGCCTGCCGCCGCGCCGGGCCGGACGCCGCTGTCGGCCTGCATCATCGCCTTCAACGAGGCCGACCGGATCGGCGACTGCCTGGCCTCGCTGGCATTCTGCGACGAGATCGTGGTGGTCGATTCCGGTTCGACCGATGGCACCCGCGAGCTCGCACAGCAGGCCGGCGCGCGCGTGCTGGTGCGTCCCTTCGATGGCTTCCGCAGCCAGAAGCAGTTCGCCGTCGAGCAGTGCGCGCACGACTGGGTGCTGAGCCTGGATGCCGACGAACGCGTCAATGCGCGCCTGCGCGCCTCGATCGAGGCCGAACGCGACGCCGGCTTCGCCCGTGCCGTCGGCTATCGCTTCGCACGGATGTCCGAGTACTACGGCCGCTTCCTGCGCCATGGAACCGCCTATCCGGACCGGGTGCTGCGCCTGTTCGACCGGCGCCGCGGCGGCTGGCGCGGCGACCGCGAGATCCACGAAGCGGTGTCGGTCGACGGCCCGGTCGCGCTGCTGGCCGGCGACCTGCTGCACCACCCGTACCGCTCGTTCATGCAGCTGCTGGACAAGAAGCAGCGCTATGCGCGGATGATGGCCGAGCACGACTTCGCCCGCGGCAGGCGCGCCACGCTGGGCAAGCTGGTGCTGGCACCGGCGTGGCGCTTCTTCCGCGGCTTCGTGCTCAAGGCCGGCTTCCTCGACGGCTGGGCCGGGCTGGTCGAGTCGTTCGTCAGTGCCAACTACGTGCGGCAGAAGACGATCATGCTGTGGCTGCTGCAGAACGGGCAGCCGCTGGTCGATCCACCGCGGCGTGGCGATGGTGCGCGCTGATCGGCGCTAGGCCGGCGGTGCCGCCAGCTCGCGCGCATCGAGCCAGCCATCCTTGTTGGCATCCTGGCGCAAGAAGCGTTCGGCCAGACGCTTGCGGTGTTCCTCGAGCGTGACCGGCTTGCCCTTGCCGCCCGGCAGTTCTGCGCTGGACAGCACGCCATCGCCATCGCGGTCCATCTGCTCGAACGCATAGCTCATCCAGGCCACGTATTCGGCCTTGGAGATGCGTCCATCGCCGTCGGTGTCCATCTTCGCCAGGTAGTCGCCGGTGCGTTCGACCTGGGCGATCGCACTGGAGGCGGCCAGCAGGCCGGCGCAAAGCAGCAGGCCCGGACGCGGACGCCCGGGCCTGTCTGTTGGTGTGCTGTTGCGCGCGGCGCCGTGCATCACTGCGCCAGCGCGTAGCCCTTCAGCCGCGCAGAGTATTCCTGCAGCGCGCGGATGCCACTGGCCTCGGCCTCCTGGCACCAGGCTTGCAGCTGGCGCAGGCGCTCGGCCGCGTCGTGGCTGCGCGCCTCCAGCAGCGCCGACAGGCGTGCGCGGTGCTCGACCAGGGCCTGGATCCGCGGCCGCTGCGAAACCCAGCTGCGCAGCTGTTCGCGCGCATCGGGCTTGAGCCAGCGGCCATCGTCGACCAGGCCACGCCGCATCCGCCGCGGCAGCAGCTGGCGCAGCTTGGCACCGGCGGCAGCGGCTTCCTCGCGCAGCGCCGGCTTGAACACGTTGCGCTGGTAGTCGGTCATCGCCTGGAAGCGGTGCGACAGCAGCGCGCGCAGCGTCTCCGAGTCAGGCACGGCGATGTTCGGGCGGATGTCCAGGCTCGGGGCCACGCGCAGCACCTTGGCCAGGCCGAGCTTCTCCAGGCCCTTGATCGCGGCCCAGCCGATATCGAACTCCCAGCGCCGCATCGAGAACCGGGCCGAGCTCGGGAACGCATGGTGGTTGTTGTGCAGCTCCTCACCACCGATCCACACGCCCCACGGAGTGAGGTTGGTCGAGGTGTCGGCCGACTCGAAGTTGCGGTAGCCCCACCAGTGGCCGAGACCGTTGACCACGCCGGCGGCCCAGAACGGGATCCACGCCATCTGGATCGCCCACAGGGCCACGCCCATCGCACCGAACAGGGCGAAGTTGACGAACAGCAGCGCCGTCGGGCCGAGGTTGGCGTGCGGGGTGTAGAGGTGACGCTCGATCCAGTCGTCCGGCGCACCCTTGCCGTACTGCTCGATCGACGGACGGTCGGTGCGCGCCTCGCGGTACAGCTCCACGCCTTCCCAGAACACCTTGCCGATGCCGCGGGTCTGCGGGCTGTGCGGATCCTCCTCGGTCTCCACCTTGGCGTGGTGCTTGCGATGGATGGCCACCCATTCGCGGGTGATCATCGAGGTGGTCAGCCAGGTCCAGAAGCGGAAGAAGTGGTTCAGCGCCGGATGGAAATCCACGCCGCGGTGGGCCTGGCTGCGGTGCAGGTACAGGGTCACCGAGAAGATGGTCAGCTGGGTGAAGACCAGCAGCACGACCAGCATGCCGAGCCAGCCGAGGCCAGCCACGCCGGAAGTGAGGAAATCGAGCAGTGCGTCGGGCATTGCGTGGAAACTCGCGGAGTAGGTGGGGCACGGAACCGCGCCCGCGTGGCGACATCATGGGGCCTGATCCGGCAAACTTCACCTGTCCGCCGCGTACGGTGTTCATCTGCGGCGCCTGTCACAGGAACCGCCGTCCCGATGCCTTCCGCCGCACCGCTTCCGGCTGCCGAAGCCGCCCGCCCGCCCCTGATCGAACTGGACCGCGCCAGCGTGGTCCGTGGCCAGGTCCGGGTCCTGCACGAACTCTCGCTGCGCATCGACCAGGGCCAGCACACCGCCGTGCTCGGGGCCAACGGCTGCGGCAAGTCGACCCTGATCAAGCTGATCACCCGCGAGCTGTACCCGCTGGCGCGCGCGGCCGGCGAGCCGCCCGTACAGGTACTGGGACAGGCGCGCTGGCAGGTGGACCGGCTGCGCTCGCAGCTGGGCATTGTCACCGGCGATTTCGGCGCCAACCTGGCCGACATGCCGGCCTTGACGGTCGAGAACGCGGTGCTCAGCGGCCTGTTCGCCAGCTTCGTGGTGCCTCCGTTCCGCGAGATCACCGACGACATGCGCGCCCGTGCGATCGAGGCGCTCGAGCGTGCCCACGCCCTGTCGCTGCGCAGCCGGCCGTACGCGGAGCTGTCCACCGGCGAGGCCCGGCGCGTGCTGATCGCCCGCGCCCTGGTCAACCGGCCGCAGGCGCTGCTGCTGGACGAACCGAGCACCGGCCTGGACCTGGTCGCCCGCGGCCACCTGCTGGCGATGCTGCGTTCGCTGGCCAGCGAGGGCGTGACCCTGGTGCTGGTCACCCACCACATCGAAGAGATCATCCCGGAGATCGAGCGGGTGGTGCTGCTGCAGTCCGGCCGCGTGCTTGCCGACGGATCGCGCGCGGAGGTCCTGACCGGGGCCTGGCTGTCGCAGGCGTTCGGCGGCCCGGTGCGGGTCTGGCAGGAGCGCGATCCGCAGCAGCACGACCATTACCTGGCCGCCGCCGGGGCCTGACCATGCCCGAACTGCCGGAAGTCGAGACCACCCGCCGCGGCCTGGCGCCGCACGTGGAAGGCCGGCGCATCACCGGCGTGGTCCTGCGCCGGCCGGACCTGCGCTGGCCGATTCCCGACGAGATCCGCGAGCAGCTGCCCGGCCGGCGCATCGAGGCGGTCCGCCGCCGCGCCAAGTACCTGCTGATGGATACCGACGCCGGCGACAGCGCGCTGCTGCACCTGGGCATGTCCGGGATGCTGCGGGTGCTGCCGGTCGACACCCCGGTCGGCACCCACGACCACGTCGACCTGGCCCTCGACTCCGGCCGCGTGCTGCGCTTCACCGACCCGCGCCGTTTCGGCAGCCTGCTCTGGCAGCCGGCCGGCACCGAACACGAACTGCTGCGCGGGCTCGGCCCCGAGCCGCTGTCGGAGGCGTTCGACGGTGATTGGCTGTTCGCCCGCAGCCGCGGTCGCAGCGCACCGGTGAAGACCTTCCTGATGGACCAGCGGATCGTGGTCGGGGTCGGCAACATCTACGCCGCCGAAAGCCTGTTCCGCGCCGGCATCTCGCCGCTGCGCGCCGCCGGCAAGGTCTCGCGCGAACGCTACGCCGCGCTGGCGGAAGCGGTACGCGACATCCTCGCCCATGCCATCACCCGCGGCGGTACCACCCTGCGCGACTTCCTCAACCCCGACGGCGCACCCGGCTACTTCGAACAGGAACTGGCGGTATACGGTCGCGGCGGCGAAGCCTGTCCCACCTGCGGCGGCCCGTTGCGCGAAGCCAGCATCGGCCAGCGCGCCAGTGTCTGGTGCCCACGCTGCCAGCGCTGAGCCGGTATCCGCTCTCCGCCTGCCGGCGGCATCGGCGGCACGCCCGGGACACCCGGCGTCACGACGCCTCCCGCGCAGGACGCACGCCACACCCGGGGTCGCCGTTTCCGGCACGCTTCATGCCAGGCGACCCGGGGCGGGAAACCCCGCCCGCCACGCGAAAAGCCGCTATATTCGGCCCCTTGCCGAGGTCGTGGAGACGACGATGGCCGACTCTTCCGAGAGTTCCCCCGAGATCACCGTGTGGCTGGATGCCGCGCGCGGCGGAGACCGCGAGGCGCTGGACCGCGTGCTGGGCACGCTGTACCAGGAACTGCATACCCTGGCGCGACGGCAGCTGTCGGGCCAGCAGAACAACACCCTCGACCCGACCTCGCTGGTCCACGAGTCGTACCTGAAGCTGGTCGGCGCCAGCAACGGCGCCCGCTTCGAGGACCGCGCCCACTTTTTCGCCTATGCCGCCTCGGCCATGCGCAGCGTGGTCGTCGACTACGCCCGCAACCGCATGGCGCGCAAGCGCGGCGGCGACCTCAAGCGCGTGGCCGAGATCCCGGAGGAAGCCGAGAGCAGCCTGCGCCTGGACGAGAACCTGCTCGCCCTGGACACGGCGCTGGAGCGGCTGGCCGCGGTGGATGAGAGGCTGGCCAAGGTCGTGGAACTGCGCTACTTCGCCGGGCTGTCCGAACAGGAAATCGCCGAACTGCTGGACCGCTCCGAGCGCAGCGTGCGCCGTGACTGGCAGAAGGCGCGTCTGTTCCTGCTCGCGGCCATGCGCGAGGACTGACGCCAGGAGCCGCCGGAGACATGGACGCCGAGCGCTGGCAGCGCCTTTCGCCGCTGCTCGACGCCCTTCTCGACCTGCCGCCGGCCGGGCGCATGGACGAGCTGGAGCGGCTGCGCGCCGATGACCCGTCGCTGGCCACCGAGCTCGAAGCCCTGCTTGCCGCCGAGGACACCGAATCGGACTTCCTCCACGATCCGCTGCCGGGCACGCGTCCGGCGTCGCGCGAGGGCACGCGGCTGGGGCCGTACCAGCTCGAACGCCTGCTCGGCGAAGGCGGCATGGGCCAGGTCTGGCTGGCCGAGCGCGCCGACGGCCTGTACCGGCGCCAGCTCGCGCTGAAACTGCTGCGCCCCGGCTACGCCGATCCGAACCTGCGCCTGCGCTTCTCCCGCGAACGCGAAATCCTGGCCCGGTTGCAGCACCCCAACATCGCCCGCCTGCTCGACGCCGGCATCGGCGAGGGCGACCAGCCCTACCTGGTGCTGGAGTACGTCGAAGGCGTGCCGCTGACCGACTACTGCCGCGACAACGCGCTGCCGGTCGAGGCACGGCTGCGCCTGTTCCTGCAAGTCTGCGCCGCGGTCAAGCAGCTT
>JAGHZW010000193.1:0-2160 GCA_017745195.1 Pseudoxanthomonas sp. | reverse complement strand
TCGGCTGGCTCGGCATGCTGATCGTGCATCGCGACCTCAAGCCGTCGAACATGCTGGTCACCGGCGCCCGTGACGTCCGCCTGCTCGATTTCGGCATCGCCAAGCTGCTTGACCGCGACGGCACCGACGCCACCCACGCGCGTACCGAGGTGCGCGCGTTCACCCTGCACTACGCCGCACCCGAACAGGTCCGTGGCGAACCGGTGAGCACGCTCACCGACGTGTATTCGCTGGGCGTGGTCCTGTACGAGCTGCTGGCCGGCGACAAGCCGTACCGGCTGCGCCGGCAGAGCGACGCGGAATGGGAGCGGGTGATCCTCGAAGTCTCGCCGCCACGGCCGTCGGTGGCGGTGCAGCGGCTGGCCGAAGCCGGCCAGCTGGAGGCGGCGCAGGCGCGGCGGCAGGCAAGGCGCCTGCGCGGCGACCTGGACAACATCGCGCTGAAGGCCCTGCACAAGATCCCGGCCCGGCGCTACGGCTCGGTCGAGGCGCTGGCGCGCGACATCGAACGCCATCTCGAAGGCCGGCCGGTGGAGGCGCGGCCGCCGCGCATCGGCTACCAGCTGCAGAAATACCTGCAGCGCCACACCTGGGGCGTCGCCCTGGGTTCGCTGGCGGTGCTGGCGTTGCTGGCGGCGCTGGGCCTGGCCCTGTGGCATGCCCACGAGGCCCGGCACGAGGCCGCGCGCGCACAGGCGCTGCAACGCTTCGTGCTGGGCCTGTTCGAACACGCCGGTGGCGCCCAGCGCAGCCAGGGCATGGCCATGCGCGAGCTGCTCTCGGCCGGCGCACGCCGCGGCGAAAGCGAGCTCGAGGACCAGCCGCGCGCGCGCGCCGAGCTGCTCGGTGTGATCGCACGCCTGTACACCGGCATCGGCGACTACCACGAGGCGCTGTCGCTGTCCGAACGGCAGCAAGGGTTGCTCGCCGATGACGAGGGCGCCGACGATGGCCTGCGTCTGGATGCGGCCAGCCAGCACGGGCGCGTGCTGCGCCTGCTCGGCCGCTCGCAGGACTGCGTGGCGCGGATGCAGCCGCTGGTCGCCGCCGCCCAGGCGCGCGAGGACGACCTGCCCCAGCAGGCGGCCGACTTCTACCTCCAGTTCGGCCGTTGCCGGCGCATGCTCGGCGAGGCCATGGCGGCACGGCAATGGTACGAGCGTGCGATCGCGGTGCGCCGTGATGTGCTCGGCGACGACGCCGGCGTGGCCGAAGGCATGATCGACCTGGCGTCGCTGGAGAGCGATGCCGCGCGTACCGGTGCGGCGATCGAGCAGTTCCTCGCCGCGCAACGGCAAGTCCGCGCCCGGCTCGGCGACCGCCATCCCTTGATGGTCGAGATCCAGCGCAGCCTCGGCGTGCTCTACCTCGACCGCGATCAGGCCGCCGACGCTGAAGCCATATTGCGTCCCGGCCTTGCCCTGGCGCTGGAGCTGCATGGCCCCAACCACCCGTCGACCCTTGCGGTGCGTCGCCAGCTCGGCCTGGCCTATCTGAAGCTGGGCCGCCTGGCCGAGGCCGAACAGGCGCTGCGCGCCCAGCACGGCCTCACCGAGTCCACGCTCGGCCCGCAGCATCGCGAGACCGGCCTGAGCCTGGATGCGCTCGGACGACTGGCGATGGAGCGCGGCGACATCGCGGCGGCGACCTCCGCGTTCGAGCGCGCCGCGGCGATCTGGCGCCAGCCCGACGGCCGCTTCCTGCTCGATTACGGCCTGGCCGATCTGGCACTCGCCCTGCAAGCCGGCGGCGATCCCGCCGCTGCGCAGACAACGCTCGCGGAGGCGCGACGGGTGCGGATCGCCCGATTGGGTGCCAGCCACCCCGCGGTGGGCGACCTGGACCGGATGACCGGCGAACTGCTGCTGGGGGCCGGCGACGCGCGGGCGGCCCAACCGTGGCTGGAAATGGCCGCCCGGCTCACGCAGGTGGGTTACGGTGCGGATGATTCGCGCACGCTGCGGGCGCAACTGGCGCTGGCCCGGCTGCAATCCATCCAGGCCGGGAGCGACGGCGACAGGCCGCTGGAGCGGTTCGCCGCCGCGCTGCCGGCGGACATGTCGCTGGACACGTTGCGCTGGGAAGCGCAGGCCTATGCGGCCGCGGCCGGCTGCCATGGTGGCGCCGGTGATGCCGGCGACCGCCGGCTAACCGCACTGG
>JAGHZW010000192.1 GCA_017745195.1 Pseudoxanthomonas sp. | reverse complement strand
GCCTTCAGTTCGGCGCCGGGCTCGACCCCAAGCTGCTCGGCCAGGTTGGCCTGGCTCTGTTCGAACAGTTCGGCAAAAGATTCGGTCATTGTTGATTACTCGGTTGAACACACGGACGGAGCGCGGCGCCTGCCGCAGATCCCGCCCCCCTGATCGGCCCGAAGGCCATGTGTGGTTGGTTGGGAAAAACCGTCGCGGTCATCCGCGACGGCGCCTTCGGCGTTCGCACGCCTTCTGCTGCATTCGATCCGGCGGGGTCGGCCGGTCAGTCGGTGCGTGCCGGCACCAGGGCCAGCACGCGGTCGACGACCTCGTCGATCGACAGGCCGGTGGTATCGATGAGGATGGCGTCGTCGGCCGGCTTCAGCGGTGCCACCGCGCGCTGTGCGTCGCGGGCGTCGCGGGCGAGGATCTCCCGCAGCAGACCATCAAATGTAACCGAAACCCCTTTTTCCTTCAACTGGTTATGCCGCCTGCGGGCGCGCTCCTCGGCGCTGGCGGTCAGGAACACCTTGGCCGTGGCGTCCGGGAAGATCACCGTACCCATGTCGCGGCCGTCGGCCACCAGCCCCGGTTCGCGGCGGAAGGCGCGCTGCCGCTCCTTCAATGCCGCCCGGACCTCCGGGATGGCGGCGATGGCCGAGGCCAGGGTCCCGGTGGTCTCCAGGCGCAGCTCGTCGGTGGCGTCGGTCCCGTTGACCAGCACCCTCAAGCCCGCCGGGCCGTCATGGAATTCGATGGCCGTGTCGAACGTGCAGCGGACCAGCGCCGCCGGGTCGGACAGGTCCAGGTCGGCCCAGCTGGCTGCGACCCCGACGGCCCGGTACAGCGCGCCGGAATCGAGGTAGTGCCAGCCCAGCCGCATGGCAGCCAGGCGGCTTACGGTACCCTTGCCGGCCCCGGACGGACCGTCGATGGTGAGGACCGGGACTGGGGACGGCATGGCGGCTCCGAAGGAATTTGGGCCGTGGATTGTAGCCCGCCGCCCCGCCCCGCCCGGGCCGGATGCGCAAGCACTTGAAACGCCGAAGGAAAGCAGGCTAGAATGTCGGGCTTCTTTGTACGCCCGGGCTGGAACGGCCTTGGCTTCCCATCCGTCGTCCTCCGAGGTGTGTCATGAAAGTCCTGTCCTCCCTGAAGTCGGCGAAGGCCCGTCACCGCGACTGCAAGGTGGTCCGCCGCCGCGGCAAGGTCTTCGTGATCTGCAAGTCGAATCCGCGTTTCAAGGCCCGCCAGCGCTGAGCTGGCAGGCGTGCCCGGCCAGGCCGGGTGCGGATCCACGCGAAGGCCGCAGCGATGCGGCCTTCGGCGTTTCTGGCCAGCAGCTCCGGCCAGTCCCGGCCCAGGATGTTGACGCCCACCCCACCTTGGGTGGTCGCTTCATGCTTACAATCGCCGGGCCAAGCATCTTCCCCGCCTGGCGCTGTGCCAGGCGGCGGCCATCCATCCACGGGGAGAGCAACCCGATGACGTACCGCCCGAACACCCTGATCCTGCTTGCCCTGCTCGCCATGTGCGGCGGCGCCCAGGCAGACACCCTGCTGGTCGAGCGCGCCAACCAGGCGCCGACCGTCGCCCAGCCCAGCCGCGGCCTGAGCATGGCCGAAGTCGAAGCACGCTTCGGCGCACCACAGGAGAAGCTCGATCCGCAGGGCGGGCAGAAGCGTCAGTGGCCGACGATCAACCGCTGGGTCTATCCGGCCTTCATCGTCTATTTCGAGAAGAACAAGGTCATCGACGTGGTCGCCCGCCAGGCCGACGCCAACGAAATCGGCCCGAAGCCGCCGATCCGCTGAATCCGCCCGGCCGCATCCACGCCCCCTCGCGGATGCGGCCCGATCCACCGCCGCCGATCCCGCGGCCCTGCCCGGCCCAGCGTCGGGCCCGATGAGCCTCCCCCGGATGTCCGAAATCCTGCGCTTCCCCGCCGAGTGGGAGCCCCAGGCCGCGATCCTGATCGCCTGGCCGCATGCCGACACCGACTGGGCCGAACGCCTGGCCGAGGTCGAAGAGACCTACATCGCCCTCGTCGCCGCCATCACCCGCTTCCAGCCGGCATGGATCTGCGTGGCCGACGACGACCTGCAGACCTACGCCGAGGCGCGCCTGCGCTCGGCACGGATCGACATGGGTCGCGTCCGTTTCATCACGTTCGACTACGACGACACCTGGCTGCGCGATTCCGGCCCGATCACGCTGCGCGATGGGGACGGATTCCGGGTACTCGATTTCCGCTTCACCGCCTGGGGCGGCAAGTTCGAGGCCGGCCGCGACGACCGCCTGGTCGAATCGCTCGCCTCCGCGGGCGTGTTCGGCGACGCGCCGCGGCAACGGATCGACTTCGCGCTCGAGGGCGGCGGCATCGAGACCGACGGCGACGGCACCCTGCTGACCACATGGCACTGCCTGCACGAACGCCATCCGCAGGCCAGCCGCGAGGAACTGGACGCGAAGCTGCGTGACTGGCTGGTCCAGGACCGCGTGCTTTGGCTCGACCATGGCTACCTGGAAGGCGACGACACCGACGCCCACATCGACACCCTCGCCCGCTTCGCCCCGGACGATGCGATCGTGTTCCAGGCCTGCGACGACCCGTCCGACTCGCACCACGCCGAACTGGAGGCGATGGCCTCGCAGATCGCCACCCTGCGCACCGCCGATGGCCGTCCGTATCGCCTGTTCCCGCTGCCGTGGGCCGCGCCGATCGTCGATGGCGGCCGCCGTCTGGCCGCTTCGTACGCCAACTTCCTGATCGTCAACGGCGCGGTGCTGATGCCCGCCTATGGCGATCCGGCCGACGATCGCGCCGCTGCGGTGCTGGCCGAGGCATTCCCGTGTCGCGAGATCGTGCAGGTGCCCTGCCGTCCGCTGATCTGGCAGAACGGCAGCCTGCACTGCATCACCATGCAGATTCCCGAAGGGCTCGGCGCCTGACGGCACCTGGCGCGCTCAACGGGCGCGCCGGCACGGCATACGGCGGTCCAGGCAGGGCGGTCTTCAGGCCGGACCCGGCCCCGTCGCGCTAACATTCACCGCTCCGCTCAAGCCCCCCACGACGCCGATGAGCCGCAAGACCCTTTCCGTCGCCCTGGTCCAGGAACGCAACCACGGCGACGCCGACGCCAACCTGGCGGTGATCGAACAGCGCGTGGCCGAGGCTGCCGCGCAGGGCGCACAGCTGGTACTGCTGCAGGAACTGCACAACGGCGCTTACTTCTGCCAGCACGAATCGGTGGCCGAGTTCGACCTGGCCGAGCCGATCCCCGGTCCGAGTACGGAGCGACTGGGCGCGTTGGCCAGGAAGCATGGCGTGGTCATCGTCGGCTCGCTGTTCGAGCGCCGCGCCGCCGGCCTGTACCACAACACCGCGGTGGTGCTGGAGAAGGACGGCACCCTGCTGGGCAAGTACCGCAAGATGCACATTCCGGACGACCCGGGCTTCTACGAGAAGTTCTACTTCACCCCGGGCGACATCGGCTTCAAGCCGGTGGACACCTCGGTGGGCCGGCTCGGCGTACTGGTCTGCTGGGACCAGTGGTACCCGGAGGCCGCGCGCCTGATGGCGCTGGCCGGCGCCGAAGTACTGCTGTATCCGACCGCGATCGGCTGGGATCCGGACGACGTGCAGGACGAGAAGAACCGCCAGCGCGATGCCTGGGTGCTGAGCCATCGCGGCCACGCCGTCGCCAACGGCCTGCCGGTGCTGTCGTGCAACCGGGTTGGCCACGAGGCCTCCCCGCTCGGTGCGTCCGGCATCCAGTTCTGGGGCAACAGCCACGTGCTCGGCCCGCAGGGCGAGTTCATCGCCGAAGCCGGTGGCGAGCCGACCGTGCTGGTCTGCGACGTCGACCTGCAGCGCAGCGAACACGTGCGCCGGATCTGGCCGTTCCTGCGCGACCGCCGCATCGATGCCTACGGCGACCTGCTCAAGCGCTACATCGACTGAGTCCGCACGTGTCCGCAACCATCCGCGACGCCACGCCTGCCGACGTGCCGGCGATCACCGCCATCTACGCCGCGGAAGTTCGCGATCACGTCAACACCTACGAATACGATGCTCCTGACGCGGCCGAGATGGCGCGGCGCATGCAGTCGATCCTGGACGCCGGCTACCCGTACCTGGTCGCCGAGGATGCCGCCGGTATCGCCGGCTATGCCTACGCCAGCAGCTACCGTGCCCGCATCGGCTACCGCTTCACCGTCGAGAATTCCGTCTATGTCGCCGCCGGCCGCCACGGCCAGGGCATCGGCACCGCCCTGCTCGAACGGCTGATCGCCGCGTGCGAGGCGCGTGGTTTCCGGCAGATGATCGCGGTGATCGGCGAACCCTCGAACACCGCCTCGATCCGGCTGCACGAGAAGTTCGGTTTCAGGCTGGTCGGCATCTTCCACGGCATCGCCTGGAAGCATGGCCGCTGGCTGGACACCGTGCAGATGCAACGCGAACTGGGCGCCGGCAACAACGAGCCTCCGAATGACCGATGACACCATCAACCCGACTGGATCGCCGGTCGCTCCTTCCGACCCGCTGCACGACCAGCCGCACCGTGTCGTCGAGCGCGACGGCGTGCGCTACACGCTGCTGGGCACCGCCCACGTCTCGCAGGCCAGCATCGACGCGGTGCGTGCGGCGATCGACAGCGGCGCCTACGACGCGGTCGCGGTCGAACTGGATGCCGGCCGCCTGCAGTCGTTGACCGATCCGGACGCGCTTTCGCGGCTGGACATCGTCAAGGTGCTGCGCGAGGGCAAGACCCACCTGTTCGCCGCCAACCTTGCCCTGGCCGCGTACCAGCGCCGGCTGGCCGAGCAGCTTGGGGTCGAGCCCGGCGCCGAACTGAAGGCCGCCGTGCACGAAGCGCGCGCGCGCGGCTTGCCGGTTCACCTGATCGACCGCGAGGTCGGGCTGACCTTCCGCCGCGCGATGCAGCGCCTGGGCTGGTGGGGACGGGCCAAGACCAGCGCCGGCATCCTGCTGGCGATGGTCGGCGACGAGGAGATCGGCGAGGACGACATCGAGAAGCTCAAGGGCGGCGACGTTCTGGAATCCAGCTTCGGCGAGTTCGCCGCGCACAGCCCGGCGCTGTACGAAAGCGTGATCGCCGAACGCGACCGCTACATGGCCGCCAACCTGCGCGACGCCGGCCACGGCGTCCGCGAGGTGCTGGCCGTGGTCGGTGCCGGCCACCTCGCCGGCCTGGCGCGACACCTGCAGGAGGACACCGCGCCGCCACAGGTGGTGCGCGACGAGCTCGAGACGGTCAAGGAGCGCAAGAGCTTCCCCTGGTTCACCCTGGCGCTGTCGGTGTTCGTGATCGGCGGCTTCGCCTGGGGCTTCTGGCAGGGCGGCCTGGACGTGGGCTCGGACCTGATCGTGCAGTGGGTGCTGGCCACCGGCCTGCTCGGCGCGCTGGGCTGCGCGATCGCCGGCGGCCATCCGCTCAGCATCCTCGCCGCCTTCGTGGCCTCGCCGCTGACGCCGCTGCATCCGGCACTGGCCTCCGGCACGATCAGTGGCCTGGTCGAGGCGACGCTGCGCAAGCCGACCTACGCGGACTTCATGGCCCTGCGCGATGACGTGCAGACGGTGAAGGGCTGGTGGCGGAACGGCGTGGCGCGCGTGCTGCTCAACTTCTTCCTGACCAGCCTGGGAACCGCCATCGGCGTGTGGACCGGCGGCCTGAGCATGCTGGGCCGGCTGCTCGGATGAGCCTCCGCAGCCTGCCCGGTCAGATCCAACGAGATCCGCTCACGCCCGGCCACCGATGATCCGGGGCCGGGCGGAACCCTTCGCTCACTCCAGGTGCAGCGCGGCCACCGCCGCAGCATTGGCGCCCGTGGCCTCGTCCGGCAAGCCGCGTGCACGGCGCACTAGCCGCGCCGTGCCCGTGCGCAGGTCGTCCAGCATCGCGTAGATCGTCGGCAGGAACAGCAGGCTGACCACGGTGGAGAACGCCAGGCCACCGGCGATGGCGCGCGCCATCGGGTAATACGGCGGCATGCCGTCGACGGTCTTCGTGTTCAGGGCGATCGGGATCATCGCCAGGATCGCCGTGCCCATCGTCATCAGGATCGGCCGCAAGCGCTCGCGGCTGCCCTCGACCAGCGCCTGGGTGCGTGGCATGCCGCGCCGGCGCAGGTTGTTGATGTGTTCGATCATCACGATGCCGTTGTTCACCACCACGCCCATCAGGACCAGGATGCCGATCACGGCCATGATGTTCATCTCGGTGCCGGTCAGCCAGAACAGCCAGTAGACGCCGAACACCGAAAACAGCACGCAGGACATGATCGCGGCCGGGAACAGCAGTGATTCGAACACCGCGGCCATGATCACGAACATCAGGATCAGGGCGATGAAGATGCTGCGCACCATCTGGTCCATGCCGTCGAAGTTGATGTTGAAGCTGCCGCTGTCGAACGTGTAGCCGTAGCCGGGCGGGAACTGCACGTCGTCCAGCGTCTTCTCGATCGACTTGCGTGCATCGTCCATCGCCACGTCCTTGGCCAGGCCCGCCTCCACGCGCAGCATGGTCTGCCGGTTGAGGCGCTGGATCGAGGTGGCGGCCGGGTTGAAGCCCACCCGCACCATCGCCAGCAGCGGGACTTCGGTCCCCTTGGGCGTGCGCAGCATGAACGACGACAGGTCCTCGACGCCGTAGCTGTCGGAACCGGCGAAACGCACGTTGACCGGGATTTCCACGTCATCGCGGTGGAAGTCGCGCAGCGACGACCCGCGCAGGGCCATGCCCACGAACTGCGCCACCTGCTGGGCGCTGAACCCGTAGGCGGCGGCACGCTCGCGGTCCACCTGCACGGCCAGCTCGGTATTCGCGTCGCCGGTATCGACCCGCACGTCCCGCAGCTTCGGGTTGCGCGCAAGGATCGGCACCACGTCGCTGGCCAGCTCCTCCAGGGTCTGGCTCGAATCGCCGATCAGGCTGAAGCGGATGCCCTGCCCGTCGTTGCCCATGCTGCCGGGCCAGCCGATGCCGAGCTTGGCCCGTGCCGATGCCGGCAGGCCCTTGCGCACCTCTTCCTCGATCTTCTTGCTCAGCTCGCGGTCTTCGATGTCCAGGAACAGACGCGTCTGCGCCCAGCCCGTCTCGCTGTAGCGGCTGTAGACCCGCTCGACGTGGAATTCCTTGCGGTGCGCGTTGACGAACTCCTCGACCCGCGCCACTTCCTTGCCCATCTGCTCCTTGGAATAGGCACCGCGCCACTGGTAGAAGATGTTGATTTCGCCCGGATCGCTGTCGTCGCCGCCGCCCTGGGTATGGGTCATCGGCCACACGCTGGCCACGGTGATGGCGAGGATGCCGGCCACGCTCCAGCCGCGGTGCTCCAGGCTCCAGCGCAACGCCCGCGCATAGCGCTGCTGCAGCCCGCTGATGAACGGCGACTTCACCGCCGGCGGGGTCTTCATCCGCGCCGACAGCATCGGGATCAGGCTGACCGCGACCAGCCAGGATGCGAGCAGCGACACCGAAATGGTGACCGCCAGCTGGGTCAGGTAGATGCTGATGATGTTCTTCTCGCCGAACATCATCGGCAGGAACACCACGCAGTGGCACAGCGTGCCGGCCGACAGCGCGATGGCCACGTGTCGGGTACCGACGATCGACGCCAGCTCCGGTTTATGCGGGAACTTCTCGCGCTCCTGGTAGATGCTCTCGACCACCACCACCGCGTTGTCCACCAGCATGCCCACCGCGAGCAGCAGTCCCATCATCGAGATGATGTTCAGCGAGATGCCGGCGAAGTACATGAAGCCCAGCGTCATGATGAAGCAGATCGGGATGGCCATGCTGACCATCAGCGTCGACGGCCAGTGGCGCAGGAACGCGTACAGCACGATCACCGAGAGCAGCAGGCCGATCGCGCCGGCCTCGGCCAGCGCGAGCAGCGAGCTGGTGACCGCCTGGCCCTGGTCATCGGTGATCTCGATGCCGACACCGTGCATGGCCGGATCGTCCTCGAGCACTTCGATCTCGGCGCGCACCGCACGCGAGAGGTCGACCAGGTTGGCCGACCGCTCCTTGTAGATGTCCACGCCGACGCTGGGCTTGCCCTCCATCCGCCGCACGTAGTTCATCCGCTGCGGCTGCAGGCTGACCTCGGCGATGTCGGACAGGCGGGTACCGCGGTTGTTCACCCGCAGGTCGCGCAGGGCCTGCAGCTCCTGCAGCTCGCCCTGGGGCTGCACCCGCAGGCGCCGCCCCGACTCGGTGATCTGCCCGGCGGAGACGGCGAAGTTCGCCGCCTGCAGGCGCTGCACCAGCTCGTTGAGGGCCACGCCGTGCGCGCTGATGCGGTCCTTGTCCAGCGCGACCAGCACTTCCTGCTTGGCCACGCCTTCGACCTCGACGCGGGCCACGCCCGGCAGGCGTTCGAGGCGCTGCTTGAGGCTGCGTTCGATCAGGTCCGCGCGTGCGGTCAGGTCCACGTCGCTGGTCAGGCGCAGGCTGATCGCCTCGCGGTCGGAGTTGGACCAGCGGTACACGTAGTAGCGGCGGAAATCGTCCGGCAGCTGGTCGCGGACGGCGTCGATGCGCTCGCGTGCCTCGGATGCGGCCATCGCGATGTCGCGGTCCCAGTCGCTGAATTCGACCTGGATCTGCGCACCGTCAGCGTTGGCCCGCGCGTTCATCGAGCGGATTCCCGGCATCGTCGCCAGGGCTTCCTCGACCGGGCGCAGCAGGTTGCGTTCGACCTCTTCCGGGGTGGACCCCGCGTACGGCAGCGATACGAAGAAGAACGGGATGGTCGCTTCCGGTTCCGCCTCGAGCGGCAGCTTGAAGGCGGCGATCAGGCCGATCGCCACCATCGACACGAACAGCATGATCGTGGTGACCGGCCTGCGGATGGACAGTTCCGTGATGTTCATCCGCTCAGCCCTTCAGTCCGTCGCCCAGGGGGTCGTGCTCGTGCGACAGCACCTCGGCCACCTGCTCGCTGGTGCGGCGTGCGCGGCGGCCGCGCTCGGCATAGAAGGCGTCCGCCTTGCGGTCGAGCAGGTCGTACACCACCGGGATCACCACCAGGGTCAGCAGGGTGGACACCAGCAGGCCGCCGATCACCGTGACCGCCATCGGCGAGCGCACTTCGGCACCCTCGCCGAAGGCCAGGGCCAGCGGCAGGAAGCCGAACACCGCGCACAGCGTGGTCATCATGATCGGACGCAGGCGCGAGCGGGCGCCGTCGACCAGCGCGTCGCGCTTGGCCACGCCCTGCTCGCGCAGCTGGTTCACCTTGTCGATCAGGATGATCGCGTTCTTCACCACCAGGCCGACCAGCAGGATCAGGCCGATGAACACCACCACCGACACCGGCGAACGCGACAGCAGCAACGCAGCCACGGCGCCGACCAGCGCCAGCGGGATGGTGAACAGGATCACGAACGGGTGCAGCAGCGACTCGAACTGCGAAGCCATCACGAGGTAGACCAGGAACACCGCCAGGCCGAAGGCGAACAGCAGCGAGCGGATCGATTCGCCCAGTTCCTGGCCCTGGCCACCGATGTGCATGCCGACCTCGGCACCCAGCGGATGCTCGGCGACCATCTTCTCCACTTCGGTGATCGCCGCGCCCAGGTCGATGTCGCGCAGGTTGGCCGAAACGATCGCGACGCGACGCTGGTCGGCACGATGGATCTCGCTTGGGCCGGTGGTGGCGACCACCTCGGCGACCGAGCCCAGCTCCACCGGCGTGCTGCCGGTCGGGTTGACGATCAGCCGGCGGATGTCGTCCACCGAGGACCGCTCCGACTCCTGCACCCGCACCAGCACGTCGATCTTGCGGTCGCGGAAGCTGTAGCGGGTGGCGACATTGCCACGGACCTTGTTGACCACCGCATCGGCGATCTGGCGCGTGGTCAGGCCCAGTGCCGCGGCACGATCCTGGTCGAACACGACCTGGATCTCCGGGAAGCCCTGCTCGACCGTCGACTTCACGTCGGCGTAGTGCGCGTTCTGGCGCAGCATGCCGGCCAGGCGGCTGCCGGCCACACGGATCGCCTCGAGGTTGTTGCCCTCGATCTCCACTTCCAGCGGCGGCGACAGCGCGAACAGTTCCGGCCGGGCGAAGTCGACCTGCGCGGCCGGATAGTCCTTCATCGTCTGCCGCAGCTTCTCGGTCAGTTCCGTCTCGCGCGAGGTGTCGTCCATGACCACCGACAGCTTGCCGATGTTCTCGCCGCTCTCGGTCGGGCTGGCGTCCAGGCGCGTGCCGGTGCCGGACACGCCGTACAGCAGGCGCACGCCGGTGTCCCCGCCATGGCGGCGCGCCACGTCGCGGACCAGCGCGTCGGTCTGCGCGAGCGGCGTGCCGGGCGGCAGCTTGGCGGTCATCTCGAAGCGGTCCTGGGCCAGCTGCGGGATCAGGTCCACGCCCAGCAGCGGCACCGCCGCCAGGGTCAGCACGAATGCCAGCGTCGCGCCGCCGAGCACCAGCCACGGCCGCGACAACGCCGCCGGAAGCGCACGCAGGTAGCCGGCTTCGGCGCGGTTGTAGGGCGCCATCGCCAGGTCGCTGGCCTTGCGCATCACCGGACCGATGACCGCAGCGAGACCGCGGAATACCCGGACCACGATCCAGGCCGCGAAATAGAAGCCGTAGCGGATCACCGCGCCGATGCCGCGGCCGGCCAGCGCGGCCGGCTTCTGCCAGCGCTTTTCCGGCTGCCAGTGCCCGCGCGGCGCCTCGTCGGGGAATTCCAGCGGCGGCCGGCCCTTGAGCGAGCTGAGCATCGGGATCAGGGTCATCGACACCACCAGCGACACGGCGATGGCGATGGAGACGGTCAGCGCCTGGTCGCGGAACAGCTGCCCGGCGATGCCTTCGACGAACACCAGCGGCAGGAACACCGCGATCGTGGTCAGCGTCGAGGCGACCACCGCCATCGACACCTCGCGGGTGCCTTCGACCGCGGCCTCGAGTATGCCCAGGCCGCGTTCGCGCGCCTTGGCGATCGATTCCAGGACCACGATCGAGTCGTCCACGACCAGGCCGGTGGCCAGTGCCAGGCCGCCGAGCGACATGACGTTCAGGCTCAGGCCGAGCTGGCCCATGAAGAAGAACGTGCTGATGATCGAGATCGGCAGCGACAGCGAGATGACGAACGTGCTCCAGCCATCGCGCAGGAACAGGAAGATGATCAGCACCGATAGCAGGCCACCGATCACCGCGTCGAGCTTGACGTCGCTGATCGCGTGGCGGATGAAGACCGACTGGTCCTCGACCACGCTCATCTCGATGTCCGACGGCATCTGCTCGCGGATGGTCTTGAGCTTGGCCTCCAGCGCGTCGGCGGTGGACACGGTGTTGGCGTCGCCTTCCTTGTAGACGGCCAGCTCGACCGCTTCGCGGCCGCCGCTGCGGATCACCGCCTCGCGCTCCTTGTAGCCCTGGCGAACTTCGGCCACGTCCTTCAGCCGCACCGGCGACGTCCCGCCGCCGGCGCTGTCGCCACGCAGCGCGGCGATCACGTTCGGGTCATGGCTGCCCAGGATCGCGGTCATCAACTGGCGGTTCTCGCTGGTCGACGACGTGCTCGCCCCACTGCCCCCGGCCGTGGTCAGCAGCATCTCGCGCATCTGCTCGACCGTGGCGAACTGGTTCACCGTGCGCACCAGGTAGCGCTGCTGGGCTTCTTCCAGGCGGCCACCGGACAGGTTCACGTTCTCCTGCTGCAGGCGCTGGATCACGCTGTCCAGCGACAGTCCGAGCGCGGCCAGCTTGCGCTGGTCGATGTCCACCTGGACTTCGTCCTCCAGGCCGCCGCCGACCTTGACCGCGGCCACGCCGCTGACCGGCTCGAGCTTGCGCTTGAGGTCGTCGTCGGCATAGCGGCGCAGCTCCATCAGCCGGCGCACCGCGTCCGCGTCGCTGCCGCCTTCGTGCCTGGAAGACAGCGCCAGGCGCATGATCGGCTGGGTCGACGGGTTGAAGCGCAGCATCACCGGCGGCTTGGCGTCCAGCGGAAGCTGCAGCGTCTCCATCTTGTCGCGCACGTCCAGGCCGGCCTGTTGCATGTCCGTGCCCCAGGCGAACTCCAGGACCACGTCGCTCTGCCCGGTGCGCGAAATCGACTTGAGCTTGCGCAGGCCTTTGACGATACCCAGCGCTTCTTCGGCCGGCTGCGAGATCAGCGTCTCGACTTCGGCCGGTGCCGCGCCCTCGTAGTCGGTGCGCACGGTCAGCGTGGGATAGCTCAGGTCGGGCAGCAGCTCGACCTTGAGGCTGGACAGCGAGATCAGGCCGAACAGCACCAGGGTCAGCGTCATCATCGCGATGGTGACGCGACGCCGCGTGGCGAACTCGATCAGGCTGAACCTGCCTCCGGAGGCGGAAGGGTCGTGGGCGGTCATCAGTTGGCCGCCTGCGCCGCCGGGGCCGGGGCCGAAGCCGCCTCGGATTTCTCCTCGCGATCCAGGACCTGCACGGCGCTGCCTTCGCGCAGCGCGGCCTTGCCGGCGACCACGACCAGGTCGCCCGCCTTCAGGCCGTCGCGCACTTCCACCCAGCCGGAGTCGTCGTAACCGAGCTTCAGCTCGGCGCGCTGCGCCTTGCCGTCGCGGATCGCGAACACGGCCGGTTCGCCGCCGTCCTCGAGCAGCGCCGCGCGCGGCACCACCAGCGCGTCGGCGCGCTGGTCGTAGTTGATGCTCAGCCGGCTGAACATGCCCGACTGCAGCTCGCCGGCGCCGGAGAAGCTGGCGACCACGCGGAACGTGCCGGTACCGGTGTCGACCACCGGCGAAACGCGGTCCACCTGGCCCTCGAACTTCCTGCCCGGCAGCGCGTCGGCGGCCAGGTCGACGCGCTGGCCCGGCTTGAGCTTGGCGATCTCACGCTCGGGCACGTTGAGCGTGGCTTCCAGCCGGCTGGCGTCGACGATGCGGAAGATCGGCGAGTTGATCTGGACGAAGTTGCCCGGCTTGATCGAGCGCGAGGCGATCACGCCGGAGATCGGCGCCACCACCGTGGTGTAGGACAGCTCCAGCGACGCCATGTTGTACTGGGCGCGCGCGTTCTCCAGGTCGTAGCGCATCTGGTCGACTTCGCCGGCGCTGATCAGCTGCTGGGCGACCAGCTGCTGGGCGCGGCGGTAGTTGTTCTCCAGCTTGCGCAGCTGGGCCTCTGCCTGGGCCACGGTCAGGCGCGCGCGGTCCGGGTCCAGCCGCACCAGCGGCTGCCCAGCGGTAACCCGCTGCCCTTCCTCGACCAGCACCGCCAGGGCCACCCCCGACGTCTTGGCCACCACCTGCGATTCGGCCAGCGGCTCCAGCGCCGCCGTCCCGGTGTAGCTCGCGGCGATCGGCCGGTTGGCCGCCTTGGCCACCTCCACCGGGATCGCATCGGTTTCCGGCGCCTTGGCCTTCGCCTCGTCAGCGCCCGCCTCCCCCTTCTTGCAGGCGGTCAGTGCGGCGGCAAGGGCGAGTGCGGCCACGGCGGCGCGCAGTCCGGAACGCCGGGGAGAGGTGGGGCGAAGGGCCTTCATGACGATATCCATGTGTTCGAGAGAGAGCCGGGAGGAGGTGTGATCAGGTGTTGTATACAAGTAGATCACCTGAACAGTGGTTCGCCATGCGCCGAAGGTCATGGGTCCGGGCGGCGCTTGGACCGGCCACCGGGGCACAGGTTCCGGTCGTGTGAATGCGCAGGCTATACTCACCCGGCTTCATGACGGACGCCTGATCGATCGGTCCGGTCATGAGCGCCCCTTATCGCGACCGACCCCGGACCACCGAATGATGCGCCCGCTGCCGCTAGCTGCCTGCCTTGCCCTGGTCTCCGCCCTTCCCTTCGCCATCGCCGCCCAGGACGCCGCGCAGCCGCCGGCCGAGCCTGCAGCCGCCGCGCCCGCGCCGGCCGCCGAAGCGACCCCGGCGGCGGCTCCTGCCGCGCTGTCCGGCAACCCGGAAGCCGGCCGCCAGCTGGTCTACACCTGCCAGGGCTGCCACGGCATCACCGGTTACAAGAACGCCTATCCGAACTACAAGGTGCCGATGATCGGCGGCCAGTCGGCCGAATACCTGTCCCAGGCGCTGCACGAGTACCAGCAGGGCAAGCGCAAGCACCCGACGATGCAGGCCCAGGCCCAGAGCTTCTCGGACCAGGACATCGCCGACATCACCGCCTTCCTGTCCACCCTCAAGTAAGCAGCCGCCACCCATGCCGACAGCCGTGACCGCACCGCGTCTCGCCATCGCCCTGACCGTCGCCCTCCTCCTGGCGGCCTGCTCCGGCCAGGAAAGCACTCCCGCCGCCGAAGGCGAAGCCCATGCCGTCGAGAGTTCCTCGGCCGGCCTGCCCGAAGGCCGCATCGCCGTCGGTGAACAGCTGGCCCATGCCAAGGGCAAGGCCACCGGCCAGGCCTGCGTCGACTGCCATGGCCCGGACGGCAACGCGCCGATCGACGCCACTTACCCGAAGCTTGGCGGCCAGTACGCCGACTACATCGCCCACGCGCTGGTCCAGTACCGCAAGGGCGAGCGCCAGCACGCACTGATGACCCCGCAGGCCGCGTCGCTGAGCGACCAGGACATCGCCGACCTGGCCGCGTTCTTCGCCTCGCGCCCCACCCAGCTGCGCGACCTGCACGGCATGAACTGAAAGCTGCCGGGCAACCGGACGGCATCGAAAGGCCCGCGCAAGCGGGCCTTTTCCTTTCCGGCGGCCCGCCCATCGGCAATCCGGCCGCTACCCGGCACAATGCGGCCATGGCCAATCCGCCACCTGCCGCGTCCGCCAAGCCCCGTCGCGACCGCGGCACGCCGAGCCTGCGCGAGCGCTTCGATGCGATGCGCAACCTGCCGCCATTCCTGCGCCAGATCTGGCAGACCAGCCCCGGCCTGACCCTGGCCAGCCTCGGCCTGCGCCTGGTCCGGGCGTTGATGCCGGTGGTCACCCTGTACATCGGCAAGCTGATCATCGATGAGGCGATCCGCGTGGTCAGCCTCGGCCTGCATTTCAACGGTCTCGGCGACGCGCTGCGCGGTGGCCAGCTCGACCACCTGCTGTGGCTGCTCGGCCTGGAACTGGTGCTGGCGGTCGGCTCGGACCTGCTCGGCCGGCTGGTCAGCTATGCCGACGGCCTGCTCTCGGAACTGTTCACCAATGCCAGCAGCGTGCGCCTGATGGAGCACGCCGCGACCCTGGACCTGGAGGACTTCGAGGACCCGGACCTGCAGGACAAGCTCGACCGCGCCCGCCGGCTGACCATGAGCCGGATGAACCTGATGAGCCAGCTGTTCGGCCAGGTCCAGGACGCGATCACCGTCGTCTCCTTCGCCGTCGGCCTGCTGGTCTATGCGCCGTGGCTGATCCTGCTGCTGGCGGTGGCGCTGGTCCCGGCCTTCGTCGGCGAGGCCCACTTCAACGCGCTGGGCTATTCGCTCAACTACCAGTGGACACCGGAGCGGCGCCAGCTCGAATACCTGCGCCAGACCGGCGCCAGCGTGGAAACGGCCAAGGAGGTGAAGATCTTCAACCTCCACCGCTTCCTGATCGACCGCTACCGCACGCTGGCGCAGAAGTTCTACCTGGCCAACCGCGCCCTCGCCCGCCGCCGCGCGCTGTGGGGCACGCTGCTGGCCGCGCTGGGCACGCTCGGCTACTACGTGGCCTATGCCTACATCGCCTGGCGCACCGTGCGCGGCGACTTCAGCATCGGCGACCTGACTTTCCTGGCCGGCAGCTTCCGCCGCCTGCGCCAGCTGCTGGAAGGCCTGCTGGTCGGCTTCTCGCAGGTGGCCGGGCAGGCGCTGTACCTGGACGACCTGTACTCGTTCTTCGAGATCGAGCCGGAGATCCATTCCAGGCCCGATGCGATCCCGGTGCCGCGGCCGATCGAACGCGGCTTCGTGTTCGACAACGTCGGCTTCCGCTACCCGGATGCCGACTCCTGGGCGCTGCGCGGGCTGACCTTCGAACTGCGCGCCGGCGAAGTGCTGGCCCTGGTCGGCGAGAACGGCGCCGGCAAGACCACCCTGGTCAAGCTGCTGGCGCGGCTGTACGAGCCCGACGAAGGCCGGATCCTGCTCGACGGCCGCGACCTGCGCGACTACGACCTGGAAGACCTGCGCGCCAACATCGGCGTCATCTTCCAGGACTTCGTCCGCTACCACCTCAGCGCCGGCGAGAACATCGGCGTCGGCCGGATCGAGGCAATGGACGACGAGGCCCGCATCCGCGAAGCCGCGCATCGCGCCCTGGCCGACGAGGTGATCGAAGCGCTGCCGCAGGGCTACGCGCAGCTGGTCGGCCGCCGCTTCAAGACCGGCGTGGACCTGTCCGGCGGGCAGTGGCAGAAGATCGCCATCGCCCGTGCCTACATGCGCGACGCACAGGTGGTGATCCTCGACGAACCCACCGCCGCGCTCGACGCACGCGCCGAATTCGAGGTGTTCCAGCGCTTCAAGGAACTCTCGCACCGGCGCACCGCGGTGCTGATCTCGCACCGTTTCTCCAGCGTGCGCATGGCCGACCGCATCCTGGTGCTGGCCGGCGGCCGGCTCGAGGCCAGCGGCACCCATGCCGAACTGATGGCCCAGGGCGGACGCTATGCCGAGTTGTTCGAGCTGCAGGCCGCCGGCTATCGTTGACCGTCTTCCACCCACCCACGGAGAACGTTGCATGCGCCTGTCACCGCACGCCTGTGCCGCCCTCGCCCTCGCGCTTACCATCGGCCTGTCCGCGTGCAAGCCAGCGCAGCAGGCCTCCCAGGCGACAGCGCCGGCCGCCGCCAACGAACCTGCGCGCAGCGTCGCCAGCCAGCAGGGCGAGGCGAAGCTGACCGTGATCGCGCGCGGGTTGGCGCACCCGTGGTCGGTTGCGCTGCTGCCCGAAGGGGGCTTCCTGGTCACCGAACGCGTCGGCACCCTGCGCCGCATCGGCGCCGACGGCAGCGTGTCGGCGCCGCTGGCCGGCGTGCCGGCGGTATCCGCGCGCGGCCAGGGCGGGCTGCTCGACGTCGCGCTCGCGCCGGATTTCGCGCAGAGCCGGCGCATCTACCTGAGCTACGCCGAGCCGGGCGAGAACGGCCTGTCCGGCACCTCGGCCGCTTACGCCACGCTTGGCGACACCGGCCTGCAGGACGTGACCGTGTTCTACCGCCAGGAACCGAAGGTCAACACCGAGAACCACTACGGCTCGCGCTTCGCCTTCGACGGCCACGGCCATGTCTTCATCAGCCAGGGCGAGCGCACCTTGAAGATGATGGCGCAGGAACTGGACAAGCTGCAGGGCAAGCTGGTCCGCCTGAACCTGGACGGCAGCGTGCCGAGGCCTACCACCTCAAGGCCGCCGGCGAGAAGAACTGGCCGAA
>JAGHZW010000191.1:66309-67534 GCA_017745195.1 Pseudoxanthomonas sp. | reverse complement strand
GCCCTTCACGGTGACGTTGCTCAGCTCGGTGCCGTCACCGGTGGGGATGAAGCCCCAGAACTCGTCCCAGTACTCGACGCGGGTGTTGGTGTCGGTGCGGTCGCGACCCTGCAGCCACACATACGTGCGGCCGTCGGTGACGTCGTACTGGGCGGTGCGGCCGACCGAGCTGCCGACCTTGAACGGGTCGGCGACCCGGATCTCGCTGCTCCAGCCTTCGTAGCGCTGCACCTGGCCGTTGTCGTAGGTGTAGATCGTCGACCAGGCGCGGTCGTCGCCGGCCTTGCGGGCCAGGTCGTTGATCCGCAGCTGGCCCTGCACGCCGTTGCCCAGGTCGATGCCGGTGATGGTCAGGTCGCGGATGGTGTTGTTGACCACCTTGACCTGGCTGTAGCCGTCCAGCACGCGCAGCTGGCCATTGCCGGTGCTCAGGATGTGGCCGGTCAGCTCCATGTAGCCGCCGCCGATGTCGACCTGGTCGAGGACGATGCTCTCGCTGCGGAAGTCGTAGCTGTAGCCGATCCGGCCCAGCCGCGCGTCGGTGGTGGCCAGCTGCACCACCGCCGGGCCGCCGGCCTTCCACGCGGCGCGCAGCGTGTCCAGGGTGTTGAACGCGCTTTCGTCGATCACCACCGACCAGTCGGCCACGCCGCTCTGGACCAGGCCGTTGATGTTCAGGTACAGCGCGCTGATCACCACGTTGTTGCCGGCCACGGTGGCCGAGTTGGCCGGATTGAGCGTATTGCCGTTGTTGTTGTAGGCCGGGTCGCCGCCGATGTGGGTGAACCCGTCCATGTTGTTGAGGACGAAGTCCTTGCCGGCGCTGATGTTCAGGCTCTGGCCGCGGATGTCGGCATTGGCGTAGATGCTGCCGTAGGACGCGGTCAGGTCGATGCTGCCGCGGCGGTTGCTGACCTTGCCGTTGATGTAGATGTCCGGCGCCGGCGCCTTCAGCCCGGAGCCGTCGACCTGGCCGGTGGCCGGGTTGTAGCTGTTGGTGACCGTGATCACCGGCGCCGGCGAATTCTCCGAGGTCTGGATCGAGCCGAAGTTCGCGGCCAGGCCGAAACGGTTGGCGGCGGTGATGTCGGCATTGCCGCGCATCCTGGCGCCGTTGAACAGCACTTGGCCGCCCTCGCGGTCCGGGATCTCCAGGCCCTGGATGTCCAGGAACATCGAGCTGGCGTTCGTCGCCGGCATCGCACCTCCCGTCGCAAGCCGGCAT
>JAGHZW010000191.1:61764-66293 GCA_017745195.1 Pseudoxanthomonas sp. | reverse complement strand
GCGAGTAGTTGCCCTCGCGCACCGACCAGGTCACGTCCTCGCTGGCATCGACCACCGGCACCACGGTCAGGTTGCCGGTGGTGCCGGCGTTGATGCTGCCCAGGTCGGTGACCTCGACGCCATCGATGTAGTACTTGAGCCCGCTGACCTTGAGGTGCCGCTGGCTGTAGACGCCGGCATCGAGGCTGCCGTTGGCGGTCACCAGCGCCGCGCCGCCGTTGATGGTGTCGCCGCCGGTGATATCCAGCGACAGGCCCAGCGCCTTGCCGATGCCTTCGCGGTACAGGTCCTTGCCCACGCCTTCGCCGGTCAGCACCGAATAGCCGGTGCCGGCGTAGGCGTAGACGTCGCCGACCGCGCGCCCGGCGCTGCCGGTGGCGAGGTTCACGCCCGAATCGCGCTGGTACCAGGCCACCGCTTCGGGGTCGTTCACCACCGGGAAGGCGGTGTTGTTCCACAGGTCGGTGCGCGCGACCAGGGTCGCCTTGTTCATCGCGCCGGCGACGTCGTAGCCGGCGAGGAACTTGAGGTCGCCGTAGGCGAACAGGTCGACGTCGCCGACATCGACGGTGTAGTTGGCGTCGACCTTGGCCAGGCTCTCGCCCATCGCCGCGCCCGCCAGGCCCCAGGTCTTGGCGTTGGCCGCGGTCTCGATGTCGAAGTGGCCGCTGGCCGACAGCACCAGGTCGCCGATGCTGTACAGGTCGCTGCCGTTGCCGATCGAAACCCGCGCGTCGGCCTGCTTCACGTCGACCTTGGATTCGGCATCGGCGATCGCGATCGCGCCGCCGCTGTCGAGCTTGGTGCGGTCGCGCGCGTAGACGTCGTTGAACGCCTGCACCACCAGCTTCTGCGGGTTGCGCCAGTCGCCGGACAGGGCCAGGCCGACGTTGTCGCCGACGGTGCTCTGCGCGTCCAGGTACAGCTCGGAGACGCTGCTGGCCGCGGCGGCGTCGAAGATGCCGCCGGAGCCGGACTGCACGTTGTAGGACGCGCTCCAGGCCTTGATCGCCTTGTTGCGCGCATCCTGGTCGTAGCTCGTGGCCACCACGTCCGAGCCGCCGAGCAGGCGGGCATAGGTGTCCAGGTCGACGTCGTTGCGCGCCCACGCGCCGCTCATCCCGAGCAGCGCCGCGCTGGTGCTGTCGACGAAGGCGTTGAAGGTGGTCTGGTGCAGCGCCGACAGGGTCAGGTCGCCCAGCCGCGCGGGGCCGCCATTGAGGCCGCGCGCATACAGCTCGGCGCGGGTGGTGCTGTCGTCGCGGGTGCTGGCGTTGGAGGCGGCACCGCTGACCAAGCCGCCCTGGCCGGCGGTCGCATTGGCCAGGTTGTCGACGAATGCGCTCGCGCCGACGTTCATGCCGCTGTAGGTGCCGGTGAACAGGCCGTTGACCAGCGCCTCGGTGGTCGAGTCGGCAGTCGCGTTGGCGACGTGCGCGCCGAGCGTGATCAGGCTGCCGGCGTGGCCGGTGGTCGAAGCGCGCTGGCGGGTGTCGGTCGAGGCGACCAGGTTCCAGTGGCCGCCCTTGCCCTCGAACACCACGTCGGTGGCGCTGTCCAGGCGGCTGCTGCTGGTGTTCTTCGCGGTGGCCACGACGGCATTGACCGCCACGCCCACGCCGCCGCTGACGCCGTAGGCCTCCACGGCGGTGCTGTCGCGGCCGGCGTTGAGGCCGACCCTGCTGGCCAGGGTCGCGTCGCGCGCGGCCAGGTGCGCGCCGCTGCGCAGGTCCAGCACCGCGTCGGCGGTGCTGTCGGCGACGGCGACGGTGCCGCCAGCCGAGAGCAGGCCGCCGATGGCCACGCCCTCGCTGTAGATGTCCACGTGCGGACGCGCTTCGGCGGACAGCGACAGCACGCCATCGGCCGACACCTTGGCGTTCTCGCCCACGGTGAGCCGCGAATCGCTGTCGTCGCTGGCCACCATGATCGTGGCGTTGACGCCGGCCAGGATGCCGCCGGAACCGCCGCGCCCGACCAGGCTGACTGCCGCTTCGGAGATGCTCGCCAGGTCGATGGCGGCCGCATCGAGCGAAACGCCCGGCGACACGTCGAGCGACACGTCGCTGTCGTGCTTGGCCACGCCGATCACCACGCCTGCGCCGGCCGCGCCGCCGGCATTGGCGCCCAGCGCCTCGACACGGACGTCCTGCGCATCGCGTGCGCGGCCCTGCAGGGTGTCGGTGGCGTCGATGTTCCCGCCCAGCGTGGTCGAGACGCGGTTGTCCACGACCGCCACGCCGACCGCGGCGCCGACGCCGACGAAACCGCCGGCCGCGCCGCTCTCGGCCTTGACCGTCACCGCCGGCGCGCTGCCCAGGTCGAGCGACTGCGCGCCCACCGACACGTCGTTGGCCTGCAGGCTGCCGCCGAGGACTTCGGCCTTCACCTGCGCGTTGGAGAAGGTCAGGCCCATGCCGATGCCGACGCCGGCGACCCCGCCGACGGCGACGTTGCCGGCCAGGTTGCTCGACTGCAGGCGGTCGCTGGCATTGACCCCGGCGTCGCCAGCGGTGACCACGGTGCTGCCGTTGATGCGGGCGACGGTCTCGTGCCTGTAGCTGGCCGGCGCCGAAGCCTGCAGGCGGTCGCTGCCGGTGGCCTTGCTGCTGCTGTTGAGCGTGTTCTTGGAGGCCGAGTCGGTGACCTTCACCTTCTCGTACTGCTGGCTGGTCGGGTTGTAGACGTAGTCTTCGTAGGTGATGTCGCCGACGTGGTCGTCGTCGCCGATGCCGTCCAGCGTGGACAGGGTGCCGTTGCCGTTCTTGTCCAGTTCGCCCATCGGGTCGAACGACTCGCCCTCTTCGTTGACCTGGGTCGAGGCGCCCGAGCCGAGCACCAGCAGGCCGATGCTGCCGCCCAGGGCCGCGCCGGTGCCGGCCGAACCGGTGACCGTGTTCATGGTCACCTCGGTGCTGCGCTGCGCATCGATGCCGACATCGCCGTCGGCATGCACGCTGCTGTTGTCGAGCAGCGCGCGGGTAGCGCTGTTGGCCACCAGCACGTTGGCGCTGGCGCCGACCGACAGCGCGCCGGCCGCGGCCGAGCCGACCGCCAGGTCCGCCTTCAACCGGTCGCTCGCATCGATGTCCAGGTAGCCGACGTGGTTGCCCGCCGAACCGAAGTCGGCCTGGCTGGCGCCGGCCTCGGTCACGGTCTCGACGATCGCGATCGCGGCCGTGCCGGCCACCGCGGCTCCACCCCCGGCGACGCCGACGCCGAGCATCTGCAGGCGCGTGGTGTTGTCGGCGGAGATGTCCACGCCACCGGCGTCGATGCGGGTGTTGAGCGCCGAGCCGCCGGTACCGATCGGCTCGCCGACCCAGGCCCGGGTGGTGCTCTGGTTGTAGACCATGCCGAAACCGGCACCGAGCGCACCGGCGCCCGCGGCCAGGGTCGCCACGTTCGGCGCGATCACCTGCAACGCGGAGGCATCGACCGTGAGCGACCCCACGTCGAGCTGGCTGCCGCCGCCGACCAGGGCTTCGGTCGTGCCCTTGAGGATGCTGATCTGCGCCGCCGCCGCCGCACCGACCACGCCGCCGCCGGCCGCGGCGACCACGCTGCTCGCGTACTGGGTCGATCCGGCCTGCACCGTGGTGTCGCCCACGCTGTCCAGCGTCGCACCGCTCACGCTCGCCCGGGTCTGGCGCTGGTTGACCAGCACGTCGACGCCGGCGCCCACGCCGGCCCAGCCGGCGGACACGCCCAGGCTGGCCTCGTAGTTGGCGCTGAAGCCATGGCTGGCCGCGCCCACGTGCACGTCCTGCGCGCTGCCCGCGCCGGCGGCCTGGTTGATCTTCGCCGCGTCGATGTACGCCTCGGTCGCGCCGCCCAGCACGCTGGTGTTGAACAGGCCCGCCACCGAAGCGCCGCCCAGCGGCACCACCGAGATCGCCGCGGCCAGCGACAGCTGGCCGACCTGCTGCACGCTGCTGGCCTGCACCGCCAGGCCGGTGAAGCTGCGCTGGCCGATTTCCAGGTTCGGTGCCGGGTTGAACAGGTCGCCGCCGACCCATTCGTCGTTGTCGCCGTGGTCGGCTTCGACCGAGGACTTGTCGAACCACTCGCGGTCGTCCGCCGGCGCGTTGAGCAGCTCGCCGCTGTCGATCGACATCGTGTCGCTGCTGCTCAGGCCCAGCGCGCTCACCTCGGTGCTCGCGCCGTCGATGTAGGCGTCGGTCCGGGTCTCGATCAGGTTGACCGTGACCGATGCGCCGACCGCGGCGGTGCCGGCGCCGGCGATGCCGGCGCCGATGCCGAGGATGGCATCGTGGTTGCTCGCGCTGATGCCGATGTTGTGCTGGGCGACGAGCTTGGCGCCGTCGCCGACATGGGCCTTGCTCTGCGTGTTGACCAGGTTGGTGGCCACCGCCGCGCCGACGCCGGCGGCGGCACCGCCGCCACCGCCCACGGCCACCGACAGGATGTCGCTGGACGAGTCGGCATCGACCGCCAGGTTGGTGACGTTCCAGCCGGTGCCGCGCGTGCCGGTCAGCGTGCGCATCATCCGCGCGTACAGCTTGCGC
>JAGHZW010000191.1:61124-61721 GCA_017745195.1 Pseudoxanthomonas sp. | reverse complement strand
TCCAGCAGCGCCGATTCTTCGCCGTCGATCACGTTGACCGCGATCGAGGCGCCGCCGGCGAAGGTGCCGCCACCACCGCCGCCGACCGCGGCCGAGCGGATGTCGGCGTTGCCGCCGCTGGCGATGTCGAGCCCGCCGTCCAGGCTCAGGCTGGCCCCGCTGACCTCGGCCTGGCGCTTGGCCAGGATGATGTTGTTGGCGTTGGCCAGGCCGATCGCGACGCTGCCCGCACCGCTGACCGCACCGGCCAGGCTCCAGATGGTGCGGTCGCCCTCGGCCGCCGAGACCGTCAGCGAGCCGGCGTCGATGCTGCCGCCCTCCACCGCCGCGCGCTCGGTGCCTTCCATGACGTTGCTGGTCGAGGAGCCGTTCACCGCCACGTTGCCGGCGCCGCCGCCGGCCACCGCGATCGCGTAGATGTCCTGGTCGGCGCCGGCCAGCAGCGAAACGTCGCCGAAGCCGGAGATGCTGTTCGCCGCGTCGTTCTGCACCAGCGCGCTGCGGTCGGCACCGATCCGGTTGACCGAGATCGCACCGCCGACGGCGTTGCTGCCGCCGCCTTTGACCGAGCCGGTCAGCGGCGCACTGAAGTCCGAT
>JAGHZW010000191.1:0-61069 GCA_017745195.1 Pseudoxanthomonas sp. | reverse complement strand
GAGCGTGGCGATCCAGGTGCCGCGCGCGTCCAGGGTGGCGCCGCTCAGCGCGGCGGTGGTGGTGTCGGCGACGCGGTTGAAGGTGCCGGCGCCGCCGATCGCCAGGCTGCTCAGCGACACGCTGCCGGACAGCGCCGCGGTGATGACGTGGCTCTGCTGCGCGGCGCCGATGCTGGCATCGCCGGACAGGTCGTAGCTGCCGCCCTTGATCTCGGCGCGGGTGCCCTGCTCGAGGTCGTTGACGCTGAAGGCGCCACCCATCGAACGCGAGCCGGCGCTGCCGGTGATGTTGCCGGCCAGCGAATAGGCGCCGCCGCCCTTGGTGGCGGTGACGCGCAGATCTTCGGCCTCGAGTTGCGCGCGGCCGGTCATGTCCACGGTCGAGGTGACCGTGCCGCGGGCGACGATCGCGGTGATCGAGCCGGAGGTCGCCGAATCGCCGTTGCCGAGCGCGCCGGACACCGCGGCGGCCAGCGCCTCGGTGCTGTTGAGCGCGTGCACGTCGAGGTCGCCGCCGAGGGTGACATCGGTATTGGCGACCGACGCGGCGTAGTCGCTGCCGGTGTAGATGCCGCCGGCCGACACGCCCACGGCCTTGCCGTTGGACAGCGACAGGCTGCCGGCGATGCCGAGGATCGCCTCGCCCGCGGGCACGCCGTCGAACAGGCTGTGGTTGGTGCTGGTGTCGTCCGCTCCGCCGAACAGGCTGTCGTCGGTGGACTGCTCGACCTCGATGCCGGCGACCGTGCTGCTGCCGTCCAGGTCCAGGCCGCTGCTGGACAGCGCGGTGGTGGAAGCGCTGTCGAACTGGGCGTCCAGCGCGCCCATGCCGCTGACGCTCCTGGCCAGCACTTCGGCGTTGCCGCCGTCCAGCACCGAGTGGTCGGTGTCGGTGCTCCTGTCGACCTTGGCGGTCACTTCGTTGTCGACGATCAGCACGAACATCGAACCGGCGCCGGCGGTGCTGTCGCTGCCGACCGACACCGCGCCGGCGATCGCGCCGGCAAGCACGCGGGTGGCGCTGAACGCGCCGACGCCGAACTGGTCGAAACCATGCGCCTGGCTACCCAGCCATTCGGCCTGCAGATGGTTGCCGAGATAGCCGATGACCAGCGAGCCGCCGGCGCTGGTGCCGCCGCCGGAGGTGCCGGCGAACGCGCCGCCGCCGAGCAGCACGCGCGCACGGTCATAGGCCGAGACCTCGACCGACTGGGTGCTGCCGGCGTCGGCGCGCGAGTTGACCTCGCTGTCGACCACGGCCGCGCGGGTGGTGTTGGTGATCGCGCCGCCGGAGGCGGAGAAGCCAACCGCGGTGTTGTTGGTGCCGCCGGTGGACACGGCCAGGCCCAGGCCCAGCGCGATCTGGTCGCCGGCGCTGGCCGCCTGCACGGTGAGCGCATCGCTGTCGTTGAAGGTGACGCCGTCGACAAGCGCTTCGGTCTCGTTGAACAGGTGGTTGTAGGCGATCGCCCCGGCCACCGCCGAGCTGCGGTCGGACTTCGGTCCGGAGGCCAGGGTCAGCGCGCCGGCGCCGGCGCCGCTGAACTGGTTGGTCTGGTTGAGCGCGAGCACGGTGACGTCGCTGCCCACGCCGGTGCCGCGCGGATCGATCGTGATGCCGCTGACGGTGGCGCGGGTGTTCTGGCCGGACACGTTGATCGAGGCCGAGCCTGCGCCGGCGATCTGGTTCTCGGGCTTCTGCGCGGCCTTGCCGCCTTCCAGCTGGCCGGCGGCCTTGTCGGGGGTCTCGGTCAGCGCATCCTTGATCTTGCTGCCGTAGTCGATCGCGGTGGCCAGGCCGTCGTAGAACCCGGCCTGGCCCAGGGCGAACTTGGCCAGCAGCAGCGCGCCTTCGCCGCTGAGCAGGTCGGTGGCGCCCTTGTCGCCGCCGCCGTCCTGCGCGGTGGCCTGGTCCTGGGCCTGCTGTTCCTGTTCGCTGCGCGCCAGCGCACCGGCGACGCCGAACGCGCCGCTCTGGCCGCTGCTCTTCGCATCGACCAGCATTTCGTCGACGTTCCAGTTGGCGTTGCCGCCGCCGGCGGCACCGGCGCCGAGCGCCGCGGGGCGCCAGCGGTTGTCGCCATCGCTGTCGGTGGCGTTGTTGTCGCCGACCAGCGCCTGTACGTCGCTGGTCAGCACGTTGACCGCCGCGCCGATGCCGATGCTGGTCTCCTGCGAGACCGCCAGCGCGCCGGCGGCGCTCCACAGGCCGATGTCGTGCGTGGCCGAGACGCCGACCTGGCCGGCGTCGACCACGGTGCTCTGGTTGATCGAGGCGTTGACGTCCGCGTCGACCACGCCGACCACCACCGCGCCGTTGCCGGCCGCGCTGGTGCCCTTGCCGGCCGACGGGCTGATGCCGATGACCAGTTCGTCCTGGTGCGCGGAGACGTCGACCTTCTCCGCTTCCACGGTGCCGTCGGCACCGATGCCGGCGATGCTGCGGTTGGTCGCCACCTGCACGTTGACGCCGCCACCGACCGCCTTGCCGTCGTCGCCATCGGCGCCGACGTTGAACAGCGTCCACCACAGGTTGCCGGCGATCGACAGCTGCTCGACCACGGTGTCGGCCTGTACTGCCAGCGGCGCGTCCCAGTCCCACTGCAGGTTGCGCAGTTCCTCGCGGTCTTCGTCGGGCTGGCCCTGGTCGTCGTAGAAGGGCGTCAGGCCGAGCAGCGGCTTGCTGCTCCAGGCGCCGCCGTCGTCCGCGGTGGCGGTCAGGCTGACGCCGTCGCCGACCCAGGCGGTCGCGTCGAGCGCGTGGTAACTGACCGCGAAGGAACCGGCCAGGCCGAAGTCCTGGCTCTCGCTGGTCGAGTTCGCGTAAGAGGTGGACAGGGTCCCGGGGATCTCGGGCAGGCCGGTGGCAATGGTCTTCAGGTTGCCGAAGATGTCGGACATCGAGCTCCAGCGGTCGATCCCGCCGAGGTCGAGCAACTGTTCGTTGCGCGCGCCGACGCCAATGCGCGCGGCGGTCAGGCTGCTGCCATCGCCGACCAGGGCGCGGGTCTGCTGGTTGATCTGGTCGTAGGCGGCGGCGACGCTGATCGAAACCTTGGAGCCGTCTTCCTTCTCCGCGTCGGCATTGACCGTGCTGTCGGCGCTGTTGTGCATCGACTCCTGGCGCTGCAGGGCGGTCACGCCCAGGTTGCCGGCGATGTCGATGGCCGGAGCGGTCGTGCCGCTGCCGACCACCGCCTCGGCCTGGTGGTCGGAGATGCCGATCGCCAGCGCGGAGGCGAGCCGGAACTTGCTGTCGGTCGGGGTCTTCTCGTCCGCGCTGGGCTTCATGCCGAACAGCGACTTGACCTTGTTGGCGATCGCGTCGGTGACGCCCTTGATCTGCTGGCTGTTCATCACCTGCTTCTTCAGGTGATCGAGCGCGTTCTTGCCGACCTGCACCGAGGCGCTGTTGCTCTGGCCGTGGACCAGGTTGCTGGCCGACACGTCGAGGTCGGCCGCGCCGGAGAGGTCGGCGTCGAAGACCGCGCGGGTCTTGCTGTTGAACAGGGTCAACGCGATCGCCGGGCCGCCGGTGGCGCCATCGCCGATCGCCTTGAATTCGGCACTGTTGGACAGGTCCTGCTCGGTCAGCGCGGTCACCGCGACGTCGCCATCGACGTCGAGCAGCGCGCCATCGTGGATCGTGGCCTCGGTGCTGATGTCGCTGTGGGCCATGCTGAAGGCCAGGCCCATGGTCGTGGCCGTGTTGCCGTTCGCGTCGTGGTTGTTGACCGACGTGGCGGTCACCTCGAGCGTGTCGTTGCTCAGCGCCTTGACGTCGAGGTCGGCGCCGGCATCCAGCTGCGCGCCGGCCTGCACGTCGACCTTGCTGTGGCCGTCGATCCGGCCGTAGGCCAGGCCGAAGTTGAACGGCATCTTCTTGTTGACGATCGGCAACGAGAAGGTGGACGCCTGCACCGTGCGGGTGGTGTCGGCCTGCAGGTCGAGGTTACGCGAGGCATCGAGCAGCGCGGTCGAACGGATGGTGACATCGGATTCGGCACGGCCGATCAGCACCGACAGGTATGGCAGCAGTACGGTCAGTTCGCTGTAGTTGGCCGGGTCGAGGCCGAGCAGGCCGAGATCGCTGACCCGCTGGTAGTCCACCGACTCCTGCAGGGTCGAGAAGATCTGCGCCCAGGCCGCCTCCTCGCCGAGGTTGCCGACCAGGTTGGACACGTCCGACGCCAGGTCGCCGGTATTGAGCAGGTTGCCGAGGATGCTCGCCGAGACCAGCGCATTGCTGGACGCGCGCAGCCCGATGTCGCGACCGATGATGGTGCCGGCCACGTCGACATCGGCGGTGGCCTCCGCATAGCCGGCCATCTGCCGGTCGAAGCCGAAGGCCTGCACGCTCACGTCGCCGGCCCGCGTGCCGTCGGTGTCGTGGCCGGCGTCCAGCCGCGCGTTCTCGGCGATCACCACTTCGGCCTTGCCCAGCTTGGCCTGCAGCAGCGGACTGGCCTGGGTGGACAGCTTGTCGGCCAGGTCCTCGATGCTGGTGGCGCCTTGGGCGGCCCCGGCGGCATCGGCTTCATCGACGCAGAAACTGCAGCTCACGTCGCTGTAGGCGTTGAGGGTGATGTCGCCGGCGCTGCCGGCGCCGCTGGCGCGGGTCAGCACCTGCGCGTTGTCCGAAAGCCGGATCGACGGCGCCTCCAGGGTCACGTCGCCGCCATCCAGGCCGGCGCCGCCGCGCGCGTCGACCACGGCATTGCCCTTGAGTTCGATCGACTTGCCCGCGGCGACCTGCACCACCGCGCCGGACTGGTCTTCCATCATCGCGCGCAGCGCGCCGCTGACCTCGACCGTGGTATCGCCCACGATCTGGACGGCACCGTCCTTGCGTACCGCTGCGCTCACGTTGAGCGAGCCGTCGTTGTTGACCACCGCGTCGAACACGCGGCTTCCGGCATTGACCTGGCCGGCGACCACGGCCGAGGCCGCGAACAGGTCGACCCGGCCGGCGCTGTCGACCAGGCCGTCGATCTTCAACTGCCCGTCGCCGCCGTCGTACTTGCCGGCCAGCAGGTCGAGCACGAGCTGGTCGCTGCCCGCGGCACCGGAGCCGCGGGCGAAATCCAGCAGCTCATCCATCTTGCCGGCGCTGGGCGTGGTCACCAGCAGGCTGCCGACGTTGATCACGCCGGTGCTGCCCACGACGAAGCCGTGCGAACTGGCGAAGAAGATGTTGCCGCCGATCCTGCCGGACGATTCGAGCAGGCCGTTGAGCGTGCCGTTGATCGTCGGCGCGCTCAGGTTGACCAGGTTGACCAGGTTGCTGGCGCCGGTGGGCACGTACAGGTTGACCGTGTTGCCCGTGTCGACGGTGAAGTTGCCGAACGAGTTGAAGCCGGTGTTGCCGCGCACCGTCGTGGTCTTGATGTCGGTGACGTTGGGGTTGCCGGCGCGCGGGGTGATCGTGGTGGCCGTGTCGTTGCCGCCGCCGGGGCGCTGGTGCAGGGTGATGTCGTTGGCCATCGCCGAGGCCGGCAGCGCGCCCCAGGTCGCCATCAGCGCCATTGCCAGCCGGTTCGGCTTGAGCGTCTGCGCGATGTCCGCGCTGCGGTTGCCGTTGCGGGTCGTCCTGGAATGGCCGGTGCTGTTCATGACATCAGTCCTTGTAGGCCAGGCGCGCGGGGCGCACTGGCGGCACGGCCGATCCGGGCCGTTCGGCACAACGGTGGGGGGGATGGAATCAGCAGCTGCGGGCGCCGTCGGCCGGATCCGGCCACGGCAATGCCGTGCCCCCCGCCTCCCCGGCGGACGACACGGCACCTACCCGGCCGGTGGCCGGCCAGGCAGTTCGGATGTCCAATGCTTCCGCGCAATCCCCGGTCACCGGGCACGGCGCTGCGCGCCGGCCGGTGCGATGCTGCTGTCCCATGGTTCCCCCTGGAGCGGCGCGGGCGAAAATGACCCCCGCTATTCCACTAACCGCGAAATGCATCGCAAAACTATCACGCCCCCGTGACACGGCCATGCCCGGCCGGCCACTGCCGGCGAAAGCGGCCTGGCTGGCGCGGTTGTACCGGGATGGTTTCGCCGGCTACCACCCCTCCCGGGTCGCAGCCGACGGGGCCGGCACTCAGGTACCGGCGGCGACCGGCACTGGCGTGCCCCCCAGCCACGCCGGCAATGTACCCGGATCGCGCAGCAACCGCTGGCGTGCGGCCGCCTCGGCCTCCGCCGGCAGCTCGGCCATGAACGCGACCTGCCCCGCCACCAGCGACGCGACCGGCATGCCGTCGCGATAGAGCACGCGGGCACCGGCGATGCGCGGCACCTTCTCGCCGGCGACCACGGTGCCGGCCAGGTTGAGCGGATCGAACGCGCTGACGCAGACCAGGGTGCCGTCGTCGGGCTTCTGCCGCGTCTTGCGCAGCGGGCCGATGGCTTCGGGCAGGGCGAACTGTTCGCCGGACAGGCCGGTGACGAAGCGGCCGCCGCGCACCTCGCCGCGTGCCTCCAGCCGGTGGTAGACGCGCAGCAGTTCGCGCCACGGCGGCAGCCAGGCCGCCTCGCGCTCGAGCACGCGCCAGCAGACCACGCCATAGCGGCGCAGCAGGATGCGGGCGACGTGCTCGATCGCCTCCGGATCGGGTTTCGAGGCGCGCGAAGCGCCGGCCGGGAAGGAATCCAGCCCGGCGCCCGGCGCCGGCGGCATCCGCCGCACCGGCGCCCAGCGCCCGGCGTCCTCGATGCCGAGCATCATCGCCCGGCGACGGCCGTGGCCGGGCGTCGGCCGCTTCGAGGCCGGCACCAGCAACGCGCGCAGGCCGGCGAAGCTGTCGCAGTGCACGCGCCCGCGCGCGACCAGTTCGGCCAGCGCGTCTTCCAGCTCGGTCTGCAGCAGGCGCGTACCGGCGACGATTTCGTCGAAGAACGAGGCGCCGTGCGCGGCCAGGAAATCGGCGACCTTCTGCGCACGCGAGGACAGCACCGCATCGTCAGCCTGTGCCGGCGCGAGCGCAGTCCAGTGCGGCACGCTGCGCCGTGGCAGCAACAGGATCGGGGTCGAGCGCAGGGAGGTGTTGCCACGCGGCGCGCCCGGCTCGGCCTCGCTCGCGCGCAGCCGCGTCCACAGGGTGCGGCCGGCGGTGCACAGGTCGTCGAGCCAGCCGATCGAATAGTCGCGCACGCGCGCCGGCAGCAGCTCGCCTTCCCAGGCCGCGGCGGGGGCCTCGTAGCCTTCCAGCTGCGCCAGCACGCCGGCCAGCGCCTCGGGGCCACTGACCTGCGCGTCCTTCGACACCCGCTGCCAGTCGAACAGGAAGCGCATGAAATCGCGCGGCGCCACCGGTTCGATCTCGCGGCGCAGGCGCTTGAGCGTGTAACGGTGGATGCGGGCGAGCAGGTGCCGCTCGCACCACTCCTCGCCTGCAGCGCCAGGTGAGGACTGCGGAGAAAAGCGGCCCTGCATCGCATACCCCTGCGACTGCAGCTTGAGCAGGGCCATGTCGGTGGCCAGCGGATCCAGGCCGAGGCTGTCGGCCAGCGTGATCGCGGTCACCGGGCCGAGTCCGGTCAGGCGCGAACGCAGCAGTGCGACCGCCGCATCCTCGACACTCCATTCGATCCGTGCGAACTCCTCCGGCACCGCGATGCCGGGCTGCCGCAGCGCCGATGGATGCAGCGCCAGCAGCTGCGGCAGGCGCTCGGCCGCGACCCACCACTGCTTGCCGGCGGCGGTGAGCCGGGTTGCCCGCGCATCGCGGACCAGCGCCTGCAGCAGCGGTGCCCATGCCGGCTCGCGAGCGGCTTCGGCGGCGGTGACGAAGCCCAGCCCGGTCAGCACCTCGTGCATCTCGTCGGCGTTACGCGCGCGCGGCCAGGCTTCGGCGCGGACCTGTTCGACCGCTTCGGCGTCGAGCCGGCCGAGGTCGGCAGCCGATTGCGGATCGGCGTAGCGACGGGTCTGCACCGCCTGGGTGCGGCGCTCCTCCAGCGGCGCGTCGTCGAGGAAGGCGTACGGGCGTGCGTTGAGCGCCTCGGCCGCCAGCGGCGACGGCGCGGCGACGTCGCGCGCCTCCACCTCGATGGCACCGGATTCCAGCCCGCGCAGCAGCTCGAGCCAGCCCTCGGTGTCCATCGCCTCGTGCAGGCAGTCGTCGAGCGTTTGCGCGACCAGCGGATGGTCGGGCACCTCCCGCTCGCCGACGATGTTCTCCAGGCAGGCCACCTGGTCAGGAAACACGGTGGCCAGCAGATCCTCGGACTTCATCCGCTGCAGCTGCGGCGGCACCTTCTTGCCGCCGACGAAACGTGGCAGCGCCAGCGCGGTGGTCGCGTTCCAGCGCCAGCGCACCGGGAACAGCGGCGCGTCGAGCAGCGCCTGCACCAGCACGTCCTCGGCGGAGGACGAATGCAGGTACTTCGAGACTTCGATCAGCGGGAAGCTGTGGCTGGTCGACAGCGACAGCACGATCGCGTCCTCGGTCGCCGCCGCCTGCAGCTCGAAGTTGAACTGGCGACAGAAGCGCTTGCGCAGGGCCAGGCCCCAGGCACGGTTGAGCCGGCTGCCGTAGGGGCTGTGGACGACCAGGTGGGTCGAGCCGGTCTCGTCGAAGAAACGCTCGAACACGATCCGCCGCTGGGTCGGCATCGCCCCGCCCAGGGCAATCACGCTGGAGCCCAGGTAATCCACCAGCTGGCGCGCGCCGACCTCGTCCAGGCCGGCTTCGTCCTGCAGCCACTGCAGCGCCGCATCGGCGCCTTCGACCGCCACGCGCGGCGACGCCGCTTCGTCGTCGCCTTCGCCGTCGACCGGCGGCGGTGGTTCGACCAGCACCGCCCGTGCACCCACCATGCGCGTGGCGATCTCCTCGCGCAGCCGCGACACGCCCAGCGACAGTTCGTCGCTGCGCCCCGGCGCCTCGCCCAGCCAAAACGGGATGCTTGGTGGCATGCCCTGCGCATCCTCGACCCGTACCCGGCCCGGTTCGATGCGCAGGATCCGGTAACTCGCGTTGCCGAGCTGGAAGATGTCGCCGGCCATGCTCTCGACCGCGAAGTCCTCGTTGACGCTGCCGATGAAGGTCGACGCCGGCTCCAGCACCACCGCGTAGTCGCCGGTCTCGGGAATGGTGCCACCGGACATGGTCGCGACCATGCGCGCGCCCTGCCGCCCGCGCAGGCGATGGTTGACCGCGTCGCGGTGCAGCCAGCCGGCGCGCGGGCCGCGGCGGTCGCTGAAGCCGTCGGCGAGCATCTTCACCACTTCGTCGAACTTCGCCCGCTCGAGCTTCGCGTACGGCCATGCGCGGCGGCAGCCGTCGTACAGCGCGTCCTCGTCCCACTCCTCCGCGGCGACCTCGGCGACGATCTGCTGGGCGAGCACGTCCAGCGGCGCCGGCGGGATGCGCAGCGCGTCCAGTTCGCCGCGGCGCACGCAGTCAAGCAGCGCGGCGCATTCGACCAGCTCGTCGCGGGTCTGCGGGAACAGCCGCGCCTTCGGCACGCCGCCGACGTGATGGCCCGCGCGCCCGGCCCGTTGCAAGAACGCGGCGATCGAACGCGGCGAACCGAGCTGGCAGACCAGGTCGACGTCACCGATGTCCAGGCCCAGCTCCAGCGAGGCGGTCGCCACGAGCACCTGCAGCTCGCCGCGCTTGAGCTTCTGCTCGGCTTCCAGGCGCAGTTCCTTCGACAGGCTGCCATGGTGGGTGGCGACCACCTCGCGGCCGAGCAGTTCGCCGAGGTGGAACGCGGCGCGCTCGGCCATGCGCCGGGTGTTGACGAACACCAGCGTGGTCCGGTGCGCGCGCACCAGCTGGACCAGGCGTGCGTAGACCTGCTCCCACTGCTCGTTGGACATCACCGCCGACAGCGGCGTGGGCGGCAGTTCCAGCGCCAGGTCGCGCTGCTTGGCGTAGCCGATGTCGACGATCGCGCAGTCCGGCACGTCGCGCGTGGCGGTGCCGCCGAGCACGGCAGCGGTACCGGCCAACGGATCCGGACCGTGCCAGCCGGGCAGGTCCCCGCGCGTCGGATAGACATTGGCACCGCCGACCAGGAAGCGCGCGACCTCCTCCACCGGCTTCTGCGTCGCCGACAGGCCGATCCGCACCAGCGTCCGCCCGCACAACACTTCCAACCGCTCCAGCGACAGCGACAGGTGGCTGCCGCGCTTGTCGTCGGCCAGTGCGTGGATCTCGTCGACGATCACGCTGCGTACGCCCGCCAGCATCGCCCGCCCGGATGCCGAACCGAGCAGCACGTACAGCGATTCGGGCGTGGTCACCAGGATGTGCGGCGGCTTCTTGCGCGCCCGGGCCCGCTCGGCCTGCGGCGTGTCGCCGGTGCGTACCGCGGCGCGGATCTCCACCTCGGGCAGGCCCAGCTGGGCGAGCGCGTCGCGGATCCCAGCCAGCGGCGCCTCCAGATTGAGATGGATATCGTTGGACAGCGCCTTCAGTGGCGACACGTAGAGCACGCTGGTGCGGTCCGGCAGTTCACCGCCATTGGCCAGGCCGTCGCGGACCAGCGCATCGATCGCAGCCAGGAACGCGGTCAGGGTCTTGCCCGAGCCGGTCGGCGCGGCCACCAGGGTATTGCGCCCGGCCATGATCGCCGGCCATGCCGCGCTCTGTGCGGCGGTCGGTCCGGGGAACGCGCCGGCGAACCAGCGTGCGACGGCGGGATGGAAGGCGTCGAGGGGCATGGGCGTTGCGGGCATGGAGTCCGCAGCCTGCACCGGCACGGTCGCAGCAGCTGGGACATGCCCGGTGCGGGCGAAAGGGCCATCCGAATATGCGCCCGGGCACGCCCTGCTTCAACCGCGGGCCCGGCCGGGTGCCCTGACGCGTTCAGTGTCGACCGCCCCTTTACGGCTCGTGCCCCCGCGCCCGACCGGCTGCGGCCCCCATTCGGCCCGCGCCGGTACGCTGCAGGCGATGCCGTCCCGTGCAGCAGACGGCAGCGGCCGCACATGGTCGAGGCCAGCCCGGGCCGCGGATTTCCCGTTCCGTCGCTCCGGTTCCCGTTCCGTCGCACCGCCGTTGCTCCCGCCGGCTGCCGCTGCCGATACTCCGCCGGTCCAATCCGGGCCGGGCCTGTGGAGGTGCAGCATGCGTCCCTGTTTTCCCGCCACGTCCTGCCGACGCTGGGGGTGCGCCCTGCTGGTCGCCCTGGTGACGCTGCCGCCGCTCGCGGTCGCGCAGGAAGCCGCCGCCCCGCTGGATGACTTCATCGCCAGCTACGCGAAGGACCATGGCTTCAGCGGCACAGTGCTGGTCCGGCAGGACGGGCAGCGACGCTACCTGCGCAGCTTCGGCATGGCCGATCTCACCCACGGCGTGGCCAACACGCCCGACACCCGCTACTGGATCGCGTCCATCAGCAAGCTGTTCACCGCCGCGCTGGTGCTGCAGCTGCACGAACAGGGCCGGCTCGACCTGCAGGCACCGATCACGACCTACCTGCCCGAATGCACCGGCGCCGGCACGCGCGACGTCACCGTGCACCAGCTGCTCAACCACACGTCCGGCCTGCGCAACTTCGACCAGGTGGCCAGCCTCGAACAGGCCTTGGCCGAGGGCATGCCCAGCTACCAGCTGCCGCACACCGCCGCACAGCTGGCGCGCGACTTCTGCAACGGACCGCGGGTGCACCCACCGGGCACGAGCTTCGACTACGACAACGGCGACTACCTGCTGCTGGGCCGGATCGTCGAGCACCTCACTGGGCAGGACTTCGGCCAGGCGCTGAGCGAGCGGATCCTGCTGCCGCTACGGCTAGCCGACACCGGCCTGCTGCATCACGCCGGGATCGTCGAACGGCTCGCCTCGACCTACTCGTATCGCGAAGACCTCAAGGCGCTGTCCAATGACCTGCCGGTGTATCCGGAGAACTGGGGCCCGGCCGGCGCGATGTACTCGACGGTGGACGACGTGCTGGCCTTCGCCGACGCGCTGTTCGGCGCACGCCTGGTCGACCGCGACAGCCTTGCGCGGATGCTCGCACCGGGCCTGGATGACTACGGCTACGGCCTGTGGGTCTACGAAACGAAGGTCGGCGACGGCAGGCTACGCGTGGCCAAGCGCCCGGGCCGGATCATGGGTGCGCAGGCGCAGCTGTACCGCTTCCTCGACCGCGACCTGACCGTGGTGATCCTGGCCAATACCGATGGCACCGACCTGGACGAATTCGTGGCGAAGATCGGCCGCGCGGCGCTTGGAGCCGGTAGCGGCACAACGACCGGGGTGGCGGCGCCCGCACGATGAGCGGCCCTGGCCACGGACCCGTCCGATGGACATGCCGGACACGCATGTCGCACAACACCCGCTGGCCGGGTGTCGACAAAGACATCAGAGACAGGAAGCGGATCCGGACGAATTCCGGGTAGAAGCCGGCTGGCTTCGAATATGGTGGGCCGTGATGGATTCGAACCATCGACCAGCGGATTAAAAGTCCGGGAAATACACGCGAGGCGTCAGTAACTTAGCCCATTCCCCGCTCCGCAAACGGGAAAACTGCTATGCAGAAACTCTCGGGGATTTCGGCTTGTTTTTCGGGATTGCGGAGCAGATTTCCGCCGCCCGCCGCCCCGCGCCAAGGCGAGAGACCAGCACCGCGCGGGAGGGGTTGGCCTGGGCTGCAGTAGCCGGCGCGCGCGGTGCTGGCTGGCGAAGCGTCAAGCATTCCTTGGCGGTTGCCTATCGGCCAACGCACCGGCGCGGTGTCGGAGAAGTCCTACAACACCGCCCCCGCATCCACCTCGCCCGCCAGCGCCGCCGCCGAGATCTGCGACCGGATGCTGACCTCCGCCAGCACGCGCTCGGCCAGCGGCAGCGTCACTGGCTCACCCAGCACCGCGAGCAGGCACTGCAGGCCGATGGCATCGGCATCCAGCCCGGCGATCAGCGCGCCGTGGCGGTACTCGGTGGCCAGCTCGGTGTCCAGCACCCGGGCGCGGGCGTGGAAGCGCACCCTGGCACCTGCCGCCTCGCGGGTGCAGCTGACGGCCACCAGCTCCCCGGTGTCCAGCTCCACCACCGTCTCGCCGGCCCCGGCCGGCACGTCGTCGCGCTTCACGTAGCTCATAGCGGGTCCTGTTGGATGTTGCCCGCGCCGCCGCCACCGCCACCGCCGCCGATCGGGCCGCCGCCGCTGGTGGGTGGGCCGCCAAGGGCGGGCGTGGTGATTTCCAGCGGCGCCAGCGCGACGAAGCCGCTGCCGGCCACGCTGTCCATGATGTTGCGCGACGCCTCCAGGTCCAGCGTGCCGCCGGCCAGGAACGGGTCGTCGTACCAGAGGTACAGGGTGAAGGTCTCCGACGGCGCCACCGTCACCTCCACGCTGCTGGCGCCGTAGCTGATCGTGCGGCTTCCGGAGACCAGCGTGCCGGCCGTGATGCTCACCGTGCAGGTGCTGTCCGTGGAGCTGAACGTCACCTCGGTGTCGTAGTCCCACGCCGAGGCGATATTGCCGGTCACGTTGGTCGGCAACGCCAGCGAGCCCTCGCGCGCGGCAGCGGCGACCGTATGCGTGAGTGTGGCCGGCGCGCTCAGCACGCCGTTGGCGCCGACGCTGCGGATCTCCACGTCGTACACGCCCTCGCGGACCAGGCCGGGCAGCGTGATCCCCTCCTCCACCGGGAACCGCGCCCGCACCCAGTCGGTGTCCTCGGTGCCCTGCAGGCGCGTGCTGACCTCGTAGCCCACGACGCGGGTCACAGCAGCGCCTCCAGCAGGTCCGTCTTCCGGTGCGACGGCTCGCGCACGGCGATATGCACGACCGGGGCGGCGATGCCGGCGTCGCTGGGGTCGGAGTTCGCCGGGCTGCTGACCACGCCGACGATCTCCGGCGGGTCCGGCACGCCGAACGTGTTGCCGGTGATCTCCGAGACGATGCTGGCCGGCGGGTCGGCCCAGTACGGCGCCACGCGGGCGTCATAGGCCACCGCGGTGAACTGGGTGCCGAGGTCGGCCGTGAAGCGCACGCCGCTGACCAGCAGGGTCGGCACCTCCACGGCGGTCTCGCCCAGCACCGCCGCGTCGCCGGCGGCCACCCCCGCCGGCAGGCTGGCCAGCGCGAACACGTTGGTCTCGCCGCCGGCGTACGCCAGGTTGGCCACCACGGTCCCGCTGCCATCGGCCTTGCGGAACTGCATGCGGTAGCTGGTGCCGGCGTCGGTGGCGATGGTCTGGTCCAGTACCACCGTCGCAGCCGCCCCACCCACGCCGCCGGCGGTGATCGACTGCACCACGCCCCAGCCCGTGCCCCACTCGGTCACGTCGTTCGGCACCTGGACGCAGTCGCCCCGCACTGTGCCCAGCCCGGCGATGTCGCTGTCCCAGCTGTAAGTGGTCGGCCGGAACTTGCCCTGCGCGAAGTGGTAGCGCCCCACGCGCCAGGCGTGGATCGCGTCGGCCGCGTAGCGCAGCTGCAGGGTCTCGAACTCCTCCGGCTCCGGGTCGCTGGAAGGCTCGCCCCTCGCATCGACGCCGCGGTAGCTGTAGCCGTCGTCCAGCACGATGATCTCGTCCTGCTGCCAGTCCGCTTCCGGGTTGATGAACTGCACCCGCAGCGCGTGCGGCAGCCGGGTGAACGTGCGCGAGGCCTTGAAATTGGCCGTCTCCTGCGGCGTGAACACCATCGTCGGCGTCGCCTCGCCCGGATCGAACACCACCGTGTAGCGACCGTCGCGCATGCCCAGCGAGCCCAGCGAACACGCCAGCACGTCGTTGACCATTTCGCCCAGCGTCTGGGCGGCATCACACACGCCGCGAACCTCGAAGCTGTGCGCGTCGCAGAACTCGGCGAAGTCGGCGAAGCTGTCCAGCTCGATCCGAGCCGGCGCAGCGTGCTTCTTGACCGCCGGGCAGGTGGTCAGCAGCCAGTACGCCACCCACGCCGGGTTGAGGTTCACCGCCGGCGCAGCCCAGGTGTCGGTGTCGCGGTCGTAGACGGCAATCTTCTGGCGGACCATGCACGACAGGTTCTGCATGGAGCCATTGAGCTGGTCGGTCGCGCGGATGCGCATGCACAGCTTGTTCGTGCCGGTGGTCGACGGCAGCACCGGCTTGCTGGCGCGCATGGTCGTCCACGTGCACCCATCCACGTAGGTGTTCTTGCTGCTGCCGCGCAGGCTGGCCACGCGGGTCACCTGCACCTCGTACTGGCCGGCCGGCACGTCCCAGCGGATGCCGGCGGCAAAGGGCTTCTTGTTGAGGGCGCGGGTGGTGAAGTAGCTGCCGTCCGCGCGCAGGTTCGACAGCTTCGGGCTGGGCGGGTTGAGCCAGGTGCCAGAGCCGACCGCCCGGTACTTGATCGACCACTGCACCCACATGTCGAACGACTTGCCCGAGGTGCCGATGCCGAACAGGCCGCCGCCGTACACCAGGTCCAGCGCGATGCTGGTCACGCCGCTGGTGGTCGTGCGCTCGACCGGGCTGCCCTGGTCGTCGTAGTCGATCGCCGAGTTGACCACGGTCTCGGCAACGTCGGTGGTGTAGAGGGTCGGGGTGGTGGTGATCTCGTACTGCAGGTCGTCGTAGTCCTCGATCGGCGTATCGCCGATGCGGATGTCGGACACCTCCAGGTCGCCGTAGCCCAGGTCGAACAGGCAGAACTGGTAGCTCGCTTCCCCCACCGCCTCGCTGTAGGGCAGCGCCGCATGGCAGGGGAACAGGCGCGACTCGCCAACCACGAACGGGATCACGCCCCACGGGTTGACCTGGTTGCCGCTGCCGGTGAGCTGGCGCCACTGGCCCTCGGTGCCGCTGGCGCCGGCGCCCGGCATCGGCGGCTTGGTCAGGGCGGAGATGGCGAGGGAGCCGAGGATGCCGATGGCGGCACCCAGCGCTGCCCCCGACAGCCCGAACACGCTGACACCGGCCAGGTATGCGCCGGAGGCGACGCCAGCCGTGAACACCGACAGCGCCACCATCAGCACCGCTCCGAGGATCTGCCGCGTGCTGCCGCCATGCAGCGGCTCCTGCCGGTAGCACAGCACCATCGCACCCGGCTTGGGCCGCACGCGGTCCCACAGCACCTCCGGCACCGGATGACCGCCGATCCGCACCACCACGTCGGCGGCGGGCTGCAGGCCGCCCGTGGCCTGCATCAGCATCTGGCGCACGGTCTGGCCGGAGGCGACCTCCACCACGCCCGGGCTGGCGCTGAAGGGGTGGGTGCGGATGTGCAGGTGCTGGGTCATGCGGTCCTCGGGGTGTAGCGGTAGAAGCCCTCCACGCGCCGCGCGTGCAGCGGGGAGGACAGCAGCTCGATCCGGGAGGTCGCGCCCTCCTCCACGTGCAGGAACCGCCCCTTGCCCGTGCAGACGCCCACGTGGGCCGGCTGGCCGGCGCGGGTGAACACGACCACGTCGTAGGGGCGGGGGCGCTCCACGCGCTGCCAGTCGATCGCCGCCGCCGGCTCATCCACGTCCGGCCACGGGATGCCCGCCTCGGCCAGCACCTGCGCCGCCAGCACCGCGCAGAAGCGCTCGCCGGTGTACGGGATGCCGACATGCCGGGCGAACGTCACGGCCACAGGCCCTGGCTGTTGCTGGGCTGGTAGGCCTGCGCCGGCACCCGCTGGTTCAGCAGGTCTTCCTCGTGGCCCAGCGAGAGCTGGATCACGAGCTCGTCGTACTCCGCGCCCAGCACCGCGAACTCCAGCGGCCCGATCTCCACCGTGTCCGGCTGCGACGCCAGCACCACCTCGATCGTCGCCGTGGCGATGCCGGTGTAGTCGCGCAGGAGGCGCGTGACCTCGCGGTCGATGTTGTCCAGCCGCAGGGTCGCCGTGCCGCCGGCGCGCTCGCCGTCCTCCGGCAGCTCGGCCTCGAACGGATACGCCGCGAACTCCCCGGCCGCCCGAGTGATCGCCTCGGTGTTGTTGACGATGCGCATGGTCTCCAGCCCCGGGCCGGAGATCACCAGGCAGGCGAGCCAGACCTCTGGAGACTGGGCGGCCAGGGAGGCCGCGGCGGCTGCGGGGGAGAGGACGCGGGGCACGGTCAGGCAACCGCCACCGCATTGGACCGGATGGCACGCAGCAACCCCATACCACCTCCCTTGACCAGAAAGCCTGGCTGGGAAGCATCCACGGAGAACGTGTCTCCGGTCGCGATGGCGGCCGCGTCCGACCTCAGCAGATCAACCAGCGCAACATGCCCACGGAACTTCACGCGCCCCCACTGGCCCGGGTAGATGTCCTCCCATGCGATGCCGAGGAACAGAGACGGGGAGTCCGTGGCGGTCATCTTGCGGACGGTTCCGGTCGACGACCCGCGGACCACCGCCATTCCCATGAGGACGCCTTCGGCGGTGTTGTTCAGGAGGCTCGTCTCCTCGTCGAGCATCGAGGGGCGGTACCGGCCGGTGATGTCGTACTCGCTGGCCACCGCGCCAGAAAGAGCGGCGTTGATGATCGCGAGAACGGAGGCATTGGTGGTGCCGGTGTAGTTGGCGCTGAACACGATGTTCACCGGCGCACCGCCATCAACGGCCACGGTCAGGGTCACGGGCGAACCGGAGCGGTCACCCAGCCGGCTTCCGAGCGAACTTGCGGCATCCGGCGTGCTGCTGATGTCGCCCCAGCCGTAAACGTAACCCTTGATCCCTCCGGCGCCAGGCATCGAGTAGACGGTCCCACCGAACAGCACCGGCACAGCGGTTCCACTCACCACAACCGCGCTCGTTCCGGAGGTGGATGCGCTCTCGATCTTCAGCGCCCGCGATGCGGTGGAGTGCCTGAACACGGCGGGCGTGTTGCCGCTGCCTGTCACCTTCCATTCCGCGCGGTTCGCCGGCCGCTTCACAAGGGCGGCCGGAAGCCACCCCTTCGTATCGTAGGTGATGTCACCGACGATCTTGCTTCCGGAAATGTCGAAGACGTCCTTGACGCCCGACCCGAGCGACTGGATCGCGATACAGGTGCCGCCAGCCGAGGTGCAGATGATCTCGCATCGCTCGATGATGTTGTGGCTCGGCGCCTCGAAGGTGTCGTTGTTGTGCACCGACCAGGTGTTGCCCGGCGACCGGAAGCGGCTACGTCGCGCGATGACGGTTTCGCCGCTGGCCGTTCCGCTTCCCCACGCGTTCGTCGCCGTCCACACCGCATTGGGGTCGCCGCCGTTGGCGGCCTGATAGTCGCGCGCACCCTGGTTGCCCAGGTGCTCGACATGACAATCCTCGATCACGACCGTGCGGTTCTTGTAGTTGATATTGTCGCGGTGGATGGCATACCGCGCATTGCGCGCGATCACCGACACACCCTTCAGCTTGTTCTCAGCTCGAAGCCAGAGCGGGACATCGTTCTGGATTGTTGCTGGAGGGGTGCTATCCGGGTTATCCAGAAGCAGGGTCGTACGCTCGGCGTCGGCGCCGATGAAGTCGATGTAGTCCTTCGTCTGCCAGTTCTTGTCGCCCGCGTAGGTCCCGGGCGCGATTGCCACCACATATCGCTTGGCCTTGGTGGCGTCTGTGATCGCCGCATTTGCCGCGGCGGCGCTGGAAAAATCCCCGCCGGACGCGGCCGCCGTAACCTGCACCGGGCCGGCGGTAAGCTGGGCTACCAGATCCTCCGCGATCCGGAGCGCGATCTGCCGCTCGTTTTCGTCGGAAGACGTCACCGCGCCGGCGGGCGTCTCGGCAATCACCACTGCCAGCGAGTCGAACTGGATCCAATGTTCAGACGAGCGCGTGGCGTTCGTAGTGACCTGCAGATACGGCGCCAGGATCGTTTCGTCACCCGTGAGGGTGTATTCGATCTCAATGACCCTGTAGCCGAGCGCCTTCTGAACATTCTTGGTGGTGACCCGCGTCGGCTGGCGCGACCCCGAGGCCGTATAGGATTTCGCCACAAATGCTATGGACCTATCCCAGCCATCCGAGGTGACGAACCCTGCGGTAACTCGGACCTTCCGCCCCGCCAGCAACGCGGCCCTCTGCGCAGAGATGCGCGCCCACAGCTCCATGGAAGAGAGATGGCCTGTAGATCCACTCGGGATCGTGAACCCGACAGAACGCCCACCCGAAGTCCGAACAGTGGCACCATTCGCCACCGCTACTTGCACCTCGACCCCCGTTGCCAGCAGCGGCCCGAATGAACCCTTGGTGGCCTCGATCCTCGGATAGACGACGCGATTCAGTCGCAGCAGGTCTGCTTGATCCTCGATCGTGGCCGTTTTCCCGGCAGCCTGGGTGTTGATCCTGTACGACCAGGTCTCGAGCGTGATGCTCTGCGCGCCTGTGGTGGTCGAGCTTGAGATCTGGATGATAGGACCAAGCTGCTGATCGCCCGCCTGGACGGTGTATCGGTACTGACGCGTCATGCGGCTACCGGATACGGTACTTCCGGCGTAGGTTCCACCGGTAACCAGCGAGCCGTCACGGACGATCTGAAGGGCGGCCCCGGTCAAGCTCTTGTTCCACGTGGCGCTGAGCTGGTAGGTAACGGTGATGATCAGTTCGGCGCCAACCAGGCTATCGACTTCCAGCTGCGAGAGCGTAAAGAACGGGACCAGCGAAGCATTCTGACCACTTGAACCGTCGGGTACGGAAATTCCGATTGGCCGGGTCACATCCAGGATTGCCGTCGCGCCGTTCGCGGGACCGAACGCCGGCGTTGTGCTTGCCGCGAGATCTCCGGACGAAAGGCGCGATGCCGCGATGTCAGAGTTCACGGTCGTCATGCGATCCGCCGACAGCACCCAGCTGCCGGACCCACTCGCGCCGGTCTTGCGGTACGTGCCGTTGTTGGTAGACGTGGCGTCGTTCGTTACCAGCGCCAGCGTTCCCTCTGGATGGGCCAGGTCCGCATCCATCGCCGCCTTGGTGGCGTAGCCGATCTGCCCGGCGGACTGGCCCATCTCCAGCGTGTGCAGGCGGTCCTCCGCAGCTGCAGGGATCGGCAGGTCGAGCGCCGGCCCGCGCACCGACTGGCCATTGCGCACCAGACGCACTTCGTCGGTCGGGGCCGGGGTGACCTGCCCAAGGTCGCGTTCGCGGATGGTGTCGCTCATGTGGTGATGGTCTCGTCGTCGTCTGCGAGGAAAGCGCCAAGGTCGTCGCCGAGCTGGAACGCGCCGGAGAACGGCGTCAGCAGGTCCAGCTCAATGTCGGCGTGCCAGAGGTTGGAGCTAACTGGCGAGAAGATGGGCCGCCTGCGGAAGCGGTAGGTGGCCGCGCCCTTGGCCGGGTCGCGGAACTCGTACCAGTCGAACAGCCCGACATCGCCCAGCGTGGTGATGACGAACTGGCTCAGCCCATACATCTGAGACCGATCCACGGCCAGTCGGAACGTGACGACCTCGGGCACGAATGTCTGCCGGCGGCGCATCTTCTGGGCGCCGGTCATCTGGGTGCGCAGCGTGTTGTCAAAGCCGGGCGCATAGCCGCACCCGTCCACCAGCGGGCCGGGCAGTCCTGCGGGCCAGGTCGGGTTAGCCACTGGCGTACCCCGCGCGCTTCAGCCCCCATGCCTGCCGCGCCGGGCCGTCCAGTTCACCGCCGCGGATGGCCTTGGCGACAATGTTCACGACCAAGCGATCGCCGTCGATGCGCACGCTGGAGGTCTCCGCGCTCATCTGCGACCCCGTGTTGTTCTCGATGTTGACCTCGACCTTGGCAGGACCACCCCCAGCGGCCACCACTCCCAGCTTGCCGTCACCGCCGCGCCGCAGCGGCAGGATCGCCTCCGGCCCCGCCTCGCCCATGAGGCCGGCGCCGCGAGCGAAGGCAAACAGGGTCGGCTTGGACACGATCGTCCCGCTGTGCGCGGACAGGGTGGCCGACTGGTAGGCGCCGCCAAGGGCATTGGGCGTTGGGCGCATGGCAGTACCCACGGAGCGCGCCAGCGTGGCCCACCATCCGTCGCCCTGCACGCCGCTCAGCGCCTGGGACAGCATCTTCAGGAACTGCGAGGATGCGAACTCGGCGGCCATGCGCTTGAGTGCGTTGGCGAAGCTTTCGACCATGCCGTCGAAGCCGCGGTCCAGCACGTCAAAGAAGAACTGCCCAAAGGCGTCCTGCATGTTGCGCGCGGCCTGTAGCGCGAACTCGGTGAGGGAGCTGGTCGTATCACGTTGGCGCTTAATGCGGGCTTCGGTGGCCTCTTGCTGGCTCCTTTCCCACGCCTTCTCGATGTCGGCCATCTCCTGCTGCCAGTCCGTCCAACGAGCTTGCTCGCGGATCACTGCCTGCAGGTCAGTGGACAATCCCTTCAGCGCACCGGACTGGATTTCGTAGTTGATGCGCGCCAAATGAGTTGCCTCATCAAGGCGGGTGCTTTGCCGGCCAAGCTGCTCGGTCAGCGACTCGTAGGATTGCGCCAGCGCCTTGGCCGCCTTCTGTTCCTCAGTAAGGGCGACCTTTCGCTTGCTTTTCCGGTCGCGCTCGGCCGCGCGCTCTTTGGCTGCGGTGATGAGCTTCTGGGTCTGCAGCTCGTCCAGGCCGTACTTCTTGGCATCGGCCTTGATCTTGCCGATCTCCAGTTCCAGCGCCTTCTGCCGGTCGTAGGTCGCCAGCAGCCGGTCACGTCCGGCGATCAGCTCCTCCTGCGCCTTGATGGCCGCCGAGTCGCTGACCAGCGGGTTGGACGGGTCGACCATCTGTACGGCAAGGCCGCGCTGGTAGTCGCGCAGGCGGGCCTGGGCCTGCTTCAGCTCCTGCTCGATCTGCATGCGCATGCCACGCGGCATGTCGTCGCCGAGGTATCCCTGCAGGCGGTCGACGTTGGCGACCAGGTCGGTTCCGGTAGCGCCGCGCCCGATACCCAGCATGGCGTCCCACGCCTCGCCGGCCGCGCCCTTGACGCCGCGCCATGCCTGCTCCAGCCAGCCGACGTTCTCGGTGACCTTGGGCAGGCGGTCGTTGAGCATGTTCGCGTAGGTCTCGACGGCCAGCGTGCCGGCGTCTACCGTGCGACCCTGCTCCTGCAGCGCCTTGATCTGCTCGAAGGTGGACTGCGTCAGGAAGTGGTACGTGTCGTTGAGCTTCAGGATCGCTTGGACCGGGTCTTCGCGCAGGCGCACGAACTCCTTGACGGTCTCGTCGATCTCGCGGCCGGTGGCCACGCGCATCAGCTCGGCGGCGGTGGCGATCTGGGAGATTTCATCAGCCGCGAAACGGCCGGAGGCTGCCACCTTGGTCAAGGCGGCGGCGGCGCTGGCGGTGGTCACCCCGGCCAGGTCGTCCATCTCGGACGCCATATCGGCCAGGTTGCCGGCGGTGAGGTTGGCGATGTTACCGGTGAGGATCAGCGCCTTGTTGTACTCGACGGTCTCCTGCTGGCCCTTGACAAAGGCCGCGCCGAGCGCGAGGACGGCGCCGGCCGCCAGGGTGAACGGACTCACCAGCCCGGCCACGTAACCGCCGGTCGCGCGCAGTGCCGGGCCGACGCCGCCGAAGGTGTCCTTCAGCTGGCCGCCCTGCTGCAGCAGAACCTGCAGGGGCTTCTGGCCGCTGGCCAGGCCGGTGGCGATGTCGGTGAACTGCATGGGCAGCTGGCGCTGCGCGGCTGCGAGCTGCTTGGCCGAAATCGCCGCCTGCTCGTAGCCCTTGGCCGCCGTCTTCGAGCTGTCGGCGACCTTCTGCGCACCCTGCGCGGTCTGCGCGCCGGCCTTGTTCAGCTGGTCGAGCTGCTGGGTCGCCTGCTGGACGCCATCGGTGGTGACCTTGATGCCGAGCGTCGCAATATCAGCCACGTTTGCGCTCCATGATGGTCAAGGCCTCTGCCTCCATGGATCGGAGGCACTCGAAGGTGTCGGGTTGGTCAGGCTCGGGCACGCCCACCAGCCGCAGGACGGCTGGCAGGGCGGCGTAGTCCAGCCCGGTAGCGCCAGCCAGGCCGGTGCGCCACTGGGTCTGCATGGCGATGAAGACGTTGACCGCGACCGCGTTGTCTGGCCACACGTCGAACTCGGCTTCGTGCTCGGGGAAGTCCTCGGGCGTCAGCCCAAGCGCAGCCAGCGCGGAGGCGTCCTGCTTGCGCGGTGCGGCCGAGAACAGCGCCGTCACCGCGCCTATCAGTTTCCCTGGCGGGCGCCGCGCAGCTCGTCCAGGTACACGCGCAGCACCGCGAAGCCGGCGCCAGCGTAGTTGTCGCAGAGGCGCCGGATGTTCTCGTCGTTGAACTCGTCGTCGAGATCCCAGCTAGCGACGATCTCGCGGAACACGCCGACCTCGTCGTCTTCTTTGCGCTCCTCCAGCCACTCGACCAGCGCGCTGCGGGTCTTGTGCTTGAAGGTGAATTCGACCAGCGCGGGCGCCGACCCCGGAACGGGAATCGGCACCTTTGCCTTGAAGGTCGGGTTCGGGTTGAGTTTGAGCTTGCCTCCCATTCCTCAGCTCCTCAGCTCGCGTACCGGACCGGGTCGCCCATCAGCGACAGCGTGACCTGCAGGGTCATCGCCTCGTTGACGTTCATCGTCGGGATCAGGCCCAGCGAGATGTAGGCCTTGTAGAGCAGCTTCTGGCCGTTGCTCAGGGTGACCAGGACGGCGCGCGGCTCGCGGTCGTCGTTGGCCTGCTTGGCCAGCTGGTAGCCCGGCAGGCTCGGATCGTCGGCGATCTGGAAGTTGATGCCGGCGGCCGACTTGGTGGTCGGAATGCGGATCTGGCGGTCGGACTCCAGGAACTGGCCGGTCCAGAACTGCTGCTCGCCGCCCTCCGAACCGGAGTCGAGGATCTGCGCCAGCTGGGTCCAGCCGGTGATCTTGCGGCAGGTGCCGGCGCCGCCGCCAGTCGGGAACAGGCTGGTCGAGCTCGTATCGATGCCCTCCAGGTCGAAGGCGTCGGTGACCGAGTCGTCCACGCGCACGATGCGGTCGGTGAGGCGAGCCCAGCCGGAGACCACGTCGATGTAGTCGCCGTCGGTGAAGCCGTGGGCGGTGGAGCTGGCCACGCCCGGGTTCGCGTTGGAGATGGCGGAGATGGTCTTGGCCGAGCCATACCCGGAGGCGATGGCGACGGTGGAGCCGTTGGGGAGGCTGACGCTCACTGTGGTGGTTCCTCAGGTGGGGACGCCCGGCGAGCGGGCACAAAAAAGCCCGCTTTCGCGGGTCGGGGCATCTGCGCTTGCGCGCGGGGTCAGATCACGTCGGCCCGGTACTCGAACGAGACGGGAACGACGTAGGCGTTTTCCTCCTGCTGGCCGGGGCCGGCGCTGGCAGGAGTGATGACTTGCACGGTCACCGCGCCGCTGGTGTAGCGGCCGTTGACCGGGAACAGGGTGTTCAGCTCGGCAGCGATGCTCAGGGCCGCACCGGTGCCGCCATTGATGGGGCGCACGATCGAGACCTGGAACACGCCGCGGTAGGTCCGCAGCGCGCCGGCCAAGTCCTCAGCAGTCGTCGGCGCAGGCAGCAGGTAGGCGCGCAGGTACGTCTCGCCGCTGTCCGGAGTGAACGGCGCGTTCTGGTAGGCCACGCGCAGCGGGGTGCCACGTGAGGCCGCCCAGGTCGCCAGCCTGCTTTCCAGGATCGCGCGGCAGGCTTCGGTGCTCACTGGGGCAGGCTCTTGATCGCGCTGTCGACGAAGGTCTGGAACTCGGCGACCGTGATCCTGACCATGCCGAGCGGCGCCTGCTTGCTGTGCCCGTACTCCAGCGGGATGGCGTAGGGCAGCGAGTTGGTGAAGTAGATGTCCGAGCCGACCGGCCAGCCGTTGAGCAGCACGCGGATGCGCTCCTTCGTCTGGCCGCCGCCCTTGTCGGTGCTGGGCGTGGTCAGCGGGTCGATGCGACCGAAGGCCACATTCCAGTTGGCGCGGAAGCGACCGGTGTCGACGGGGCTCTGCTCGACCAGTCGCGCCCCGATCTGCAGCCCCACCTTGCGCACGACCTGATCCGGCGCGGCCTTGGCCTGCTCGATCAGTTCGTTGAGGCGCAGGGCGAACACCTGCGGGCTGTCACTGGCCACGCAGCTGTGCCTCGAACAGGACCGGCGTGCCGGCCGGGCTGATCGGCTTGACCGCCACGACCTGCCAGTCCCTGCCCTGCCACGTCAGCACGTCGCCCTGCTTGGGGGTGACGGCGGGATCCATGAATGCCTGCTGGTCACCCTGCAGGATCAAGGTGCCGTCGATGTAGCGCTGCGGGTAGGCGAACACGGCCGCGGTCGTCGCCAACTCGGTGACGGTGACGGGCGTCGTGCCGGTGTTGGGATCGTAGGCGCCAGTGGTCTGCCGCTTGAGCGTGCAGGCCGCGCCGAAGCGCTGCAGCAGTCGCGTCGCGGTCGCGGCGGTCGCGGCGTAGTTGAAGGCGGTCATTGCAGGTATTGCGTTGCCGCAAGGTAGTCCTGATCGATGCTGGAGCCACTGTCTCCTGCGGCCCGGGGCGAAGCCCGGTATTGGTAGCCGGCCAGTGTTCTCGTTCCCACAGGGGCGCTCACGCAGTCCCCGCTCCAGCAATTCTTGACCGAGGTTGCCACCATGGTGTGCGGAGTGCCCCGGCGCCTGTACGCAATGATCACAGCGACGCACGCGATCAGCGCGAACACCGCTCCGACGATGAACCACGCCACGCTGCTCACGACCGCACCACCGCGATCTGCCCCGCCCCGCCGCTCAGATACGCGGCCAGCATGGCGTCGATCGCTTTGTAGGCCGTGCCCTGCCGAGCGCCGTCGGCGTAGGTAACCGAAATCGGCCCGACCGTCTCGGACTTCACCTGCGCGCCCTGGTCGGCCAGCAGGTCGCCGGACGATGCGCGCAGGGCCATCTCGGCGTTGGCGTTGGCCACTGCCACCGGCACCGCGTTGGTGGCCACGTCGAAGCCATCCACGACCACGCCGTAGCGCGGCCACGACAGCGCCTGCGCGGCGGTCAGGCGCGCGCCCTTCCAGCGCTCGCGGTACTGGCCCTCGAGGTAGTCAGCGCCCTTGCGCAGGGCCTGCTCCTTGGCGTCGGTCGCCAGAGCCGCCCATGCCGCATTGCCGCGCGCGACGAAGTACGCATCGGCCGCGGTCACCGAGATGTAGGCCTCGGCGGTGCTCTTGCCGGTGCCATCCTCGACGACCAGGGCCATGAGTTACTCCGATGCCTCGGCGCGCTGGCGACGCTGGCGACGCGGGGCGGCCTCGCCATCGGCTTCGTACAGCTCATGCACCGACGGATCGAAGTCCCCCACCGCCACGCGCACGTAGTCGCCCTGGTCTTCGCCCCACGGCTTGCACCACACGACACCGGGTTCGTTCTCTTTGATCTGGTTCTGGCTCATCGCTCGCTCCCGCGAAAAGAAGAGGGACCGGAAAGTCCGGCCCCTCAGGTGGTGGATCAGCCCAGCAGCAGGCCCAGGTGTTCGGTCTTGACCGTCTTGGTACCCCACGCGGCCGCCACTTCGTAGCGGACCTGGCGGTACTGCTTGTACAGCGAGATCTCGAACGACAGGCCGGAGACCGGGTCGGTGACGGTGAAGCGGTCATCGGCCATGTCACCCTCTTCCGGCAACGCCGGCGCACGGGTGGCCAGCACGATGGCGCTGCGGCGGAATGCCATGTTGCGGGAACCGGTCGCGGCCACGGTGATGTTCGTCGCAGCGGCCGGGATCGCCTGGCGCAGGCCAGGGGCCGCGATCACCACCGTGCCGCCGTTTGACACGTCGGTGTCACCGGTCACGACCACGTACTGGTTCGTGTCGCCGGTGAAGGTGATCGTGTCGCCCGCGACGATGGTGCCGGTGCCGGCAGACGCCAGGGTGATCGTGGTGGCACCCACCGCGTAACCGGTGGCGTTGGTGGTCGCCGACGCGCCGGTGCCCTTGGTGTGGGTCTTGATCTGCGCCGACTCGCGGATGGCGAAGCCATGCACGTCCAGCAGAACGCCCTGGCGCAGGATCGAGTCGGTACCCGCTTCGTTGACCTTGCCGCCCTGCTTGCCGCGCAGGTTGGCGCCAGCGGCGGTATTGACCACCAGCTGCAGGTCGCTGTTCGGCGTGCCGTTGTCCAGCAGGATCTTGAGCGCGTTCGAGGCGTCGGTGTAGTCGCCGGCGGTGGCGAACGGGACGGTTCCGCCGGTGCCGTAGGAGCGCGAGGCGTCGGCGTACCGGGCCGCGAGGTCGGCCTCCATCTCGTTGGTCAGGGTGCGGAAGGCCTGGGCGAACTGGTCGGCCAGGATCTTGTTGTAGCCGACGCCATTGCTGTTGACGCCGCGCTGCTCTTCGCCGTTCCAGCGCACCGGGACACCGCGTGCCTTGGTGATCTGCAGCGACACGGTGCCGATGGCTTGGTCGCCATCGTTCGGCGCAGTGACGCCCGGAGCCAGGTCGCTCGCAGTCACCGCCGGAGCCACGTGGCTGTAGACGGTCTGGCCGACCGCGGCGCGCTCGACATTGGAATCGCGGGTGACGGCCGGGATCAGGCCGACCAGTTCGCGGGAGACGACATCCAGGCCGGCGTACAGGCTCGGGATGAGGTTGGTCAGGGTGTTGGCCATTTCTCAGTTCCTTGGGGTCAGGCGTCGGTGACGACGCCGTTGTTTTTGACGATGTGCTCGTGCTGCGCGGCCGGGCTCATGCCTTCGAAGGCCTGACGGGTCACGCTCGGAGCGTTCGAGTTGGTACCGCGGCTCGCGGGATTGCTCCCGCCGCCGCCGCCTTGGCTGGACGCGATGAAGTGCTTGCCTTCGTCGCTGCCGGCCCACGTGGTGATGTAATCGCCCAGCGCCTTATCGCCGGCCTTGACCACCTTGGCGCCGTTCTCGTCGACCACCTGCAGCGCGGAGCCGTGCAGGGCCTTGGCTGCTTTCAGCAGCGCCGGCGTCACGCCAGCCTTGGTCAGCGCCTCGGTAAGCTGCGCATCACGCAGGCTGCCGTGGAAGGCGGTTTCGGTGTCGGTGGCCCGCTTGTTGGCGGCCTCCAGGTCGGTGGTGGCCTTCTTGACCGCCTTCTCGGCGGCCTGTGCCTTGCCCTTCCACTCGTCGCGCTCGGCTTCGGCACGCTCCAGATCGGCCGGATCGATGGCCGAATCCTTTTGCGCCCTCTTGAGCTTGCCGAGTAGTTCGGCGTTCTTGGCCCTGAGGCCTTCGGTCGCTTCGGCCACGGCCTCGGCCCTGGCTTCGGCAATGGCGGCTTTGACCTCGGGGGAGGTCAGGTCGATTTCACTCACGGTTGGCCCCTTGGGCTGGTTGGCGCTTTGCGCGTGGTGCGCCGGGCTTGGCCGGGCGCGGAAACGAAAAAGCCCCGCGCTGGGCGGGGCTCTTGAATGGATGGGGCGGGCACGATTCGAACGTGCGCTGATCGCAGGCCTAGGCCTACGTCATCCGGCGAGTAATACGCCCTTGGGGTGAACCGTCTCCCCTACGCGCCCCGACAGCTACTCAACCACCACACGCCGCCCACCCATCAGGCACACGACGCACAGCTTGTTCTTCACGTTGCCGATGCTGGCGGTGACGGTCTCGCGACCTCCGCAGCTCGGACAGGCCGGCCAGTCGCGCGCCGACTGCCGGACGCGCTTGCGCACCTGGCCTGCAGGTGACGGGTCTGGCGAACCGTGGATTACGCGAAGCTTCGGCATCTTGGGCAATCGTGACACGCCCGAGCGGCCAGTCAAGGGCTCAGGCGTGCGCGCAGCTGGGCCAGCGTGAGCCACCGGCCGCGGGCGTCGTACAGGTCGGGGAAGCTCACGCGCCCGGCCCGCAGCAGTGCGCCCCGCTCCGGCCCCAAGATTTCGTCCTGCCGCGCTGCGGACTGGCGGGCCAGCCACTGGCCATAGGTCGTGTCCTCCGGCACCTGCCCGTCAAGCGAGGCGCGGGTGCCCGCCGGCGCCTCGTCCACGTCCAGCCCCAGCTCGCGCCAGGACTTGAGGACCGGCGTATCGACGGACCGGCAGTTGAAGTGCAGCCGGCCCGGCCCCTGCAGCCACGGAATCTTGTGCCCGATGGGCGTGTGCTTGCCGTCGGCGCTGTACTGCTTGCCGTCGCGGATCCGGCACGGCTCGGACGTGCGCGTGTCGAGCGTGGCCAGCCACTTCACCGCCTTCACGAGGTCGGCGTTGGCGTCGTAGGTCACCTGCCGCGCCGTCTGCGCCGTGTGGCTGACCGCCGTGCGGACCACCGTCATCAGCTCCCGCCGCGGTCGGTCCAGCAGGCCATCGGCGTACTGCCGCGCTTTCGTGCCACGCAGCTGCTGGACGATCTCGGGCACCGTGCGGCCCTCGATGAACCCGGCGCGCACCGCGTTGCGCACGAGGGCAGCCCGATCGGCCGCCAGCTGCGTCATCCAGCCCGACAGCAGCCGCCCTTGAAATGGTCGAGCCATCGCCGCGGCGTAGGCCTGCGCGGCCGGCACGCCGTTCACCGGCACCTGCAGCAGGGCCGCGGGCGGCATGGCGGCGCGGATGCTGCCGGCCTGCCAGTCCGTCTCCAGCCCGGCCAGACCCTCCAGCTCGGGACGCAGCGCCGCCTCGACAGCGGCATAGGCGGCCGCGTTGGTCGCGCGGACGGCGGCCAGCAACGTCTCCAGACGCTCGACCGTGAAGCTGTCGCGGTCCATGGTAAGCAGCGCCTCGGCCAGCTGGGCCGCCAGACGGGCGTCGGAGCGGTTCAGCACCGCCACCATGCGCTGCGCCACGCCCTGCGCGTAGCGGTGCAGGTCGACCGCGTGGTCGATCGCCTCATCCTGCAGGCGGGCGTTGGCGGTGGGCATCAGGCAGCCAGCGGGTCGGCGTTCGGGTCGGCGCCACCATCACTCATCGCCCCCGGCAGCGGCCCCTCCTCGGCGATCCGGGCCGCCTCGACGGCCGGGTCGACTTCCTGTGCCAGCTCGCCGCGGCGCTTGAGCTCGGCAATGCCGGTCTCGCGGGAGATGACGCCGGCCAGCATCAGGTCCTTGACCAGCGTGGCGCTGGCATCGCCCAGCGTGGCCTCGCCGTAGCCGCTGTACAGGGTGACGCTGCCGGCGCGCGCGACGTCGATGCCGGCGAACTGCGCGGTGAAGACCAGCGCCTGGTCCAGCGCATCCTCGAAGTTCTCCGCCATGCGCTGCAGGTCGGACTTGTTGGCCTCGGCGTCATTGGCCGACTCGGTGGCGCTGCGGTCGCCCGGCTGCTTGACCAGCAGCTCGGCGCCAGACTGGATCATCTGCTGCTCGAGGTCCTTGAGTGATTCGGCGCCGGCATTGATCGCCGCGCCAGTGTGCTCGACGAATTCCAGGCCGGCCGCCGTCTTCGGCTCGGTGAAGCGCACCGCCGTGGACGCGCCAACCACAAGCTGCGTGTCCGCGTCCACGCCATACATCGCCAGGATCGGCACCCGCGCCACGTGGAGGATCGTGTCCTGGTCGCTCTGCGACTGCCAGTGCTTGATGTTGAGGTAGCCCAGGTCCAGCAGTGGCGGCTCGCCGACCATGAAGGCCTTGCGCACGCCATACAGCGGCACGAACGGAATGTCGGACAGCGAGGTCGTTCCGGACTCAACCAGCACCCAATCGCCGCGCTTGCCAGCGTTCGAGCTGCTTTCCGCCTGCCGGTAGATCGACCAGCCGCCCGGCACCAGCACGCGCACCTGCGGCACCACCTTGACCCCGTACGGGCCGTCGTCCTCCTCGTGGCATTCGAGCAAGCGCAGCTGGGTCAGGCGCATGGCGCCGCCCTGCAGCGCCGCCTTCCAGCCGAGAATCTGATCGTGGCGCACGCGCACCCAGTACGGGCGCCGCCCCTCGGCCTCGGCCTGCGCCACCGTCTGCCGGCCGCTGGCGCTAGCCTTCGGGCTGTCCACGAGGATGCCGGCCAAGCCGTAACCGACCACCTCCCGGAACATCTCGGCGGAGAAGCTGTGCAGGCTCACGCCCTGCAGGTCGACGTTCTGCGCCCACGCCTCAATGCGCGGATCCATCTCGGTCAGCTGCAGCGCCTGGCTGAAAGGCTTGCCCGACATCACGTTGACCGTGCGCCGCCATGCCGGGAACAGGGTGGCGACGCCCACGCGCGCGTTGTAGGCGTCGGACTCCTCGCCCGGCCAACGCGGCAGTAGCGCGGTGGTGGCCTTGCGCATCGCCGGCGTACCGCCGTCCAGCGCCTGCAGCGGCATCCACTGCTGGCGCAGCGCGCTGATCTCGTCGTTGGGGGAGTTGACGGCAAGCGCCATTTCAGAGCCTCAGTGGGGCGACCTCAGCGATCCGGCGGATAACCGGCCACTCTCGGTCGACGCAATAGCCAATTGCGGTGGTGATGTGCTGGTACTGGTTGTTCTGGTCTTCCTGGAAGGTCGAGCCTTCCTTGACCTGAACCGTGCTCAGGCCCTTGTGGCACCACGGCGCGGTCTGCGGATTGACGAACAGCGACACGTCGCCCGATGCCGTCAGCACCTTGGCGCGCACCGCGTTCTGCCGATCCTTGATCGCTGGGGCCGCGGGCTTTACCCGCCGCGTGAACTGCCAGCCGTTCTCGCGCAGCACGCCCTCGATGTCGGTGTAATCCGACGCATGGCCGTGCTTCTCGCCTGCCCTGCCGGCGGGGTCCCCGTAGATCAGGACGTGCTTGTTCTTGTGGTCCTTGAACCGCTCCACGAACTCGACCGCCGACTGCTTGGATACCGCGCTGGTCAGCACGATCTCATCGAGCAGGAACAGGTCATTGTTCGAAGCGCCGCGCCGAACGCCGATGGCCGAAGACAGCGGCGTGAAGTTCTGGTCGTGCATCCACAGCAGCTGCTCGTGCGGCTCGATCGTGGCCGACGTCCAGTTGTGCTTGCCGTAGTCCTCGTAGATGCGCCCGCTTGCCGTCTCGAAGCTGGCTTCGAACTCCTGCCGGAACTGCTTGGCCGACATGGCCCGCTTCGTGGCTTCCATCACGTCCGGCGGCAGGATCTCTGCCGACTTCCAGTGGAAGACCTTGAAGTTCGGGTCGGCGCCAGTCTCGGCCGCCTGGCACAGGTCGTAGTAGTGGTTCAGGCCGTCCGGCACGCCGAGCAGCCAGCACCACGCCCGATAGTCCGGGTCCAGCGGGTTGACCGTGTTGAGCGCCGGGAAGATGTTGGCTTCCCAGGCGTTCGACTTGACGTCGGCGAACTCGTCGATGCCTCCGCCCTTCCACGGGATGCCCTCGATGCGCTGCGGCTTGTCCAAACCGATGACGTGGATCTCGCTGCCGTTGGGCAGGAAGATGATCCGGTCCGACTCGGACGGCCGCTTGGCGTGCAGCGCCGACAGCGTGAAGGCCTTGAGGTCGTCCCAGAAGATCTTCTTGGCCTGGTCGTGCGTGGGCGCGGCCGCGAAGTAGTGCCCAGGCGTGGCCGTGGCCTGCTTGGTCAGGAAGCGCTTGAACCGCTCGGTCTTGCCGCTGCGACGCCCGGCTGGCACCAGCGGGAAGCGCACGCCGGACGGTACCGCGTCGACGAGCGCCAGTTGCACCGCATGGTCGGTCAGCGGGTACCAGCGCGCCAGCTGCCGGTCGAGCAGCAGATTGCCGGTTGTCACCCCGGCAGCTTCTCGATCAGCTGGGCCAGCACCTGCGCGAGGTCGGGCTTGTCGCTGCCCTCATCTTCCGGGGCCTTCGGCGTGCCCCACCCGCGCTGCAGCAGCGAGTTGGCGCACTGCACGCGCACGTACCAGTCAGGGGCGCTCATGCCATCCTTGAGCGTGGCGATGGCCTCGGCGGTGTGCATGCGCGCCAGCTCGGCGGCCGTCTCCCCATTCGGCCCCACCCGCGGCGAACGGCCGCCCGGGTTGCCGGACTTGCCCTTCTGCCAGGTGTGCTGGTTCTTGCTGGTCGGGCGCTTCTTCTCGGTCTTCTCGGTCATGGACAGTCAGCCTTGCCGGCTGTCTCCTGTAGTTGCGGCCCCTCGGGCCTATCGGATGTTTCCGCTCTTGCGGTTCTCGGCCATACAGCCGGCCGTGGCGATGCGCTGCTCCAGCAGGCTTTCGGCGTAGTCGCCCAGCGCGTAGGCGTACAGCTGCCAGGCGATCAGCGACTTGTCGTAGGGCTGCGGCATTTCAGGGACCGGCTTGCGCGGCGGGTCGTACTCGGCGCAGTCGATCCTCGGCGGCAGATAGGCGCTCGGCTTGGGCAGACTGCTCGCGCACGAGGTCAGCGTCAGGAGCGGGGCAATCAGCAGGAATCTGGACAATGCGGTCACGGTAGCGGACCTCGATCGCGGCCTTTCGGTCGTTGGAAGTGGCGGTGTGTTGGTCGACGGTGGCGCGGGCGGTCTCGGCGGCCGTGGCCGCGGTGTCGTCCCGTGCGCGCGCTTTGGTCAGCGCATCGACCTGCGCACGCGCCGCATCTCGATCGGCCGCGGCGCTGTCGCGATCGCGCAGAGCGTCAGCGGCAGACCCACGAAACCACAGCGCCGCGATGACAGCCGCGACCGCCAGCACGGCGCACAGCGCGGTGGCAATGCGCCAGGCCTGCGCGCGGGCTTCGGCGAAGGCGATCATTTCGGCGCGCTCACGAAGCTGTCGCCGACGTTGCCGGCCAGGTACAGCGCCAGCACCCAGCGGGTGAAGTCAGCCCACTCGGCCGCTGTCAGCTTGCCGAGCGCGAAGAACACGACGCCGGCGAGAAAGGCGGCGACGGCGAGCAGGAACTTTCTCGAGGCGTAGCGGGTGTCGGTCACAGCCGCCCCTCGCACAGCGCGCGCTCATCGGCGCGCCGCAACACCAGCCCCCGATACACGCGCCCACCGGCGTACTTCCAGCGGTCCAGCTCGGCGCAGGCTCCGGCCCAGTCGCCAGCCTTGGCCAGACGCTGCAACGTCGATCCGCACACGACGCGCGGCCCAACGTTGAACGTGGCGCTGATCAGGGCGGCGGTCTGGTGCGGCTCGCGAGTCTCGGGGATGCACTGGTCGACCACCTGCTGCGCTTCCAGCAGATCGGCCTCCAGCAGCGCCATGCACTGCGCGTCTGTGTAGCTCTGGCCCAGCTTCACCTCGGGTCCGGTGTGCCCGTAGCACACGGTCGGAATGCCGATGGGGTCCAGGTAGGCGGCGTTGTGCTTGCCCTCCCACTTGGAGACGAGCACGCCGGCCGCAGCCAGCACGCTCACGGCAGCCGCGGCGGCGAGCCGGGCTTTCACGACTCGTCCTCATCGTCCGGGAAGCGCGCACCCGACAGGCGCCAGCGCTGCAGCTCGTCCTTGCGCTTGTCGTCCTTGCGCTTGAAGTAGATCTGCACGAGCAGGCCGAGCACCGCGACCGCGGCACCGACGAAGGCCGCCAGCTCGTTCGCGGTCAGCCCGCCGTAGAGGGCAACGCCGCCGCCGCCGATGGTGGCTTTCTGCGCGGCAGCCGCGATGGTTGCCTCGATGGCCTGGTCTTTCACTCGGTTGCCCCTGTATTCGCGAACATCGAATAGGCGCCCCGCGGCCGCTCGCGCAGCGCAACGCCGGAGGGGAGGACTCCGGGGCGGGGCATGGAAAGGGTTACTGCTCGCGCGGTTCGCGCGGCTCACAGCGGGCACGGATGATCTCGCTGCCCAGTTCGTACAGCATGTCCGGCACGTCGCCGGCGTAGTAGTCGCTGTCCCACTCGCCGGCGGTATCGCGCGCCAGCACGAACACGTCGGTCAGGTTGCCGAGGCGTGCCTGATACAGCGCGCCCTCGAGGATCTCGACGACGTCTTGGACCGGGCGCGGCACAACTACGCCGCCTCCTCGAACATCGTCGCATGCACGTACTCGGCCAGCGCGCGAAGTTCGTCTGCGGAAGCATCGTTCTTGATCTGGTTCGCTCGGAAGCTGATCACTCGTACATTGCCCCGAACGTAACCCTTGCGATTGTCGGTCCGATCCAGGCTCGGACGGTGCGATTTCGGCTCCATCCGATCGTAGATCAACTGAACGCCGAGAGCTGGACAAACATCAGGAAGCGTCAGGTCTTCCGGGCGAAGGTCGAACTCGACGCCTATCCGCTTTGCTCGGCCGCGAGCAGCGCGTATGACCTCAGCGGCCCAAGTGTCCTTGCCTGTTCTCGCAACCCGACCCCGAGTGCGCATGTATCTCTTGCGCTCATCGGACCGCGAGCGGTGAAGGTCTTGGTTCGTCTCTCGCGTGCACTCCACGCATGCACCGCCAGCCGTGTAACGTTCAGCGATGTGCCCGCGAATGCAGGGGCGCCCCGTTGAATACCTGGCCTCCCCCGCCTGCTTCGCTGCATCTCGCTCGGCGCAAGTCTTGTCGCCGCGGCGCGTCATGCGGCCTCCAACATCTTGCTGCTGATCCGGCACCGACTGACCTCGCCGTGCCGTTTCGAGTACGTCACCACGACTGCATCGCGCCCGCTCATCCAACCGCCGCGCGAGGCGTAGGCGTCTGGCGCAGCCAGAGTGCGGTGCTGCTCGACCACCATCAGGTTGGTCTCTTTCACGTCGATATGGTGCAGGTGCCCCATGTGCGCGTAGGCGTGCTCTGTCCTACCGAACACCTCGCGGAACTTGGCGGCGAACACCGTGTCGATGTCCTTCGGCCGGCGCTTGTGCCCGTGGTGGAAGAACAACGCCGTCTTGCCGTGCTCGACGCAATAGTACGGGTCCGGACTGGTGTCCACGGTCACCCGCGGTTCCAGCTCGAAGCTCGATGCCAGCCACTCGCGCAACCAAATCGAGCTGGCCGGGTCGTGGTTACCCTCGGCCATCAGTACATGCACTCGCTGGTGCTTGATCAGGAGCATGCCGATCACTCGGCGTACTGCCCGTATTGCCACGCGGACCAGCTTCTGGAACCGGGTGTCCGCGTCCAGCAGGTGCTTGGACGCCGGGGTTACCGCGTCCATGCCATCCCAGTGCAGGAAGTCACCCAGTTGCGCGAACACCGCGGACTCGGCCGCCGGCGCCTGCGCGATCGCTGCCGCGAACCAGTCCACCAGCATCGCCTCGGCGATCTCTGTGTCCCAGTCGGCGCCCGTCTCCTCGTGCCAGGCCAGCATGCCCAGGTGGTAGTCAGTCAGCACGTACACGTTGCACAGGTCGGCGACCGTTCGGGTCGGTGCCGGCCTGGGCTTGTCGCGGGGGATCTTCTCCCCCATCGCCACCACTGCGGCCTCAAGAGCCGCAAGCTGGGCCTCCTGATCCGCCGTGGTCTTGACCCACTGCGCGGCGACGCTGCCGTCCTCGCGGTAGAGCGTCGAGGTGCCCTTGGCGATGAAGCCCGGGGCCGTCGGGTGAACCATCTGGTGCTCTGGCGACCAGCCCCGGCGCGCGGCCAAGATCGGGTCGGGTTCGTCCTGCGGGCTGATAACGCCGTACTTCCCGCAAGCCGCGTGGTACGTGCGGCCGCTGCCGTTCTTGATCGCGCCATCCTTGCCGCAGCGCGAACAGATCACGACCCGTCCTCGGCGCTGGGGAGGTTGAGGGCCGCCGGCACTGGACCCACCGGATGCCCCGCCTGCCCGCCCCACGAGTAGCCGGCCTGCGCCGCCGTCAGGCCAACGACAGCGCCATCGACGATCGGCAGCACCTGCCTGCCGCGGCCACTCGGATCGTTCCGCGCTCCCGGCGCAAGCGGCGCCCCATTGGCCTCGCACTCCAGCTGCAGCGCAGCCAGTGCGCGCCACGCCACGCCGACGAGGTCGCCTTCGACCAAGTGCCGCGCCAGGCAGTCGAGGTGGTCGTTGGACTTGCCGCGCGCCCAGTGCAGCGGCTCGCCCGGGTTGTGTTCTTCGTTCCCCTCGCGGCTGCGGATAGCCACCTGGGCCAGCGCTGCCGGGAAGTATGCGAGCACGCCGGAGTACATCGGGATCGCCTTGCGGGCGGCCCGGTCAGTCGGAAGGGTCACAGGCGTCTCTCCCCGCCAGAAACGGAAACGCCTCGCCGGTGAGGGCGAGGCGCAGGTAGTCGATCTTGGGCCAGCGTGACACGTCGGCGCGGCCAGTCAAGGGCTTGGGGCCACGATGCGCGGCAGCTCGGGCATCCGGTCGAACCAGCGGCAGTCCGGACTGGCCGCGGCGCGCATGGCCTCCCACCGCCTGCGGAACTCGGCGTCGACCTCTGCGGTCCAGCGCCAGCCGTGCGCAGCGAGGAACTCGCGCCAGTCCTCGCCCATCACGCGGCGTCCCTGCGGCCGGTGCAGGTCGTGTGCCACTGCTTGCACACCCGGCACTGGTACACATCCGGCTTGCCATGATTCCAGGCGCGCGGCTTGCGGTGGTGCGTGCCCAGTCCGCGCAGCGCCTTGTGCGCGTCCTGCGGCGTGGCATAGCAGATCTTGCCGTGGGGGCATGTGGGCTTTGCGGGCTGATCCTGCAGCAACCGATCAGCGAGCGCCTGCAGATCCTTCGTCATCACGACCATCACACCCTCCTCGACGCCAGGGCCAGCGCATCCTCGGCCGCGCGATCCAGCAGCAGGCAGGCGTATAGCGCCACCTCCCCGTGGTCCTTCTCCGCGACACCGCGCGGCGCCGGCGGAAACGGCAGACCCAGCACGGCGCTGCCGTAGGCCCAGGTGGCGTAGACCGCGGCCAGCGGCCGCAGGCGCCGACACGCGGCCGTGCGGTCCGCAGCCAGCACGCCACCGAGCCAGCGCTGCACCTGCCGGCGGTGCCCGTCGCGCCCGGTCGCCATGTCGAACGCCACATCCGGGCCGATGTCTGCCGGGCCTCGGCGCCCGTATGCCAGCGCGGCCGCGATGAGGTGGTCGGTGGGCACGGGGCGCGCGACGGTCGAGCGCCCGCCCGCAGGCTCGCGGAACGTCGTGTGGCCGGCCAGTGCGTGCACGCGCTCGCGGAAGCTGGGCCGGCTGCCAGCGACGTAGGTGTCGGGCGCCATCGTCGGGCTGGTCTGGGTGCTCATGGGCGCTCCGTTCGGCTGCTGCCGTCGCTGAATCGCAGCGTCCGCGTGGCGACGTTGAAGTCGCGCAGGCCGCAGTACGCCAAGGCCGCGCTGGTGATGCGGGTCGCCTTCGCCATGCCGGCGCGACGCCCCCACCAGAAGCACAGCACGCACATCGCCAACGCAATTGCCCAGTCCATCACTCGCCCCCATCGTTGGCGGCCACCGCATCGGCGGCCAGGTAGTCGCGGATCTCGGCCAGGGCCTGCTCCCAGCCGCGGCACACGACCGCGCGGTAGCCCTGAGCCTCGAGATCGGAAAGCCACGCGCGCTGCTCGGGCTCCACGCGCCCGCCGCGCAGCCGCTTAAGCTCCAGGTACAGGCCATGCCAGACGCCGCGCGCCACGGGCAGGCAGTAGTCGGGCACGCCAGAGCGCACGCCCTCGGCCTTGAGGTCGGCCGCGGTCTTGCGGCTGCGCTTGCCGCCGTTTGGGATCGCGTACAGCAGCCGCAGCTCGGGGTGGGCAGGCTCCAGGCCGCGCACCGCCCGGATCAGCATCGCGGCCTCGGCGTGCTCGAGCGGGGCCGCGGTCATGGCCGGGCCTCACAGCAGGCGGTGCCGGCTTCGATGATCGCAGCGAGAAGCCGCTGCGCCTCGACCGCTTCGGCCAGCGTGTCGATGCCTGTGGTGTAGACGCTCCGTCCGATCACCGGGCATGAGGCCGCGGCGTAGAACTTCCCGGTGCGCGCCTTGAAGTGGATGAACGGGTAGCCGTTGGCGTGCAACCACCGGTTGCGCTGGGTGACCGTCATCACGCCCCAGCTTTCCGGAAGCGAATGTTCCACGGCGTCAGGTTGAAACGGCCCAACCTCTTTCAACCCTTCAACCGCCGCTGGCCGGTTGGGTTGAAAATACCCCCTAACGGGGAGGTATTTTTTCAACCCTTCAACCGGCAGCCTTGCCACCCCATTCGTTTCAACCGTTTCAACCTTCAACCCGGTATTTTCAACCGATTTCCCGTGGAACATTTCAGGTCTCCTCGGCATCTTTGAGGCGCAGGAATTCACCCGACCGGACGATCGCGCCGGACTGGATCAGGGCTCGGACGGCGTACCAAGCCGCGCTCTTTTCGACCCCTCGCGCCTGGGTCGCCTGGCGCAGGACGGGCTCCGATACCAGCTGCCCCGCGGCCGTCAGGTCCGCCAGCGCGGCGAGCGCTTCGGTCTGGTTGCCACCCATCGGTGTGTTGCGCGTCTTGGCCTCGCCCTCTTCGGTCTTTTTCGCGCGCGCCTTGTAGGCCTCCATCACCTGGCCCGCCGGATTGCTCAGCACCAGGCTCGTCTCCGGCTCCCCGTCCTCGCCCACGATGGGCAGCTGGTGCACGGTGGCCTGCAGCAGGATCGAAGGATGCTCGGCGCCGTCCTTCTGCTTGGGATTGGTGATCTCCACCGTCATGGCCGCAGGGCCCGGCTTGGCGTAGAACATCACGTCCATGCCACTCGGCAGACTGCTGTGGCCGCGCGCTGCCTCGCCCACCTTGCCGGTGTGGTGCACGGTCAGCACCGCGGCCCCGAACTCCACGCGCAGCCGCTTCATGGCCGCGATGATCTGGCCCATGTCCTTGCCGCTGTTCTCGTCGCCGCCATCCAGCGCGGTGAACAGGGTGTCGATGATGATCAGGCCGGCTTGGCCGCGTTCGGCCTGGATCGCGCGGATCGCCTCGATGAGCTCATCCATCTGGCTGGCGTCCTGGATCCGCGGCATCTGGCGGAAGGCGAACGTGGGCGGCGGGGCCAGCTCGTGATGCTCGCTCCACGCGGCCACGCGCTTGGCGAAGCCCTGTTCGCCCTCGCCCGCTAGGTAGAACACCGTGCGCTGCTTGGTCGCATGGCCCTGCCATGGCACGCCATGCGCGATGGCCAGGCCCATGTCCAGGGTCACGAACGACTTCATGGAGCCCGACGGGCCGTACAGGACGGCCGTGCAGTCCTCGGGCAGCAGCTTGGAGATGAGCCAGCGCGTCGGGCCGAGGTTGAGCACCAGGTCGGGAGCGAACTTGAAGCCCCAGTAGGGGTCGGGGGCGCGCGTGCGGAGCTCTGCGGGCGCCTGAGCAGGCATCTTGTGCAGCGCCCCGTCCAGCGCCCGCACGATCTCGTCGTCGGGCACGTGGCGGCTGTAGCGCCCACCGGCCACGCGGTCGCGCATGATCGCCAGTGCTTCATCGCGGGTCATGTGCCCCTGCTGGACGTCGTGCGCCAGGAAGCGCGTCTCCTTGAGCAGGGAGGCATGCCGGTTGATCTCCACCACCTGGCCCAGCACTGGCTGCGGGGCGTGCTGCGCGGGCACGCTGTCGGCCGGCCAGCGCTCGAGGATGGTAGCCGCCGGATACGGCAGGGCGCCCGACTCGTGGATCACATGGGAGCGGAACGGCTCGCCCTTGCGATGGAAGAAGCCCGGCAGGCGCATGACCCGCGGCAGGTCGATTACGCTGGGGTCGGAGTGGAACTCGGCAGCGATCGCGCGCTGCACGCCTTCGAACTGGTCCAGCGGCAGGCCGTCGACCAGCCAGTAGGCGTGCCACTTGCCCGGGCTGGACTCCACGATCAGGTGCGGCTCAAGGCCGCAGGCCAGGACGGGCTCCAGCGGCGCTCCATCCAGGTCGGCGAACACCGCGCGCACCCGGCCGATGCTGGCCGCGTCCTGCCCGCCGTCGTTGACCACCACGAACACGCCGCATCCGTCGGCGTTGGCCGTCGACAGCGCGTGCGCGTGCCGGGTGAAGTCACCGTCGAACTTGCGCGCCCGCCCCCGATCCTTGCGGGCCTCGTCGTCGTCGAACACGCGGAAGTGGAACGCCCCCGCTCCCTCGTCCAGCGCGGACAGGAAGGCGTCGGCCGCCAGCAGGTCTGGCACGGGGGGCTGTGCTGGGATCATGCGGCAGCGCGCGCCTCGGGTTGCAGGCTGTACCACGCAGGCACCAGCCTGGCGGCCGCCATCGCCCCGGCGTACAGCCACGCCTGCGGAACGCCGTAGATACGTGCCGCGCGCACGATCGTGCCTGGCTCAGCGACCATCGACACCCCCCCCCGCTCGATCCGGCCCAGTTGGCCGGCGCTCAGTCCGATCGACTTGGCGGCCGCTTGCTGGGTCAGGCCCGCGTGCTCGCGTGATTCACGGAACCGGCGCCCGAGGTTGTCGCCTTCGGTGCCGCCGGCCAGCTGCGGGTTCATGGCTTTCATGCGGCACCACGCAGGGCTTCGGCGAGTACGCGCTTGTCAGCCTGCAGGCGGGCCACTTGCTCCAGCGCTTCGCGCAGCTGGCGCTCGGTCTCCGACTCCAGCGGTCGCAGGCTGGCCGGGTCCAGGCCCATCTGCAGCAGCAGCCAGTACAGCGGCGCGGCGTTGCCGCAGCGCTGCATGAGGCGCACCACCTGCTCGCCGCTGGGGCTGTTCTGGCCGGTCTTGCACCGGCTCCACACCGCGTCCTGCATACCGATCTCGGCGGCAATGGCCTTGTCCTGCAGACCAGACTTGCTGGCGCAGAACGTGAGCACGGATGCCCACGACTGCTGGCGCGCCACGTCGGCCAGATCGACCGGTACCGGGGCGCCGCGCATGGGTAGGTCAAGCTGGGTCATCATGTTTGACTCGCGTTGATCAACGCCCTGGGGGCATAAAAAAAGGCCGATCCCAAGGAAGGACCGACCTCGATGTCAGGCTGCTTTGTTTCCCTTGCTCACCGGTGCCACGCCGTACACGTCCTCGCGGATGTCGTAGCGCGTGAACTTTCCCAGGCTGATCCGCTCGATCGGCAGCACCCAGCGCACGGGCACCCGCCCCCACTGGCTCAGCGCCTGGGAGGTAATGGGCTCTCCGGTGGCTTCCGTGAGGGCCGCTGCCAGGGCAGCGGGGCCGCCGAGCACGGCAATCAGGGCCTGGGTCTGCTTACGGTTCATGGCGCGCTTACGGGTAAGTTGCCGTGAGCGTAAGCGCCTCTTTCCTAGGCAGTCAAGGGCTTGGGCCCCATCATCCCGCCATGCCCAGCACCATGCCCCAGCGAATCGCGGCTGCGCGCCGCTACGCCAAGCTTTCCCAGCAAGCTCTTGCCGATGCTGTGGGGGTCTCTCGCCCGGCGGTTTCCCAATGGGAAAAGGAGGACGGAGGTACCTCCCCCAGTCGCGAGAACCTCGTCGGCATCAGCCGCGCCACCGGCGCCCCATTGGAGTGGCTGACCGACGACACCGAGGACGTGCCTCCGTTCTGGTCCATTCCACAACAGTGGGAAGGAATTGCGGAGGAGCCGATGACGTACGGCGGCCGGACCGAGTTCAAGCTGAGTGCACCCGAGCTGCGCGGCGCGATCTCGGGTCGGCCCGATCCGGTCGCCCTGTTTGCCTTTTCCGCGATGGATGAGGTCGACGGCACGATAAACCTGGGAGATGAAGAGCGGGATTTTGAGGTCGAGTTACCGGATCACGTCGTCACGGACCTGGCATTCGCTGCCGCGATCAAGCGCGATTTCGTGTTCGTCCCGCTGCTGAACATGCACGTCTCCGCCGGAGGCGGCTCCACCGACGTCACCGGCGACGTCGACAACTGGTACGCCTATCGGCGCAACTGGCTTGTCTACACCATGGGATTGGACCCCGAGCACTGCGGCATCGTGATTGCCCGCGGCGACTCTGGAGAGCCGGACATCCGCGATAAAGACCTGCTTCTGGTCGATTTCCGCGTGCAGTCGGTGAAGGATCCAGGCGTGTACATCCTGGCCATCGATGGCGAATACATCGTCAAGCAGGCCCAGAGAAACTGGGACGGCTCCGTCACGATCAGTTCGGCCAACACGGCCTATGCCCCCAGCACGGTCCCGCCCGAGCGGCTTGGCGAGCTGACCGTCGTGGGGCGCGTTCGCAGTCAACAACGACGGAGGTAGTCATGCGGTGGATGGCTCTGCCAGCGATGGCGATCGCCTTGGGAGGATGCTCCCAGGTCGAGCTGTACCAGTTCGAATCAGCCGCCAAGGACGCCGTGAAGCAGTCCCTTGTCGACCCTGATTCTGCGCAGTTTCGCGACCTTCGGATCATGCGGCGCAGCGAGCACGAGCGCATCCTGTGCGGCGAGTTGAACGCGCGTAATCGCATGGGCGGCTACACGGGGTTTACGCCGTTCTACATCGTGGGCAACAGCACCCACGAGCTGACTTTCGACCTGCCCCATTCCATGCCGCAGACCACAGAACCGGCCGCCGAGTTCGAGGCCTTCATGGCCAGCTACCGGCAGAACTGCAGCGCCAAGGCCTAAGAGGCTGACGGCACCGCAAGCCCGCTTCGGCGGGCTTTTTTATTGCCCAATCTAAACGCAGCCTGAACGACAGGTAACCTTCACTTACTTACTTACCGAAAGTGCTTGCACGGTGGGTAAGTCTGTCTTACTGTCTGCCCATCGCCCCACGACACCGGCCTCCGCCGGCGGGGCAGGGAGACGAAAGGTGCAGCAGTTGGCGCTGATTCGCGGGGTTCAGATCCCCGTTCCGGTCTCGGGCTTCGACCAGGCCGACGCCGCCCGCAACGTGGGGGACGCGCTGCAGGCCTCCGGTGACCTGGGCGAGATGGTCGAGGAGATCGCCGAGACCGCCTCCTGGCTGGCATGGGCCGCTGAACGCAATGACCTGCCAGCCGGCGCCCGTGCGGCGCTGACGAAGGCCGCCCGCCATGCCAAGCGCCTCGATGCGCTGCTGCAGGCCGAGTGCGAAGCGCTGGGGGTGGAGTGATGCTCCCCCTCGCCCTCGGCTTCCTGATCGGCCTCCTGTTGGGTCTTCGCATCGAGCGCCTGCTCGACAAGGCGGAGGGCTGACCGTGGCCTCCATCATCCACCTGCCCACCGACGTCCAGCGATTCCACGCGGGCATGCGCGCCGTGCGCAGCCGCGCCGGAGCGCTCCAGGTCTCGGCCGACACGATGCGCCGCGCGCTGCAGGTTCTCCTGTACGAGATGCAGGCCGGCCGCTCAAGCGGTGCCGCGGTCGCACTGGCCAATTCGAGCATGCGGCCGTACCGCTGGCCGACTGCGGGAGATGCCGCATGAACGGGCGCGAGGTGGACGGCCTGGACGTGGTCGACAGCACGGGCGTGGTCACGGGCAACGCCGACCTGCCGGGAACGGGTGTCTTCGAAGGCGTGCCGGAGACGGCTGACGGCCACGCGGCGCCCCTGCCGATCTATCCGCTGCCGAGTCCGCAGCGCCTGGCGTTGTGCGACCTCGGCGCGATCCTCCTGCTGCTGGCCATGGGCGCGCTGCTCGGGAAGGTGTTCCTGTGACCCGCCTGTCCGACGCCCAGTTCACCGCGGCCATTGGACCGCTCACCGCCCTGTCGTTGCAGCGCTGCGCCCGCGGCAAGGCTCCGGCAGCGCCGACAAACGAGGAGCGCGACCGCGCGTTCCGGGCGGTGCAGCAGCGGCCGATCGCCAACAACTACGCCTGGCCGCACCGGCAGGCGGACGAATACGCCAGGGCCGAGACGGCCGATGGCGCTCACATCAGCACGGAGGAGTTCTGAGATGGCAACCGAGTCCTACATCGTGGCCGGCCGCAAGGTCGTGCCGATTCGCACCGAGGCCGAGCTGGATGCTGCGCTGGCGGCGGGTGCGGAAATCGAGTTTACGGCGTGTAGAGACGAGTACGGCATGCCGCTGAGCAACCGCGAAGGCTCCGGCGGCTGGATCACGGAATGGGATGGATCGCGCAAGTGGTTCTACGGCGACTTCCTCGTGCTCGGCAAGGACCTCCAGCCGGATGGGAACATTCGCCTCCGCGCCATCTATCCCATCGGCTACACGTCGCCCTCCCTCTTACGCCGCATCGGTCGCCTGTTCGGCCTCAAGGCCGCCGCATGAACGCCTTCGACCAAGCGGCCGCCGAACTAGAGTCGGCCAAGATCGCCGAGGCCCGCGCCGCGGCAGCGCGCATCGACGCCGAGCAGAAGATGCTGCGGCTCATGCCGGCCAAGGATGAGGGCAGCGTCACCGAGCGCGGGCTGCACTTCAAGGTGACCGCCACCTATGGCGTCAATCGCACGCTGGATGGCGCGGCGCTGGAAGCGGTGCGCGCTGCGATGTCGCCGGAGCTGTTCGGGCGGGTGATCGACTACGCGCCGAAGCTGCGGCTCGAAGGCGTGCGCTATCTCCAGGCGAACGAGCCCGAGGTCTACGCCGTCCTGGCGCAGGCAATCACCGCCAAGCCGGCCAAGCCGAGCGTGAAGGTCGAGGCGGTGGAAGCGATGGGGAGGGCGGCGTGAGCCTTCATCGCGCGCGCATCGCGTTGTCGTGTGCCTCATGGGACGAGGCGGGACGACAGCTAAGCGTCACACGTGAGCGCGCACGTCAGATCGCATTCGAGGCGATCGAGAAAAAGGCTCCCCATCTCTTGCCGCCACCGAAAACAAAATCTGGGCGATGCACATGGAGGAAAGCTGCACTTCTCGCTCTTTCTGACAAGACCCACAACACGCTCACCCGCAAAATTCTACCCATCGTTTCCGCCGAAAGCGCGGCCCGCTCGCTGAGCGCTCTGCCGCCGCTCGAACGCCACTACAACACCACCGACGCGGCAAAGATCATCGGCGTGACTTCTGCCTCGCTACGCAACATGCGCGTCAAGGACAAGGGTCCTCGCTGGACCGTCACGGCGGATGGAACGATCCGCTACTCCGAATCCGCGCTTCGCACATACCTGGGAACTCGACATGACTAAGAAAGTGAAAATCGCGAAGGCCTGGAATCTTCTGGAAACGGACAAGGGTACGAACAAGCTCGACAACCTGCTGTACGGGATTCTCGACGAAACCATCGACTTCGTACTCGCCGAGATTCACAGGGATCCACAAGGCCTTGCCTCAAAGGAGGTGAGGAACGCAGCAAAACTCGTTCGCGAGCACTTGCGCGAATTGTCTGACTACTACGTCGAATAGCCCGAGAACCCAAGCACATGGCCATCTCCCTCTCCAGCATCTCCCGCACCACCCGCAACAGCCTGCCGCCGCGTGTCGTGGTGCATGGCGACGGCGGCGTGGGCAAGTCCACCTTCGCCGCTGGCGCCTACAATCCGATTTTCCTGCCCTTCGAGGACGGGCTGAGCGGCATGGAGGTGGAAGCCTTCCCGCGCTTGACCAGTTTCCAGGAGACGATCGACGCGATCGCGGCCCTGGCCGAAGGCGAGCACGACTACGGCACCGCGGTGGTGGACAGCCTGGACTGGCTGGAGCCGCTGGTGTGGGCGCACGTCGCCAAGGCCAACGGCAAGAACAGCATCGAGGACATCCCCTACGGCAAGGGCTACGCCGAGGCCTCGCCGCTGTGGCGCCAGATACTCGACGGCCTGAACTACCTGCGCGAGACGCGCGGCATGGCCGTGATCCTGATCGCGCACAGCCAGATCAAGCGATTCGAGGCCCCCGATTCGGAGCCGTTCGACAGGTATCAGATCAAGCTCCATCGCACGGCCGATGCACTGGTGCGCGAGTGGTGCGACATCCTCGGCTTCGCCCACCACGAGACGGCGATCAAGAAGGAAAACAACGGCTTCACCACCCGCGCGCGCGGCGTTGGCACCGGCCGCCGGCTGCTGCGCGTGGCCGAAACCCCGGCCTGCGTGGCCAAGAACCGCTACTCCCTGCCCGACGTTCTCCCGCTTTCGTGGGATGCGCTGATGGGCGCCATGAACCCCGCCGCGCAGGCGGCTTGAACCCAGCACGACCACCCGAAACGAGGAAACAGAAATGGCCAACCTTTCCGGCGCCTACGACCCGAATGCCGAAGCTTCCCAGGACTTCGCGCCCATCCCCACGGGCGACTATCTCGCCCAGATCGTCGATTCCGACATGAAGCCCACACGCAACAACGACGGGCACTACCTGGAGCTGGTGCACGAGATCATCGACGGTCCGCTGGCCAAGCGCAAGCTCTGGCACAACATCAACCTGGACAATCCGAACGCCGATGCGGTGCGGATCGGCAACGAACAGTTCGCCTCGGTTCGTGAAGCCACCGGCGTCCCCAATCCGATCGACTCGCACGAGCTGCATTACCGACCGGTTGTCATCCGCGTGGAATTCCAGCCGGCCGACCCGCCGGACTGGAAGCCTGCCGCCACCGGGCGCAAGAAGCGGCGCGACCGCGACCAGAGCGTCATCAAGTCGTGGAAGAAGCCGGAAGGTGCCAGCGCCTCGGGAAACGCTGCCGCGGCGTCGAGTGCGCCGGCTGCGATCGCTGCGTCCCCTTCTGACTCGACGCCCCCCTGGAAGCGCAACCGCGCCGCCTGAGACACCCCGCGCGAGCTGCGCGCCAGCCCACGGAAGGGCGACTCCTGGGCCGAGCCAGCGGCCTAGACGCAGCACTGGCTGACTGCCGGGAAAGACCGGCCCCTATCGAATCCGAACGCGATCCCAGCACACGCACATGGCCACCCTACCGACTCTCGTCCAAGCAGACCCGACGCTCGAAGCCGTCAAAGCGGCCATCGAGAACGATAACCTGCGCACCGATCCGCGCGGCTACCTGGGCATGTCCTTCATTGGGCATGAGTGCGAGCGCTTGCTCTGGGGGCAGTTCCGTTTTTGCCCGCCTGCTGGCGGCGGCTTCGATGCCAAGGCGCTGCTGAACTTTGAAGACGGGCACCGCACCGAGGACGTAATGGCCGCGCACCTGCGGTCCCTTCCGGGCGTCAAGTTGCACACGGCGGACCCGAGTACCGGGCGGCAGTTCGGCTTTTCCGATCTTGGCGGCCACTTCCGCGGTCACATCGACGGCGCAATCCAAGGCATCTACCAGGCCCCCCAGACGTGGCATATCTGGGAGAACAAGGCGAGCGAGGCAGGCCCGGCTGCGCTTGAAAAGGCCAAGGCCAAGGTCGGCGAGAAGGCCGCTTTGCGCGAGTGGCATCCGATCTACTACGCGCAGGCTGTGCTGTACATGCACTACGGCGAGATGACGCGCCATTACCTGACCTGCACGTCTCCGGGCGGCCGTCTTCCGTGGACGTCGGTCCGTACCAATGCGGACAAGGACACAGCCGAGCGACTGATTGCCAAGGCTGACCGCATCATCTTCTCGGCTGATCCGCTGCCCAAGCTGAGCGAAGACCCGGCGCATTGGAAGTGCAAAGGCTGTGCCCTGTCCTCCCAGTGCCACGGCACCGCCCTGCCCCGCCCGTCCTGCCGCACCTGCCTGCACGCCGCGCCCGAACGCGAGGGCGACGGCCGCTGGTCCTGCGCCCGCTGGGGTGAGGACATTCCGGCCGACGTGCAGCGCGCGGGATGTTCGGAGCATCTGTACATCCCCGCCCTGCTCAAGCGCTGGGGCTCGGTCGAAGATGCGTCTGAGGCCGAAGGCTGGGTCGAGTACCGCGCGGCCGACGGCCTGGTGTTCCGAAACGGGCCGTGGGGGCTGAACAGCTTTACGAGCCGCGAATTGCACGCGGCCAGCCCGGTCCTGCTGCGCTCCGACGAGTTCATGGCCATTCGCGGCAAGCACGCGGGCGTGATCGTCGAGGGTGACTCGGAAGATGCGAGGGAGGCGGCGTAATGCGTCAACTCTGGACCGCTGCCGAGGATGCTGACCTGCGCCGGCTCTACGTTGACCTGTCGGCAGCCGAATGCGCAGCCAAGCTGGGCCGCAGCCTGTCGAGCGTGCAGCAGCGTGTGACCACCCTGGGCCTGTCCAAGTCCGCCGAGTGGATCGCGGCACGCACTGCGCAGCGCTGGGCTGAGGGCCGACAGGAAAATTGCCGCAAGGCGCAGTTCAAGCCCGGCCAGGCGGCGTGGAACAAGGGCACGAAGGGTGTGGTCGGCGTGCAAGAAGGTTGCCGTCGCACCCAGTTCCGGAAGGGCCATATCGGAGGCCGTGCGGCCGAGAAGATGCAGCCGATTGGTGCACTGCGCGTGGCCGATGGTCAGCTCCAGCGCAAGGTCAACAACGACCTGCCCTTCATGCGCCGCTGGGTCGCCGAGGCGCGGCTGGTGTGGGAGGCCGCCAACGGGCCGGTCCCGGCTGGGCACGTGATCGTGTTCCGCGACGGCCGGCCGCGCCTGAAAGCAGAGGAGATCACGCTCGGGGTCCTGGAGTGCATCAGCCGCTCCGAGAACATGCGCCGCAACAGCCGCCACACGCGCTATCCGCCCGAAGTCAACCAGCTCATCCAGTTGAAGGGCGCCCTGAACCGCAAGATCAATCGCCGGAGCCGCGAATCGTGAAGAACAAGATGGTCGACGTGCGCAACCACCTGTGCGCGATGCTGGAAGCCCTGGGCGATGACACCGCCACGCCCGAGCAGGTCGCGCAGACGATCGAGCGCGCCAAGGCGACCGCGATGGTCGCTGGCACCTACATCAGCGCGGTCAAGACCGAGATCGACGCAATCCGGCTGGCTGACGAGATTGGACAGCTGCCGGTGGCCGTCGAGGCGCCGCAGCAGATGGACCGCCAGACCGGGCGCGTCCTGTCGTTCGAACACGGGCGCCGAGCATGACCACCCGCAAATCTATCCCCGACGACCGCCCCGTGGGCAAGCTCGGCGTATCGCCCCTGTCCGCCCTGGCCGACGCCTGCGCCGAGCACATCGGCCGCGCACGCCAGCGGTGGGCCGTGTGCATCAGTCCGGATGGCCACGTCACGCTGGAGCACCCCGATCACGTGGTGCCGGACGACCTGGCGGGCGTCTACGCGCCTGGCCAGACGCGATGGGGGCTGTGGCGGCAGATCGAAGAGGACATGAAGGCGCACGTGGCACAGCGGCCCATCGTGCGCGGCGCGAGGCGGCAGGTGCATCGCGGTCCGAAGGTGCAACAGAGGGAGGTGGCGTGATGGCTCGCATCCGGCTCAAGGGCAGCGCTGAAGAGCGTTTTCACCAGAAGTACATCCCCGAACCGAACTCGGGGTGCTGGCTTTGGGATGGCACGATCGCGAAAGCGTCTAGAGAGGCGTCTCCGTATTACGGAAGGCACTCAGATGATGCTGGCGCCAATGTCGCCGCGCATCGCTTCTCGTACCAGCTGCACTTCGGAGAGATCCCCCGAGGTCTGTTCGTATGTCATCGGTGCGATACGCCGCTTTGCGTGAATCCAGCGCACCTGTTCTTGGGCACGCCTGCTGAGAACACGGCGGACATGATCAGGAAGGGGCGGAAGTCGCGTATCCAGTATTTCGGGGCCTCCAACTCAAATGCTCGATTGTCCGACGAGCAAGCGGCTGAGATTGCACAGATGCATGGTCCGCTTCGGATCGCTGCAGCGAAGTTCGGCGTCTCGCTATCCACAATCAGCCGCATTCGCCGCGGCGCGCGAAAGGCGGCTTGATCATGGAGCTTCGTCCGTACCAGGCGCAGGCACTGGAAACTCTTTGGCGATATTTGAGAAACGCCGACGGCAACCCCGCCCTGGTGCTGCCTACCGGCGCCGGCAAGTCGCCCCTGATGGCTGCCATCGCCACCGAGGCCGTGGCCAACTGGAACGGCCGCGTGGGCATCCTGGCGCACGTGCAGGAGCTGGTGGAGCAGAACGCGGCCAAGCTGCATGCCTACGCGCCGGACGCTGACGTGGGCATCTACGCGGCCGGCCTGCGCCAGCGCGACCGCTTCAACAAGATCCTGGTCATGCAGATCCAGTCGGTGGCCGAGATTGCCCACCAGCTGGGCCGGTTCGACCTGCTGCTGGTGGATGAGGCGCACCGCATCCCGCTCAACGGCGAGGGGCGCTACCGGACCTTCATCGACGCCTGCCGCAAGTTCAACCCGGACTTGCGCGTCGTCGGCCTGACGGCTACCCCATACCGTCTGCAGGGCCAGGCCGTGCCCGTGTGCGGCCCGGACTACCTGCTCAGCGAGGTGGCCTATGAGGCGCGCGTGGGCGACCTGATCCGCGACGGCTACCTGTCGCGCCTCATCAGCCGGCCCGGCGCCACGCCGGACCTGTCGGGAATCCACACCCGCGGTGGCGAGTACGTGGAGGCCGAGCTATCGGCTGCCATGCGCGCCGGCGGCCTGGTGCAGCGTACCGTGGCGGACGTGCTAGAGCGCGCGCAGGGGCGCAGCGCCGGGATCGTCTTCTGCGTGGACGTGGCCCATGCCGAGGAGGTGCTGTTCGAGCTGATGGACCGCGGCGAGACCGCTGCGATCGTGCACCAGGGCACCAAGAAGGCCGAGCGCCGGGAGACGATTGCCCAGTACCAGGCTGGCGTCATCCGCTGGATGGTCAACGTGAACGTGCTGTCGGAGGGCTTCGACGCCCCGCACATCGACTGCGTGGTCATGCTGCGCCCGACCAAGAGCCCGGGCCTGTACTACCAGCAGGTCGGGCGCGGCTTCCGCCTGGCTCCGGGCAAGGACGACTGCCTGGTGCTGGATTACGCCGGCAACGTGCTCGAACACGGCCCGGTCGACGCCATCCGCGTGCGCCGTGAGCGCCCCGGCAAGGCCGCAGCCGTGGAGACGACGCGCGCCAAGGAATGCCCGCAGTGCACGGCCCTGCTCGCCCTGGGTGTGCGTGAGTGCCCGGAGTGCGGGCACACGTTCGGCTCGCTGGATCCGAGCCACCTGGACCGCCCCGTCGATGCGCCGGTGCTGTCGGCGCAGCAGGAGCGGCGGATCGCCACGCATGCGGTGCGCTCGGTCGCCTTCGAGCGCTGGCCGGGGAAGTCGGGCAAGCCGCCGACCCTGCGCGCCACCTACCAGTGCGGCTTGCGCCGGTTCAGCGAATGGCTGTGCTTCGAACACGCCGGCATGGCGCGCGCCAACGCGATGAAGTGGTGGCAGGAGCGCAGTTCAGCGCAGCCGCCGAGGACGGTCGAGGAGGCGATGGCGGCGGTCTACGCGCTGCCCGTGCCTACCGAGATCGTGGTGGACGAAACGGACAAGTACCCGCGAATCCTGTCGGCGGCCTTTGCGGCTGTGGCGGCAGTGGAAGTGCAAGCGGGCCAAGTGGACAAGCGCGCGCCGGCCTGGCTGCGCAATGCGATAGGGAGAGCAGCGTGAGCACGAAGAACGAAATGACCACCGAGACCGGGAAGCTGCCTGCGTTGCCGAGGCCTGCGAAGGCCGCGTTCTACTTCTGCAACAAGTGCGGCCACATGGGTAGCGAGGGGCCGCGGCACCAAACCCCCGACAGCGAGTCGTGGTGCGACTACTCGGCCGGAACTGACGGCGAACTGTTCACGCCAGCGCAGATGTGCGCCTACGCCCTAGCAGCCCTCGCCCGCGACCGTGCGGCGCAGGGGGAGCCGGTGCTGTACCAGCAGATTCATCGCCACCTTCCCGATGCAAAGTGGGAGGAGTGCGACAAGGCGACCTTCGATCAGTACACGCGCTACCACCGGAAATACGGCGGCGAGCCGCCTGTGCGCGCCCTCTACGCCAGCCCTCCGGTGGCTGGCGATGCCGAGTGCCCGGAGCCCGGATCACCGTGGCGGCCGATCAACGAACTGCCGGACAGTGACGACCTGTTCTGGTTTGCGATGGGCGACACCATCGATGGGCCGCGTCCGCCTCAGCGTGGCGGTTACGACGCTGACGAGTGGGATTGGTTCACGCCAGCCGAGGCGCCGCCGTTCCGCGCACCGCCCCCGGCTGGCGATGCGCAGGCGCGGGTGGATGAGGCGATGGTGGCTGATGGTTTCGCCACATGGCTTGAGCGCGAGATGCCGCCCGGAACCGTCATCAGCAATCCGCGCTGGTGGGCGACTCGCATTCTTCGCGCGATCTACCGCGCCGCCGCCCTCCAGGAGAAGCCGTCCGGCTATGGGGTGGGAAAACCCGTTATCGACCCGCCCATTGTTCCGGGCCACAAGCCATATGGATGATAGCCATGACCACTGACCACAAGCAGCGTGCCCGAGAGTTGCTTCCGTGCCCGTTCTGCGGCGGCGAGCCGGAACGGATCGACTTCGGCCCCGAGGACGCCGAGAACGCTGGCGGATCGTGCATCGCTTGCACGCGATGCCAGTCCAGCGGCCCCGTCGAGTTCGGCTACAAGGAGAACTTCGTCTCCACCTGGAACCGCCGAGCCGCCCTGGCGCAGGCCGCCCAGCAGGAATCCACGAATCAGAAGTGGATTGATCGCGCTGAAGCAAAGCTGGCCGCCCAGCAGGCGGGGGCGGTGCCGGAGGGGTGGCGCGACGACGTTGAACTCGCTGCGCAGATGCTGACGTGGGGATGGGATAGCGAGGGCATGACCTATCCGCAGGAGTGCGAGGTCAAGGAGCACCAGGCAAAGCTGTTCGCCATGCTCTCCGCCGCCCAGCCCGCGCCTTCCGGTGGGTGGCGGTCGATGGATAGCGCGCCGACCAAGGGCACGTTCTTGGTCTTTGGGGGAACGTGGGTTGGAGAAAGCAAAGACGGTGCGCAGCGGGAAGTATCGGAGGTTTGCATGGTCAATAGGACGCACGGCCGATCTAAGTTCTATGTCGCAAACTCGGACGAGTTCTGGCCGTGGATCGAAGACCCAACCCACTGGCAACCACTCCCGCCAGCGCCGGTGAAGCAGGAGGGATCAGAGTGAACGATATTGTCGAGAGGCTGCTGCCGTGTCCGTGGTGCGGATACGAGCTGCGCGAAGTCAGCGTAAGCGAGGGTTCGACCTTCCGGTGGCGAAAGGTTGATGGCTGCTGCACGGACGGTCCGGAGGTTCGTCACGACACGATGGCCGACGACCAAGCGGCGGCAGAGGCCGAGAGTAGGCAGCGTGCAATCGACGCCTGGAACAATCGCGACCCTAAGCCGCTCGCCGAAATCCAGCGGCTGCGGGGTGCGGTTATTCCGGCCGTTCCGAACGACGACTCCGGCCTGGACGCCATTACGCGCCACGGCCTGTTCGTGTTCGAGGTCGATTTCGGCGACGAGGGCAAGGGCCGCTATGTGCGCCTGAACGACTTCAACAAGGTCGTTGCCAAGCTGGAAGCCACCCAGCCCATCGCCGCGAAGTGGGAGTGCCAAGACTGCCTGAACGATGGGTGCTTCTGCCTCGCATGCAATCCATATCCACCCTCCGCGCCTGCTGCGGTGGAGGTGACAGAGGAAATGGTGGAGCGCTACCTGCTAGCCGAGTGTCAGGCGATCAATGGTGAAGATTCTGAGTACGTGGCATCTGATCGTGATCGTGAGATTGTCCGCGCAGCGCTCACTGCCGCCCTGACCAAGCCCGGCGCGGGCGGGGAGGGGTGATGGCCAAGACCCACGCCGCCTATCGTGCCGAGTTGCGCAACTGGACGCGCGCCGAGCTGGACTACGAGCTGCGATTCCAGCAGGCGCCGGGCATCCACACGTGGGGGCCGGGGCGCTGCGGGCACGACGCCAGAGGGTCGGGATTCTGCGCCGGGTGCCTGGGGGCGGAGATCGAGAGGAGGAACGATGGCCGCGGCTGACCTCTGCCTCTCCCGCCAGGAGGTCGCGCAGCTCACGCGCACGCCCCAGCGCGCGAGGCAGGTGGCGTTCCTGCGCCAGAACGGCATCCGGCACTACCTGGATGCGCACGGCTGGCCGGTGGTGCTACGTTCCGCCGTCGAGGGCACGCAGCCCGCCAGCGCCGCACCCGCCGCCTGGAAGCCGAACAAGGCCGCCTGATGGGCCGCAAACCGACCAAGCCGGGCGCCGTGCCCCGGCTGCGCGCCCGCCGGCAGAAGTCCGGCGTCGTGCACTACTACTACGACCACGGCGGCAAGCCGCGGCGCGAGACGGCGCTGGGCAGCGACTACGGACTGGCGATCAAGCGCTGGGCCGACATCGAGTACGAGCGCAACCCGCCGGCGCACGCGGCCGCCACGTTCCGGCAGGTGGCCGACCGCTACCGGGCGCAGGTGATACCCGGCAAGGCGCCGCGCACGCAGAAGGACAACATCCACGAGCTGTCGTGGCTGCTGCGGTTCTTCGACGACCCGCCCGGGCCGTTGGAGGCGATCCGCCCCCTGCACGTGCGCCAGTACATCGACTGGCGCAAGGCCCAGGTGCGCGCGAACCGGGAGGTGGCCCTGCTGTCGCACCTGTGGAACTGGGCGCGCGAGAGGGGCTACACGGACCTGCCGAACCCCTGCGAGGGGGTGCGCCGCAACACCGAGAAGGGCCGCGACGTGTACGTCGAGGACGACACCTACGCCCGGGTGTATGCCGTGGCCGATCAGACCCTGCGGGACGCCCTGGACCTGGCCTACTTGACCGGCCAACGTCCGGCGGACGTGTACGCCATGGACGAGCGCGACGTGGCCCCTGATGGGCTCAGGGTGCGCCAGGGGAAGACCGGCGCGAAGCTGCGGATGGCAATCACGGGGGAGTTGGCCGCCCTGCTCGATCGCATCATGGCGCGCAAGCGCGGGCTGACCCTGCGCAGCACCCGGCTGATCGTGGACGACGATGGGCTGGCCATCGGGAAGGATGCGCTGCGCTATCGGTTCGACCGTGCGCGCGAGGCGGCGGGAGTGGCCAAGGGGGAGTTCCAGATGCGCGACCTGCGCGCCAAGGCCGGCACGGACAAGGCCGACGGGGCCGGGGACATCCGGCAGGCGCAAGCACAGCTGGGGCATGCGTCGGTCACAATGACCGAGCACTACGTGCGCAATCGGAAGGGTGCCAAGACGACGCCGACGCGATGAATTGCGGAGCGGTGCCCGGATTGCGGAGCGGGGCTGGCTAGCTGAAAGCCTTGCTGCAAATGGTGGGCCGTGATGGATTCGAACCATCGACCAGCGGATTAAAAGTCCGATGCTCTACCGACTGAGCTAACGGCCCACGGGGTGCCGGCACGCGGCCGGGCCGGCATTTTACCTGATCGCGCCGCGACTGCGGCCGGACGCGGTGAACCGGCGCTCAGGCGTAGCGCGTGGGATCCGGCACGCCAGCGGCGGTGAAACCGGCCGCACGCAGGCGGCAGGCGTCGCAGTGGCCGCAGGCGCGGCCATCGGCGTCGGCGCGGTAGCACGACACCGTCTGCGAGAAGTCCACGCCCAGGCGCAGGCCTTCGCGGACGATTTCGTCCTTGCCCATGTGGATCAGCGGCGCGTGCACGCGGATGCCGGCGCCTTCCACGCCCGCCTTGGTGGCCAGGTTGGCCAGCCGCTCGAACGCGGCGATGAATTCCGGCCGGCAGTCGGGATAGCCGGAATAGTCCACCGCGTTGACCCCGCAGAAGATGTCCGCCGCGCCGATGACTTCGGCCCAGCCCAGCGCCAGCGACAGCATGATCGTGTTGCGCGCCGGCACGTAGGTGACCGGGATGCCTTCGCCGCCGGCGTCGGGCACCTCGATGTCGGCGGTCAGCGCAGAGCCGCCGATGCTGCGCAGGTCCACGTCGACGGTCTTGTGCGCGGCCGCGCCCAGTGCGCGGGCGACGCGGTCGGCCGCCTCCAGCTCGGAGGTATGGCGCTGGCCGTAACGCACGCTCAGCGCATGCACGGCGTAGCCCTGCTCGCGGGCGATGGCCAGGACCACGGCCGAATCCATGCCACCGGATACGAGGGCGACGGCGTTCTTCATCGGGGAAACATCGCGGAAGTGGGGTGCGGCCATTGTAGGCCGCCGGCATAGACGACGACGGTCAGCGACCCGGTTCGTCGTTCCAGAGGATCTTGTGCAGCTGCATCTGGAAGCGCACCGGCAAGCGGTCGGCGACGATCCAGTCGGCCAGCTCGCGCGGCTCCAGCTCGCTCTTGCTCGGCGAGAACAGCACGTCGCAGCGCTCGGACAGCCGGTGGGTGGCGACCATGTCGCGCGCCCACTCGTAGTCGGTGCGCCCGCACAGGACGAACTTGAGCTGGTCGCGCGGGGTCAGCAGCGGGATGTTCTCCAGCCGGTTGCGCGCCATTTCCGCCGAGCCCGGTGTCTTCAGGTCGACCACCCGCGATACCCGCGGGTCGACCCCGGCGATGTCCAGCGCGCCGGAGGTCTCCAGCGACACGTCGTAGCCGGCATCGCACAGGCGCTGCAGCAGGTCCAGGCAGCGCTTCTGCGCCAGCGGTTCGCCGCCGGTCACGCAGACATGGCGCACGCCGTGGCGGGCGACCTCGGCCAGGATGTCGTCGATCTCCCACCACTGCCCGCCATGGAACGCATAGGCGGTGTCGCAGTACTGGCAGCGCAGCGGGCAACCGGTCAGGCGCACGAACACGGTCGGCCAGCCGGCGGCGTTCGCTTCGCCCTGCAGCGACAGGAAGATTTCGGTGAGCCGCAGGCGGTTCTGCGGGGTGGGCGTGTCCATGGCGTGGATGGTAGTGCGGAAGCGGTCCGATGGCGCTGCCACCGGTGGGCCTGGCGGAACGTGGCCGCCGGACCACGCCGGCGACAGCGCGTCAGCGCAGCTGGCCGATCTGGATCGAGTGCAGGCGGTCGCCGGCGATGCGCGCGGCGTCGGAATCGGGATAACGGGCGACGACCTGCTGCAACGTCGCCTCGGCCTGCGCGGTCTGGCCTTCGCCGAACTGGGACAAGCCCAGCTTGAGCAGGGCGCCAGGCGCCTTGTCGTGGGTCGGATACCGGCTGATCAGGGCTTCGAACTGCTGCCCGGCCAGCTTGAAATTCTTGGTGGCGTAATAGCTCTCGCCCAGCCAGTACAGCGCGTTGGGCGCATAGATGCCGGCGGGCCAGGTGTCGATGAAGGACTGGAACAGCTGCGCCGACTCGTCGTAGCGACCGGCCTTGAGCGCATCGAAGGCGGCGTTGTAGGCCACGCGTTCGTCACCGGCCTGGGCCAGCGAACCGGGATCCCCATGGACCCGCGGCGAGGCATCGGCCACGGCCGGCGTGACGGTGCGGGTCGGAGCCTTCGCAGGCTCCGCCGAAGCGGCGGGCGTGCCAGTGGTGGCCGGCGCTGGCGGCAGGGCACCGCCTTCCAGACGGTTGAGGCGACCATCCAGGTCCAGGTACTGATCCCGGCTGCGCTGCTGCAACTGCTGGTTCTCGTTCTGCAACTGCTCGACCGTCTCGCGCAGCGACTGCACCTCGGTGCGCAGCTGCTCCATCTGGTTGAGCAAGTCCTGGTTGGCCTGGGTGTTGTTGGCCTGCTGCTCGAGCCGGGCGACGCGATCGGCCAGGCTCAGCTTCTGCGCATGCGCGGGCGTGGCGGCCACGAGGGCCGCCACGACCAGCATCCGCATGATTGGACGCTCGAAACGCATCGATCAACGCGCGCTGTAGACGATCTCGACGCGACGGTTCTGCGCCCAGCACGCTTCGGTCGACTCGGTGCACAGCGGACGCTCTTCGCCGTAGCTGACCACGGTCAGCTGGCTGGCCGAAGCACCGGCAGCCTGCAGCGCCGAGGACACGGCGTTGGCACGACGCTCGCCCAGGCCCATGTTGTACTCGCGGCTGCCGCGCTCGTCGGTGTGGCCTTCCAGGGTCTGGCGGGCCGACGGACGATCACGCAGGTACTTGGCGTGGCAGGCGATGACGGCCTGGTACTCCGGCTTGATGGTGTATTCGTCGAAGTCGAAGTGGATGGTGCGCTGGCGCAGGCAGGCGTCGGTGTCCAGATCCTCCGGACCGTAGCGGCCGTCGTCGGCAACCGGGGCGGTCGGGGTGGTCGGGGCGGTCTCGGCAGCCGGGGCTTCCTTGACCTTCTTGGAGCAGCCGGCCAGGGCGGCCACAGACAGCAGCGAAACCAGCAGGACGCGGGTGGAGGCGTTCATGATCATTCCTTGTGATACACGGGGTGGTGGTGGTAGGTGACGCAACAGCTTTCAGTTCAGCCGCGCATATTACAACCGTTTCTTAACGCGCGCTGCGGTAGGGGGACCACGCCGGCTCACGCACGTCGCCATCGGCCAGGACCAGGCGCTGGCGCACCCGGCCGTCCGCCGAGACGGCGAACAGCACCCCGCGCCCACCCTCGCGCGCGGCGTACAGCAGCATGCTGGCGTTGGGGGCGAAGCTCGGCGATTCGTCGAGGGAACCGGTGGAGACCGTGCTCCAGCGCGGCGAACCGAGGCTGGAGTCCATGATCGCGATCCGGTAGGTGTTGCCGGCGCCCTGGGCCACGGCGATCTTCTTGCCGTCGTAGGACACGCTGGCGGTGGCGTTGTAGTTGCCCTGGAACGTGACCCGGCCTGCGCTGCCGCCGCTGGACGGCACCTGGTAGATCTGCGGGCGGCCGCCGCGGTCGGAGGTGAAATAGATGGTGGCGCCGTCAGCGCTCCAGGTCGGTTCGGTATCGATGCCGAAATGGTTGGTCAGCTGGGTCAGCTGCTTGCTGCCCAGGTCCATCACGTAGATCTCCGGGTTGCCGCTGCGCGACAGGGCCATGGCCAGCTTGCGACCGTCCGGGGAGAACGACGGCGCACCGTTGATGCCGCGGAAGCTGGAGACCAGCTCGCGGGCGCCGCTGGCGATGTCCTGCACGTAGATCGACGAGTTGCCGCGCTCGAAGCTGACGTAGGCCAGCTTGCGTCCGTCCGGGCTCCAGGACGGCGACAGCAGCGGCTCGGCCGAGCGGACCACGGTCTGCGGATTCCAGCCGTCGGCGTCGGCGACGTTGAGCGCGAAGCGCATGTCCTTGCCGGTGCCGCTGGCGGTGACGTAGGCGATCCGGGTCCAGAACGCGCCGCGCACGCCGAGGATCTTCTCGTAGATCGCATCGGCGATCTGGTGGGCCGCATCGCGGGTGGCGTTGGCCCGGGCGGTGATCGCCAGGCCCAGCAGGCGCTCGCCCTTGGCCACGTCGAACAGTTCGTACTCGACCCGGAAGCCGCCATCGCCGGCGTCCAGGATCCGGCCGACCACGATGTAGTCCTGCTTCAGCTGCTTCCAGGTCGGGTAGTTGATCTCCCCGCCGCGGGTCGGCCGTTCGACGATCTGCGCCTCGGGGAGGGTCCGGAACTGGCCGGAGCGGGCCAGGTCGTCGCGGACGACCTTGGCGATGTCGGTCTGCGGGGGCGTGCCGCTGCCCTGATAGGGCATGGGCACCACGGTGATCGGCAGGGCCGAGGCGTTGCCACCGATGATGTCGATCTCCAAGCCCTGCTGCTGGGCCGAAGCCATGAACGGCAGGAGGAGGAAAGCGACCAGGGCGAACCAGCGCAGGGAAGTCTTCATGGGCAAGCGTCGGTGATCAGGGCCGGGGGCGAAGGAATAGCAGCGTAGGTGTGAACATTTTCGCAATCATGAACGAAAAACGCGTGAACGCACGTTCAAGTTCGGGATCTCCGGCCGGTCGCACGCGGCCGTCGTGATCAGGCGCCCGTGGCAGACACGTGGCCCGGTGTGCCGGACCGCCCGCTGCCCGGTTCAACGTTCCTGGGCCTCGAAGTTGAAATTGAGCTGGCGGTTGAACACGGCCTCGAAGCCGCGATAGGGCAGCGGCTGCGCCCTGAGCACCGCGCGCTCCAGCGACTCCTGGCCGGCCGGATCCATCGCGCAGCCGGGCTGCACCTCCGCACCGATCACCTCGCCACCCGGCAGCTGCCTGATGATGATCCGGCAACGGGTGCCGAGAGGCACCGATTCGGGCCGGTTCCACTGCGCGGCAACGGCAGCCTGGATCGCCGCGACGTACTTCGCGGTCAGGTCTTCGCTGGTGCCGCCCTGCCCCGGCGTGCCCTGGCTGGGCTGGGCCGCGGCCGTGGCCTGGCGCTGCTGGACCTGCTCGAGCTGGCGCACGCGCTGCTCGGCCATCGCGACCTGGCGGGCGGCCTGCTCGCGCTGCTTGCGGATCTCGGCGAGCTTTTTCTGCTTTTCTTCCTCGGCCTGCGCGGCGAGCCGGCGCTGGTTCTCGGCGGCCTTCTGCTTCTCGCGCTCCTCGGTCAGGTCGACCTGCTCCTGGCGGCGGCGCTCTTCCTGTTCCTTCTCGGCCTTTTCCTTGGCGATCGCGTCGCGGCGGGCGGCGTCCTGGTCCACGGTGTCCGGTTCGGGAATGAACTCCTGCGCCTTCTGCTGCGGGGCGACCACTGCGTCCTGCGGGCGCGGCTCGGGCAACGGCTGCGGCGGCGGCACGGTCTCTTCCGGTGCCAGCTCCTCCACCGGTTGCGGCAGCGGCTCCGGCTCGGGCTTGGGTGCGTCCTCGGCGCGCTTCTGCGCGGCAGCGACGTCGGCCTGCGACATCACCAGCGAGGCTTCGATCACCGGCGAACCGGCGGCTGGCTCCACGTGCCGCTGCGGCGACCACCACCAGGCCACCCAGAACAGCAGCGCGACCAGCACGTGCAGGGCGAGCGCCAGCGCGAACGGGCCGGCGAGCCCGCCTTCGCGGTCGTCGGGATGGCGGTAGAAGGCGTCAGCGTGCATCGGCGGGCCTGGTCACTTCGCGTTGCCGCCCGGCTGGCTCATCAGGCTTACCCGCGGCACGCCGGCGGCCTGGACCAGGACCATGGTGTCCATCACCTTCTGGTACTCGGTCACGCCCGGCGCGGCTGGACGACCTGCTCGAGGTGACCGCCGAGGTGGCCCGCGTCGGCC
>JAGHZW010000190.1:719-21574 GCA_017745195.1 Pseudoxanthomonas sp. | reverse complement strand
CCGTGAGGCTCAGCGCCATCAGCGCGACCCCGACCCAGTGCGGCCACGCGAAGCGACCATCCGGTTCCATGCTCATGCGCCGTCCCCCTTCTTAGCCGGCTGCGCTTGTTGCCCTGCTGCGGTACCGGCGGCCTGCTTTTCCTGTTCGGCAATTTCCATGTCATCGAGATAACGGTAGGTCTTCACCGTGCCGGACAGTTCCAGCGCGCCGCCACGGGTAATGCCCTTGCCATCCCTGGGCTGCAACTGGATGTCGTGCATGGTCAGGATCACCACGCGCGGAAGCGATGCCACGCCACTGACGAAGGCGCCAAACTGGTGGTAGTTGCCGACCATGCGCAGCGCAATCGGCTTCTCCGCGTAGAACTCCTTCGGCGTTTCCGGACCCGGCTGGAAAAGTTCGTTGGCCAGGCCGCTGGACAGCGCGGTCTGCGAGATGTCGATGATCAGGTCTGGCATCTCGGTCTTGCTGGGCAGCTGCCGGAGCATCTGCTGCAGGACCTGCTCCATCTGCGCAAGCTGCTGACGCAATGGCTCGAGGTTGGCGGCCTTGCCCTGCTCGTTTTCGAATTCCTTGCGAAGCGTAGATTCCTGGCTTTCCAGTCCCCGCAGCTCGTCAACCTTGCCGCGGACGAGCAGCAGGTAGGCCATGATCAGGATGAAGGCGGCAACCAGCGCGCAGAAGACGATCTTCGCCTGCTGTGGCCACCCGCCGATGTTGTTGAAGTCCAGGTCGCTGATCTTGATCTTCTTCTGACTCATGACGCCGGCCTCCCTTCGGTCTGCGCGGCCGGTTGCGACGGCTGGGTTGTCTCGGCCGGCTTCACGGCCGGGGTGGCGGCAGGAACTGCCGACGGGGCGACCGGGCCCGACGGGGCTGCCGCAGGCGGTGCGGCAGCCGGTGCCGGAGCCCCGGCAATGCCGGCCTGGGCGTTGTCGCCCGCAGCTACCGGCTCAACCGCGCCCGGAGCCGCGCCCTCGGCGGTAGTCGCGTTCGGATTGGCCAGCTGCACCTTCAGGCTGAAGGTGTAAGGCAGGGTGCGGCTTGCGCTGGTGGCGACCGGGACAGGGCTTTTCTTGTCGTCCTTCTTGACCTCGATGATCGACAGATCAGGCTTGGTCATCCATCCGGAGACCTCGAGGTTGCGCATGTAGGCGCTGACACGCGCGTTGGATTGCGCGTTGCCCTGCAAAGTCAGGATGTCGCCTTCCTGCTTGATCGAACCCAGGGTCACGCCATCGGGGATGGTCCGGACGAGCGAGTCGAACAGGTGCACCATCTGCGAGCGGTTGGCCTGCAGTTCCTCGATGACCTTCTTGCGGGCCAGGAGGCGGTCCTTCTTGGCGTCGAGCTCCTTGATCTCCTCGTTCTGCTTCTTGACCTTGGCGATCTCCGCCTGCAGGAACGCGTTGCGATCCTGCTGGCCGGCGATCTGGCGGTCGAAGTAGAACCAGAGCAGGAACGAGAGCACGATGCCGGCCAGCGCAGCCATGCCCAGCATTCCCTGGAATTCCCGCTGGCGCTGCTTGCGGCGCTCGGCGCGCCACGGCAGAAGATTGATTCTGGCCATCAGTCGAAGCTCCTCAGGGCCAGGCCGGTGGCGATCATCAGAGCCGGCGCGTCCTGGGCCAGCGCATGCGCCTGCACGCGCGGACCAAGGGTCATCTGAGCCAGCGGATTGGCGACCTGGGTCGGCACGCCGAGCTGCTCTTCGACCATCTCGGGCAGGCCGAGGATGGACGCGCAGCCGCCCGCCAGCACTACCTGGTCGACGCGGTTGAATTCGCTGCCCGCGTAGAAGAACTGCAGCAGGCGGCTGATCTGCTGGACGGTCGCTTCCTTGAACGGCTCCAGCACCTCGACCTCGTAGGTCTCCGGGAGGCCGCCCTGGCGCTTGGCCTGGCCGGCTTCCTCGTAGGTCAGGCCGTAGCGGCGCATGACCTCGTCGGTCAGCTGCTTGCCGCCGAATACCTGCTCGCGGCTGTACAGGCTGCGACCACCGCGCAGGACGTTGAGGGTGGTCATGGTGGCGCCGATGTCGACCAGCGCGACCACACCGTCACGACCCACCGGCAGCTCGTCGGCGATCAGGGCGAAGGCGTTCTCGACCGCAAAGGCCTCGACGTCCATCACCCGGGCCGTCAGGCCGCCCAGTTCCAGGGCCGATTCGCGCAGCTCGACGTTCTCGGAACGCGAGGCGGCCAGCAGTACCTGGACCATTTCCGGGTTGTTGGGCATCGCCCCCAGCACCTCGAAGTCGAGGTTCACTTCCTCGATCGGATACGGGATGTAGTTGACCGCCTCGAGCTCGACCTGGGCCTCCAGGTCGTTCTCGTCCAGGTCGGCCGGCATCGGGATGATCTTGGTGATCACCGCCGAGCCCGCGACCGCCGCAGCGGCGCCCTTGACCTTGGTACCTGAACGGTTGACGGCACGGCGAATGGCTTCGCCCACCGCCTCGACTTCGACGATGTTCTTCTCGACCACCGCATTGGGTGGCAACGGCTCGACCGCGTAATGCTCCACGCGATAGCGGTTTCCGCTGCGTGACAGCTGCAGCAGCTTGACCGCAGTCGAACTGATGTCGACGCCAATAAGCGGCGACTGACTTTTCGGGATGAGCCCCACGGTTTCTCCCCTGCCGACGGGCACTTGGCTGAACTACCTGTGCCCGCGCATTAGATAACGGTTTTTTCAGGCTTGGCAACTCCCCCATATGCAGGCTGGGATGCCTGTCACGGGTGGCCTTGGCCTTTTCCCCTTGCTGCCCCGCGGACATTCCCCCTGTGGATGTCCTTGGTTCATCTATACTCTGCGGCCGCGAAATCTGCAATCGGACTTCCCTAGATGCCCCGTCTCCGCCGCCTGCTGCGCTGGGCGCTGATCGCCTTCGCAGCCTTGGCCCTGCTGGCCGCCATCGGCCTGGGAACCCTCTACACGGCGATCTCCTCGCGGCTCCCGGACGTGGAGTCCCTGCGCGAGGTCGAGATGCAGGAGCCGCTCTACGTGTACACGGCCGACGGCCGGCTGATGGCCGTGTTCGGCGAGAACCGGCGCTACCCGGTCGCCATCGGGGAAGTCCCCGAACGCCTGCGCCAGGCGTTCATCGCCATCGAGGACGCGCGCTTCTACGAGCATGGCGGCGTGGATTACAAGGGCGTCGCCCGCGCGGTCTGGCTGCTGGCCACCACCGACGACAAGCGCGTGCCGGGCGGTTCGACCATCACCCAGCAGGTGGCCCGCCAGTTCTTCCTCAGCTCCGAGTACAGCTACCAGCGCAAGCTTGCCGAAATGCTGCTGGCGATGAAGATGGAGCGCGCACTGAGCAAGGACGAGATCCTGGCCCTGTATCTCAACAAGAGCTTCTTCGGCAACCGCGCCTACGGCGTCGCCGCCGCCGCCGAGTACTACTACGGCAAGAAGCTGGGCGAACTGTCGCTGGACGAGATGGCCTCGCTGGCGGGCATCCCCAAGTTCCCGTCCAGTGGCAACCCGATCAGCAACCCGGACCGGGCCCGCATCCGCCGCGACTACATCCTCGACCGGATGGCCGAGCTTGGCTTCGTCAGCGACGCCGAAGCCGCCGCCGCCAAGGCCGTGCCGATGCACGCCACCCCGCACGAGCCGCCGGTGGAAGCGGCGGCACCGTACGTGGCCGAGATGGTCCGTCAGGAAATGATCGCCCGCTACGGGCCGGAAGCGGTGACCCGCGGCTATCACGTCGTCACCACCATCCAGTCGGAGCTGCAGGCCGCCGCCGACCAGTCCGTGCGCGACGGATTGCACCTGTACGACCATCGCCACGGCTGGCATGGCGTCGAACGCCAGGTCGAAGTGGTTGCCGACGCCGACGACGCGACCCTGGCCAAGGCCCTGGCCGGGACGCCGGCCCAGGGCGCACTGCTGCCGGCGATCGTTGCGGCGACCGCGGCCGATGGCAGCGCCCGTGTCGTGCTCGCCGATGCCCGCAGCGTCACCCTGCCTGTCGCCTCGGCGCGCTGGACCAACAAGAGCCCGGCGAGCCTGCTCAAGCGCGGCGACGTGGTCCGCGTCCTCCGCGGCGGCGCCGAGGGCGAATACCTGCTGGACCAGGTGCCCCGTGGCCAGTCCGCGCTGATCTCGCTGGATGCCGACAACGGTGCGCTGCGCGCGCTGGTCGGCGGCTACAGCTTTGCCGGCAACAAGTTCAACCGCGCCACCCAGGCCCGCCGCCAGCCCGGCTCCAGCTTCAAGCCGTTCGTCTATGCGTCGGCGTTCGAGAAGGGCTTCAACCCGGCCTCGATCGTGCTCGACGCGCCGGTCGTGTTCCGCGACCGCCGCGGCAACACCTGGTCGCCACAGAACGACGACGGCGAATTCAAGGGCCCGATGCGCCTGCGCGAAGCCCTGGTACAGTCGCGCAACCTGGTTTCGGTCCGCCTGCTCGACGCGATAGGGGTCGACTTCGCCCGCACCTACATCGCCCAGTTCGGCTTCGACGAAGCCGAACTGCCGCCGAACCTGTCGATGTCGCTCGGCTCGGCCTCGCTTACGCCGCTGTCGATGGCGCGTGGCTACGCGGTGTTCGCCAACGGCGGGTCACGCGTGGAGCCGTGGTTCATCGACGAGGTCCGTGACCGCAGCGGGCAGGTCCTGTTCAAGGAGTCCCCTGCCGTGGCCTGTCGCAGCTGCAACGCGGTCGGCGGCACCGCCGCCGCGACCCAGCCGCAAGTGGTGGACGGCTTCAACTTCGGCGCCCCCGCACCCGCTCCGAACCAGCAACCGGCCACCGCGCCGTCTCCGGCGACAGCGGCCACGCCTGCGCCCGCAACCGCCCCGGCGACGGACGCCAAGATCGCTCCCCGCGCCATCGACGAACGCACCGCCTACCAGCTTGTGTCGATGATGCGCGATGTCGTCCAGCGCGGCACCGGCACCGCGGCCAAGGTGCTCGAGCGCGAGGACGTGGGCGGCAAGACCGGTTCGACCAACGACCACCGCGATGCCTGGTTCTCCGGCTTTGGCGGCCCCTACGTCACCACGGTCTGGGTCGGCCGCGACGATTTCCGCTCGCTGGGCTACCGCGAGTATGGCGGCAAGGCCGCACTGCCTATCTGGATCGAATACATGCGCGTGGCGTTGAAGGACAAGCCGATCACCGCCAACGAACCGCCCGCGGGGATGGTCAAGATCTACGTCGACGGGGGTGGCCGGATGTCGACCGAGGGCAGCGGCATCGCCGAATTCGTGAAGGTCGAGGACCTGGACCGGATGCGCAACAACCTGGACCTCTTCGGCCCCGAGAAGAGCGACGAGGAAGCGTTCGACATCTTCTGAGGTGGCACCCGTGGCGGCTCGCGGCGTGGCGGATGATTGAACCGTCACGCCGATGCGCTACAGTCGGCCGAGGTCTCGCCCGGGGAGTGTCGCCATGCATCGCGCCCGCCAGCACGCCGAGACCCGCACCCGCGAGCGCCGCCGGCACCTGGCCCACGAGGCAGCCAGGCTGATGGTCGAGGGCGGCATCCGCGACTTCCACCAGGCCAAGCTCAAGGCCGCCGCGCGACTCGGCATCCATGACGACGCCTCGCTGCCGCGGAACCGCGAAATCGAGGACGCGCTGCGCGAGTACCAGCGCATCTTCCTCGGCGACAGCCAGTCGCGAGCCCTGCGCCAGCGCCGCGAGGCCGCGACGCGGGCGCTGGAATTCCTGGCGGCGTTCGAGCCGCGGCTGGTGGGGCCGGTGCTCGAAGGCACCGCCGACGCGACCTCGCCGGTACTGCTGCACGCCTACACCGACGACGCCGACGCGGTCGCCCGCTTCCTCGACGAGCATGGCGTCCCGGCCGAGTCCCGGGTGCGCCAGCTGCGCCTGGATCGCGAGCGCCGCGCCGACCTGCCGGTCTGGGTGTTCAGTGCCGAGGACCTCGCCTTCGACCTGACGGTGCTGCCGCTGCATGCACTGCGCCAGGCGCCGCTGTCGGCAGTGGACGAGCGGCCCATGCAGCGCGCCTCGCTGGCCCAGCTGCAGCACCTGCTGGCCGAGGACGAGATCGCCGGCTACGAAGGCTCGCCGTAGCGCCCATGCGGTCGCAGGGACCGGACCACGCCCACCGGTGCCGCCACAGAAAAGAAAACGCCCCGCATGGGCGGGGCGTTCCTTCGTTCCGGCCGGCGCCTGTCAGCGCTGGTCGAAGCCCTTGTAGTCGCGCACGTCGTGGCCGGTGTAGATCTGGCGCGGACGGCCGATCTTGGCTTCCGGATCGACCTGCTGTTCCAGCCAGTGCGCCACCCAGCCGGCGGTGCGGCCGATGGCGAACATGACGGTGAACATCTCGGTCGGGATCTTCAGCGCCTTGTAGATGATGCCGCTGTAGAAGTCGACGTTCGGGTACAGCTTGCGCTGGATGAAGTACTCGTCCTTCAGCGCCGCCTCTTCCAGCTTCATCGCCACTTCCAGCAGCGGGTCGTTGACGCCCAGCTCGCCGAGCACCTTGTGGGTCATCTCGCGGATGATCTTGGCGCGCGGGTCGAAGTTCTTGTAGACGCGGTGGCCGAAGCCCATCAGGCGGAAGCCCGACTCCTTGTCCTTGGCCTTGGCGATGGCGCTCTCGACCTTGTCGGGGGTGCCGATCTCCTCGAGCATCTTCAGCACCGCCTCGTTGGCGCCGCCGTGCGCCGGGCCCCACAGCGCGGTGATGCCGGCGGCAATGCACGCGTACGGGTTGGCGCCGGTCGAGCCGACCAGGCGGACGGTCGAGGTCGAGGCGTTCTGCTCGTGGTCGGCGTGCAGGATGAACAGCAGGTCCAGGGCCTTGGCCACGACCGGGTTCAGTTCCAGCGGCTCGCTGGGCACCTCGAACATCATGTGCAGGAAGCGGCTGACGTAGTCGAGGTTGTTGCGCGGGTAGCGCGACGGCCAGCCGATCGAGTAACGGTAGGCCGCGGCAGCCAGGGTCGGCACCTTGGCGATCAGGCGGATCGCGGCCTGGCGGCGCTGTTCCGGATCGTTGAGGTCCAGGGTGTCGTGGTAGAACGCCGACAGCGAGGCGACCGTGCCGGCCAGCATGGCCATCGGGTGCGCGTCGTAGTTGAAGCCCTGCAGGAAGTTCTTCAGGGACTCATGCATCATCGTGTGATGCGTGATCTCGTGCTCGAACTTCTGGAATTCGGCCGGGGTCGGCAGGTCGCCGTTCATCAGCAGGTAGGCGACTTCCAGGAAGCTGGAGTGCTTGGCCAACTGCTCGATCGGGTAGCCGCGGTACAGCAGCACGCCGTTGTCGCCGTCGATGTAGGTGATGGCCGACTTGCAGCTGGCCGTCGCGGTGAAACCGGAATCGTAGGTGAAAAGCCCGGTTTCCTTGGTCAGCTTCGAAATGTCGATGCAGTCGTTGCCCAGGGTCGGCTTGAGAACCGGCAGGGCCACCGACTTGTCGCCGGCATTCAACGTGACCTGGTCGAGATTGGACACGGTGTGCGCTCCTCTGTGGGGTATGCGTCGCACGTCGCGCAGGTGCGCCCGGTGCGGTTGCGAGGGAGTCCACGGCCACGGCCGCGGAGCCCCGGGATTATCGCATACCCCACCGTCCAGAATCCCTCGGACAGAAGTCGTAGTCCCCCTTCGCGCCGATGACCGCGGGATGACCGCGCGCGATACGACGGCCGCGGACGCGAGCGTCGCGCACAGCAGAACGGCCGCGCGAGCGCGGCCGTTCCGGCGTCATCGGCATCCGCACACCCGGAGGCGGCGCGGAGACAGGACTCAGCGTGCGTAGCGACGCTGGAACTTGTCGATGCGACCGCTGGTGTCCATGACCTTGTGCTTGCCCGTGTAGAACGGGTGCGAGGCCGAGGAGATTTCGATCTTCACCAGCGGGTATTCGTTGCCGTCTTCCCACTTCACGGTTTCCTTGGCGCCGCCGGCAAGCGTCGAGCGGGTCAGGATCTTGAAATCGGAGGTGACGTCGTGGAAGACGACTTCGCGGTAATCGGGATGGATGCCGGCCTTCATGGCGTACACCTAATGAGCAGTTGACGGAACAGAGCCCGGCATTCTAGCTGGCCAAGCGCCACCGCGCAAGGCCAGGAATCCCATGCGCCGGGGGGGGGGCGGCAGTCAGCCGGCGGCCAGCGCGTCCCGCACCCGGGCCTCGAAGCGGGCCTGGTCGTAACGCAGCAGGATCCGGGCGTTGTCCGCCGCCCCGGTCTGGCGGTTCCAGTCCACCGCGGTCATGCCCCGCGCCAGGCGGCCCTCGGTCTCCACCGCCAGCGGCCGCTCGACCTGCTCCAGCGCCCCGTCCGGCTCCAGCGCCCAGGCCATGGCCAGGGCGTCGGCCGAATGCCAGAGCTCGCCGCGGCGATCTTCGGACCACAACCGGGTCTGCCGCGAAATCGCCTCGTAGAACCGCGCCCGTGGCGAGCCGGCGGCCAGCCACTCCTCGGCGCGGCGATGGTGGAAACCGTGGGCGATGGTCGCCTCCCAGTCGGCCAGGTCGTATTTCGGGAAACCCGACAGGACCACATGGGCCGATTCCGGGTCGAAGCCGACGTTGAACTCCGCCACCGGGGTGATGTTGCCGTGGGCGGTGACCGCCCCGCCCATCACCACCAGTCGGGCGACGCGCTGCGGCAGGGTCGGGTCCAGGCGCAGGGCCAGTGCCAGGTTGGTCAGCGGGCCGAGCGCGACCAGCAGCAGGCGGCCGGCGTACTCGTGCGAGAGGCGCAGGATCGCCAGCGCCGCATGTTCGTCGGATGCGGTCCCGGCCGGATCGGGATAACCGATGTCGCCGAAGCCGTCGCGACCGTGCACGTGCGCGGCGTCCTCGCGCGGCACATGCACCAGCGGGCCCTCGCAACCGGCGAATACCGGCACGTCGGCGCGACCGACCACCTCGCGCAGTTTCAGCGCGTTGCGCACCGTGTGGCCCAGGCCGACATTGCCGGCGGCGATGGTCAGGCCGACCACCTCGTGGGCGTCGGAATCGAACGCCATCAACAGCGCCAGCGCGTCGTCGACGCCCGGATCGGTGTCGATCAGCAGCGGGATCTTCTCGCTCATGCAGGACTCGTGCGGACAGTGGCCGGCCAGTGTCGCCATTCCACGCAGATCGGGCAAACCGGGCGGGCAAGCGTGACCGCGAAACCGCCGGGTCAGGCCGCGGCGTAGCGCACCGCTCCGCCCACCCAGCGCGCGACCACGCGGTCTGCCACCTCGGGGAAGTCCAGCAATAGGCGGTCGGCCAGTTCGTGCACCTGCGGGAGCAGGCCGGCGTCGCGCGCCAGGTCCGCGATGCGGAACGCGGCCAGGCCGGTCTGGCGGGTGCCGAGCAGCTCGCCGGGGCCGCGCAGTTGCAGGTCCTTTTCCGCGATGACGAAGCCATCATTGGTCTGCCGTAGCACGTCCAGCCGTTGCCGGGCCAGCGCCGACAGCGGCGGCTGGTACAGCAGCACGCAACTGGACGCGGCCGCGCCCCGCCCGACCCGGCCGCGCAGCTGGTGCAGCTGGGCCAGGCCGAGCCGCTCGGCGTTCTCGACGATCATCAGCGAGGCGTTGGGCACGTCCACGCCGACCTCGATCACGGTGGTGGCGACCAGCAGGTCAAGCGCGCCCTCCTTGAACGCGCGCATCGTCGCCTGCTTCTCCGGAGCCTTCATCCGCCCGTGGACCAGGCCCACGCGCACGCCGGGCAACTGCTGCGAAAGCTGCTCGAAGGTGCGCTCGGCCGCCTGCGCCTGCAGCTTCATGCCCTGCCCCGGCTTGGCATCATCTTCCGCTTCCTCGATCAGGGTGCAGACCCAGTAGGCCTGGCGCCCTTCGGCGCAGGCCGCGCGGATGCGCTCGACCAGTTCCGGGCGGCGCTCGGCACTGACCGCCACCGTGGTCACCGGCGTGCGTCCGGGAGGCAGTTCGTCGATCGCCGACACGTCCAGGTCGGCGTACGCGGTCATCGCCAGCGTGCGCGGAATGGGCGTGGCTGTCATCACCAGCTGGTGCGGCACGTGGCCGTGCGCCGGCCCCTTGTCGCGCAGCGCCAGGCGCTGCTGCACGCCGAAGCGGTGCTGTTCGTCGACGACGACCAGGGCCAGGTCATGGAAGGCCACGCCTTCCTGCATCAGTGCATGGGTGCCAACCACGACCTGCGCCTCGCCCGAGGCCACTTCGGCCAGTGCCTGCGCGCGCGCCTTGCCGGTGACCTTGCCGGCCAGCCAGGCCACGCGGATGCCGAGCGGTTCGAGCCACGCGCGCAGGTTGGCCAGGTGCTGTTCGGCGAGCAGCTCGGTCGGCGCGGCCAGCGCGACCTGGCAGCCGCGCTCCACCGCCAGCGTCGCCGCCAGTGCCGCGACCACGGTCTTGCCGGAACCGACATCGCCCTGCACCAGCCGCTGCATCGGCGTCGGCAGGGCCAGGTCGGCGCGTACCTGGTCGAACACGCGCCGCTGGGCGCCGGTGAGCGCGAACGGCAACTGCTTGAGCAGACGCCGCGCCAGTACTCCGGGACCATCCAGCGCGCACGCATGCAGCGCCTGCTGCGCCAGCCGCTGCCGGCGCAGGCTCAGGTGGTGGGCCAGCAGTTCCTCCAGCGCCAGGCGGCGTTGCGCCGGATGGGTGCCGGCCGCCAGGTCGGCGCCGGGCGGTGGCCGGTGCAGCAGCAGCAACGAGTCGCGCAATCCGGGTAGTCCGGCGATTCCGGGCAACGAGGCCGGCAGCAGTTCCAGCGCCGCCGCCTCGGGCAACAGGTCGAGCGCCTGCCCGACCAGCCGGCGCAGGGTCGCCGGACCGACGCCTTCGACCGCCGGATAGACCGGGTCGAGCGTGTCGCCGAGCGACGGATCCTCGTCATCGCCAAGCACGCGGTAGCTGGGATGCACGATCTCCAGCCCATGCTGGCCCGGGCGTGGCGTGCCGAAACAGCGCAGGCGCGCGCCGGGCCTGAACTGCGCCGCCTGCGCCGCGCGGAAATGGAAGAAGCGCAGCACCAGGGTTGCGTGCGAGCCGTCACCGACGGCCACGCGCAGCACGGGCCGGTAGCGGAAACCGCGCTCGACCGCCTCCACCGTGGCCTCCACCTGCGCCGGCACGCCGGACTGCAGTTCGCGGATCGGCGTCAGCCGGGTGCGGTCCTCATAGCGCAGCGGCAGGTGCAGCCACAGGTCCTGCACGCTGCACAGCCCGCGCGCCGCCAGCTTTTCGGCGACGCTGGCGCCGACGCCGCGCAGTGCCGACAGCGGCGTGGCGCCACCGGCCAGCGCGGGAGCGGCGCGCGATGTCTTCACGCGCGTGCGCGCCGCAACGGAATCCGGTCCACCCAGCCGCGCACCCTCAGTCGATTACCATGATCGCGTCGGCCTCGAACGCCACGCCCTTCGGCAGCGCGGACACGCCAATCGTCGAGCGCGCCGGGAACGGTGCACTGAAGTACTCCTGCATCACCGCGTTGACCGCGGCGAACTGCGACAGGTCGGTCAAATACAGGCCCAGGCGCACGACCCGGTCCAGCGAGCCGCCTGCCGCCTCGGCGACGGCCTTGAGGTTGTCGAACACCTGCCGCGCCTGCGCGGTGATGTCGCCGGCGACCACTTCGCCGGTGGCCGGCACCAGCGGGATCTGTCCGGAGAAATACACGGTAGTGCCACTGCGCACGGCCTGCGAGTACGGGCCGATGGCGGCCGGTGCACGGTCGGTCTGGATGATCTGGGACATGCCGGTTCCTGCATCGAGGGAGAATGTCCCGGATTCTAGCGTTTCCGCCGGACGGTTCAGCGCGGCGCGCCCGGTGCGCCGCTATTGCCGGCGCACGCCCTGCACGACCGAGAGCCGGCGCAGGCGCCGGATCACTTCGGCCAAGTGGTTGCGGTCGCGGACCTGGATGGCGAAGCGCAGCTGCGCGGCGTTCATGTCACGGTCCAGGTAGTCGACGCGCTCGATGTTGGACTGGCTCTGCGCCACCGCCGCGGCCAGCTGGGCCAGCACGCCGGTGTGGTTCTCCACGTCGACGATCAGCGAGGTGTCGTAGTCGCCGCTGACATTCGGGTCCCAGTCGATCGGCACCCAGCGCTCGGGCGACTTGCGGAATTCGGCCAGGTTCGGGCAGTCCATCCGGTGCACCACCACGCCCTTGCCGGCGGTGTGGTAGCCCATGATCTCATCGCCCGGGATTGGCTGGCAGCAGTTGGCGAAGCTGACCACCCCGCCCTCGGTGCCGTTGATCAGGATCTTTTCCTGCGAGTGCTTGGAGTGTCCGCCGCCGCGCAGCTCGGCGTAGGCCATCAGCGCCTGTGCGGCCTGGCTGGGCATCCAGTTGCCCAGCGCGACCTCGGCCAGGAACACCTCTAGCCGCGGGAAACGGTGCTCAAGCAGGAACGACTCCAGCCGCCGCGCCGGCAACTTCTCCAGCGAGCTGCCCATCGCCTCCAGCGCACGGTCGAGCATGCGGTGGCCCAGCTGCACCGCGTCCTCGTGCTCGAGCTGCTTGAGCTGGTGGCGGATCGCCGTGCGCGCCTTGCTGGTGACGACGAATTCCAGCCACTGCGGCTTGGGCGCGGCCGACTTGGCGGTGATGATCTCCACCGTCTGCCCGCTGGTCAGTTTGGTCCGCAGCGGTACCAGTTTCCTGTCCACCCGCGCGGCCACGGCCTGGTTGCCGACGTCGGTGTGCACCGCGTAGGCGAAGTCGAGCGCGGTGGAATTACGCGGCAGGGCCAGGATCCGGCCCTTGGGCGTGAACAGGTAGACCTCGTCCGGGAACAGGTCGACCTTGACGTTCTCGAGGAATTCCAGCGACGAACCCGCCGCGCGCTGCGAGTCGATCAGGTCCACGATCCAGGCATGGGCCCGGCTCTGCGCGCTGTTGGGCGTGTCGCCGCCGTGCTTGTAGGTCCAGTGCGCGGCGATGCCGCGCTCGGCGATCAGGTCCATCTCTTCGGTGCGGATCTGCACCTCGATCGGCGAGCCGTACGGACCGAACAGCACCGTGTGCAGCGACTGGTAGCCGTTGGCCTTGGGAATCGCGATGAAGTCGCGGAAGCGTCCGTCCAGCGGCTTGAACTGCGCATGCACCGCGCCGAGCGAGCGGTAGCAGTCCGGTACGCCGCGCACGACCACGCGGAAGCCGAACACGTCCATCACCTGGTCGAAGCTTTTGCCCTCGGCCTGCATCTTGTTGTAGATGCTCCACGGGGTCTTGATCCGGCTGACCAGGCGGTGCTCGAGCCCTTCGCGGGCCAGGCCTTGGGACAGCTTCACCTCGACCTGGGCCATCGACTCGCGCCGCACCACCGGCTGGCTGCGGATGTGCTTCTCGATGATCGCGTGGCGCCACGGGTGCAGCGCGCGGAAGCCGAGATTCTGCAGCTCCGACTTGACCAGGCTCATGCCCAGGCGCTGGGCGATCGGGGCGTAGATCTCCAGGGTCTCGCGGGCGATGCGCACGCGCGCCTCGGCGCTCTGCGCGCCCAGCGTGCGCATGTTGTGCAGGCGGTCGGCCAGCTTGATCATGATCACGCGCAGGTCGCGCGACATCGCCAGCAGCATCTTGCGGAAACTCTCGGCCGCCGCTTCCTTGCGGTCGCGGAACTTGAGCTTGTCCAGCTTGGTGACGCCTTCGACCAGGTCGGCCACGTCGACGCCGAACTGGCCGGCGATGTCCTCGCGCCGCAGCGGCGTGTCCTCGATGGTGTCGTGCAGGATCGCGGCGATCAGCGTCTCCACATCCAGGCCCAGTTCGGCCAGCACCCCGGCCACCGCCACCGGATGGGTGATGTACGGCTCGCCCGACTTGCGGGTCTGCCCGGCGTGGGCCGCGGCGCCCACGCGCCAGGCCTCGCGCAGCAGCGGCAGCTGTTCGCGCGGCAGGTAGGAGGCGGTGCGCTCCAGCTCGAGGACGTAATCGGGTACCGGCTCGCCGGCGTGCGACGGCACGTTCTCGACTGCGTGGGCGGAATGGCCAGGATTCATTGCAAAAGACTATGCCAGCGCCCGGCCCGCGGCAAACCGCGCGGCGCACCGATAAGAACGGTCGATCGACTCCATCGCCATTGCCATGCAGCGCCCCGTGCCCGGAGGCTCTCAACCCAGGCGCTGCGCGCGCTCCACGCCCGGCAGCGCGTCGAGCTTGCCGAGCAGGGTCGACAACTGGCCGTAGTCGGACACGCGCAGGCGCATGCGCAGGTGCACGAGCCCGTCAGGGCGCACTTCGCTGCGGATGTCGGCCACGTGCGCGTCCTCCTGCGCGATCACGGTGGTGACGTCCTTCAGCAGCCACTTGCGGTCCACCCCGCTGACTGCCACGTCGACTTCGTAACCGCCGCCGACGCCACCCCACTCCACCGGCAGCACCCGCTGCGGCTGCGCGGCGGACAAGCGCGCGAACGCGGCGCAGTCGGCGCGGTGCACGGTCACCCCGCGGGCGCGGGTCAGGTAACCGGCGATCGGCTCGCCGGGCACCGGCTGGCAGCAGCGCGCCAGCTGCACCAGCAGGTTGCCCACCCCCTGCACGGTGAAACCGGCATCGGACTTCTTCTTCCGGACCTGGCGCGGCACCGGCCGTGCGCCAGTGGCGGGCGCCGGCTGCGGTGCGGCGGCGCGCTCGAGTTCATGCAGCGCGCGACCGACCTGGTGCGGGCCGACGTCGCCGAGCGCAACCTGGATGTACAGGTCGTCCACGCTCTCGGCATGGAATTTCTTCGCCACCGGCGCCAGGTCGGCGTGGTGCAGGCCCAGCCGCTTGAGCTCGCGCTCGAGCATCTCGCGACCGGCCTGGACATTGCGCGAACGGTCCAGCTTGTGGAACCAGGCGCGGACCTTGTCGCGCGAACGGCCGCTGGCCAGGTAGCCGTTGGCCGGCAGCAACCAGTCGCGGCGCGGGTCCGGCTCCTTGCCGGTCATGATCTCGACCCGGTCGCCGCTGCGCAGGCGGTGGCCCAGCGGCACGATCCGGCCGTTGACCTTGGCCCCGCGGTAGCGGTGCCCGACCATGGTGTGCACGTGGTAGGCGAAATCCAGCGGCGTGGCGCCGGACGGCAGGTCGACGACCTCGCCCTTCGGGGTCAGCGCGTAGACCCGCTCCTCGACCAGCTCGGCGTCCAGCGCGCCGGCCAGGCCATCATCGCGACCGCCCTCCGACGCCTGTTCCAGCAGCTGCCGCATCCAGGCGATCTTGCGCTCGAACGCGCGGCCGGCGCCCTTGCCTGCGGCGCTGCCGCCGGTTTCCTTGTAGCGCCAGTGCGCGGCCACGCCGAGCTCGGCCTGCTCGTGCATGTCGCGGGTGCGGATCTGCACCTCGAGCGTGCGCCCTTCGGGGCCGACCACCGCAGTGTGCAGCGAGCTGTAGCCGTTGGGCTTGGGCCGGGCGATGTAGTCGTCGAACTCGCCAGGCACCGGCGCCCACAACGCATGAACCACGCCCAGCGCCGCGTAGCAGGCGGCGACGTCATCGACCATCAATCGCACCGCGCGCAGGTCGTAGAGCTTGTCCAGCGGCAGGTGCTTCTTCTGCATCTTCCGCCAGATGCTGTAGATGTGCTTGGAGCGCCCGCTGATGTCCGCGGCCAGCCCCTGCGCACGCAGCGCCTTGCCCAGCTGCGCCTTTACCGCGGCGATGTAGCGCTCGCGCTCGTTGCGGGTCTCGTCCAGTTCGCGCGCCAGGTGGCGGTAGGTGTCCGGCTCCAGGAAACGGAATGCCAGGTCCTCCAGCTCCCACTTCAGCTGCCAGATGCCGAGCCGGTTGGCCAGCGGCGCATGGATGTCGCGGGTGAGCTGGGCCAGCGCACGGCGCTCACCGTCGGGCAGCCGATCAGCCACGCGCAGCCGCGCCAGCTGCCGCGACAGCAGGATCGGTACCACCCGCAGGTCCTGGATGATCGCCAGCAGCAAGCGGCGCAGGCCCTCGCCATTGCGCCCGGCTTCGCGCCCGGCGTGCAGTGCCCAGACCTGGTCGGCCGCGTCCTGGCCGTCGAGCAGGCCGGCAACCGCCGGAAGCTCGGCCACCACCGCCTTGGCGACGACTGCGCGCAAGCCGGGCAGGTCGAACAGCAGCGCGGCAACCAGCGCCGATTCGTCGGCGCCCAACCCGCCCAGCGTGCGCAGCGTGTCGGTGAGCAGCGGCCACGGCAGCCGCTGCTCGCGGCCGGTACCTTCGGCATCCCAGGCCTGCAGGAGCGTCGCGCGCAACGTCGCCGGCAACAGGTCCGCGACCGGACCCTGCAGCAGGGCATGCAGACCGTCGATGGCAGCGCGCGACAAGGCCGTTCCGGCGTATGGGGATGCCGACTACACTAGCGGCCAACCTACCGGAGGAACAAGCATGGAACGTCGTCCGTTGCGGAAATGGTCCGTCCTGCTGCTGGCGCTCGCGCTGGCCATGCTCACCTCCAGCGCGTGCGCGCAGTCGTCGTCCACCGGTACGACGTTGAAGCAGCAGATGACGCCGGAGGAATTCAAGGCCGCTGGCCTGGACAAACTCAGCGCCGGTGAACTGGCCGCATTGCAGCGGTGGATCCAGCAGCAGCAGGCGCCGATCGCCGCCGCAGCGCCGGCAGCCTCGCCGGCCGCGACACCTGAAGTGGCGGCGGCACCGCCGGCTGCCGGCACTGCCGTCGCCGCGGGCGCGGCCACGTTGAGCGCCGCCGAAGTCGAGCGCATCCGCGAAGAAGGCCGCGTGCAGGGCCGCAACGAAGTCAAGCAGGAGACCCGCGGCTTCTTCGACTTCGGCTCCGAGGAGCCGATCAAGAGCACGCTGGTCGGCGACTTCCGCGGCTTCGCCAAGGGCAACAAGTACACCCTGGCCAACGGCCAGGTGTGGGAACAGGTCGAGCCGGCGCGACTGGAAGGCGTGAAGAAGACCGACCCGGCGGTGACGATCAAGCCGGGCATCCTGAACGTGTGGTTCCTGCGCATCGACGGCTACAACACCGCGGCGAAGGTGCGGCGGGTCAAGTAACCCCTGCCACACGCAGTCGATGTTCCAGTAGAGTGGCCGGCGCGGCGGTTGGGGAATCGTCGCGCTTCACCAACTCAACTTGCATCGAAAAAAAGGGGAAATCATGTCGATGTCCACGACTGCGCGCATTCTGCGCGCCGGTCTTTCCGCTGCTGCCTGTGCCTTCCTGCTTTCCGGCTGCCTGAGCACCAAGCTCTATATCGATCCCGCGCTGCCGACGCTGTCGAAGGCCGACCTGGCCGCGCCCGGCGAGCCCGCCAGCGCGAACGTGCTCTACGAGTTCCGCAGCAAGGGGACGACCAACTCCGCGGCAACCACCGAAACCCGCCCAATCGTCCTTGCCGCTCTGACCAACTCCGGCCTCTACAGCAGCGCGACGGCCGGGGCCGGCGGCGACGCGGATGTCGCCCTGACGATCACCATCGACAACATCCCGCTGGACGAAAACGCCGCCGCCAAGGGGTTCGGCACCGGCCTGACGTTCGGCGCGGTCGGAAGCCTGGTGACGGACGGCTACGTATGCAACGTCAAGGAGACCCGTGGCGGCGTCGTGCGCGAGGCCAGCGTCAAGCACGCATTGCATACGACCATAGGCAACCACAGCGGCCCCGAAGGCGTGAAGCCGGCGGCCAGCTATGCCGAGGCGGTCGACACCCTGGTCACGCAGATGGTGTGGAACGCGCTCAAGAAACTGCAGGGTGGCGACAAAACGGTGTCTCGATGAGGCATCTCCGCGACTTCGGCCTCGCCGCGGGGCTGGCCCTCGGGCTGGCCGCCTGCGTGTCGATTCCTGCGCCCAGCTATCAGCCCAGCATCCGGAACGCCGAAGTGCTCGCCGGCACCCCGTCGCAGAGGATTGCAGTCGGTCCGTTCGCCGCAGCCAAGGGCGTTGAGGACAAGGCGCTTGGCATGCGCGGATCCAAGCTGGACGGCCTCGCCCACGGAGGCTATGCCAGCTATCTCCGGCAAGCGCTCCAGGTCGAACTGGAGAGCGTGAAGCGCTTCGACACGACATCGCCTTTGCGGATCGAAGGGACGCTCACCCGGAACTATCTCGACATCTCCAGCGCCAGCAAGGGATACGCGGAGGTCGGCGCGGAGTTCCGCGTCCTCTCCGGCGAACGGGAGGTATACCGGCATGCCTTCACCGGGAGGCATGAGTGGGATTCATCCTTCATCGGGGCGGTTGCGATGCAGAACGCGGTGGCCAACTACAGCCAGGCCGTCCAGAACCTGCTCAACCAGCTGTTTTCCGATCCTGCCTTCCAGAAGGCGACGGACCAGGACGTCCCTCGACAGTAGCGGTGCGATACCCGACCCACCCCGCCGGGCTTTCCGGCGGGGCTTTACCGGCCTCCATGCAGCGACGCCAGTCGCTGCGCCAGCTTCTTCGGCGACACGCCGCCACGCGAACCGAGTTCCTGCGCGAACAGCGACACGCGCAGTTCTTCCAGATCCCAGCGCAGCGCCTGCCAGCCGGGCCCATCAGCCTCGCCGCGTGATTGCGCCGCGGCCAGCGCGTCGGCGAACGGTTTCAGTTCCAGCATCCGCGCCTGGTCGCGCGCGGGATCGCGCAGTGCGCGTTCGGCGCGCAGCAGCATGCCCTTGAGCCAGCGCGGGAACTGGGCCAGCGCCTCGGCCGGCGTGTGCCGCAGGAATCCCGGATGGACCAGTCCGTCGAGCTGCCCGCGCAGGTCGTCGAGGTTGCCGCGGGCCCAGCCCATCAAGGGCTCTTCCAGCTTCGGTTTCAGCTCGGCGACCGCGGCCAGGATCTGCTCGGCCAGCTGCAGGCGCGCCATCGCCTCGGCGAACAGCTGCCGGCCGGCGGCTTCGCCGCGACGCTGGAACGCACCAGCATCGCGGATGTCGGCCAGCCCCTCGGCCAACACCGCATTGAGTGCGGCCTCGACCAGGTCGGCGCGCAGCTGCTCCTTCTCTTTCGCCTTGGCCTCCGGCCCGCTGCCGAATTGCTCGATCGCCGCATACAGCAGACCGAGTTTGGGCGACACCGGCAGCTGCTTGCGCGCCTGCCGCGCCTTTTCAGCCAGGGCAATGCGCAGCAGCCGGTCGACGCCGCGCGGATGCGCGTCTTCGGCCTGAGCGCGATCGGCGAACACGCGCAGCACTGCGTGGTCGCCTTCGTCGACCAGTGCCGGCCAGCCGGGCACTCCGGCCTCACCAGCAACCTGGAGTGGAATCGGCGTATCGGGGAACCCGCGCAGCTCGCTGGCCGCGGCCGCCAGCGCACGACCGGCGCGTGCGGCGAAGGCACGACCGGCGCGTTCGCCGAACTGTGTGCGCAACGCGTCGAGGTCGCGCGATTCGGCCAGCACCTGGCCGCCGCGCGAGGGGTCCTCGCGCAGCCGCAGGTTCATCCGCAGGTGCGGTTCCAGCGCGGCCTCTTCGAAATCCAGCGCCGCCACCGACACGCCGGTGGTGCGCGAGAGGAAGCGCGCCAGTTCGCCGGTGATCGCGTCCGCCGACGGTTTCGGGAACGCCTCGAAGAAGGCGCGGCCGAAGTCCGGCGCCGGCACGTAGTTGCGGCGCATGGCCTTGGGCAGGCCGCGGATCAGGCCGGACGCCTTGTCGGCGACGAAGCCTGGCGCCAGCCACGACAGCCGCGCCGGATCGAGCGCATTGAGCAGCGGCAGGGGCACTTCCAGGGTCACGCCATCGTCGATCGCGCCCGGTTCGAAGCGGTAATGCAGCGGCAGGCGCGCATCGCCCAGCGGCAGGTATTTCGGAAACAGGTCCTCCTGCCCGCCCTCGCCCGGCAGCAGGTCGGCCGCCGACCAGCGCAGGCCGCGCTTCTGTTCCTCGCCCAGCCTGCGGTACCAGGCATCCAGGCCGGTGGCCGAATGGAGGTCGCCCGGTATCCGGTCCAGGTACCAGCGCGCCTGCCAGTGCTCGTCGGCGACCAGGCCGGCACGGCGCAGCTTGGCTTCTTCCTCGCGCGCCTGCTCCAGGGTTTTCAGGTTGGCGGCCACGAACGAGGCCTTGGTATCGATCTCGCCGGTGACCAGCGCCTGGTGTACGAACAGGTCGTGCGCGCCGGGCGGATCGATCCTCCCGTAATGCACCGGCTTCTTCGGCGCGAGCACCAGGCCGAACAGGCTGATCTGTTCGGATGCCAGCACGTTGCCTTGGGCGCGCGACCAGCGCGGGTCGAAGTGCTTGCGCGCCAGCAGGTTCGGCAGTTCGGCAATCGCCCAGTCCGGCTCGATCGCCGCGGCGGTCAGGCCCCAGACTTTCTGCGTGTCCAGCAAAGTGGCGACCAGTACCCACGGCGGTGGCTTCTTCGCCAGCGGCGAGGCCGGGAACAGCTGGAAACGGCGCTGGCGCGGCGCCTGGTAGTCGCCCTTCTCGGTGCGGTGGCCGACCTGCGTCGGCAGGCCGGCGAGCAGCGCGCGATGCAACGACTGGTAGGCGGCGGCGCGCTCACGGGCGCCAAAGCGTGTCGCGGGTTCGGCCTTCGCTGCCCCGGCGCCCGCGTTGCTGCCCTTGGGCACGGGCGCTGGCACCGGCGTCGATGCGGCCGCCGTGGCTTTCCCTTCGCGGGCCAGCCGCGCGGCGCGGTGCAATTCGCCACGCGTCGGACGGTCGCCCGCGCCCCGCTCCTCGCCAGCCGGCGCACCGGCCAGCAGCGGCAGCAGCGCCTGTTCGGCGGCCTCTTCGCGCCAGCCCAGCTCCTCGCACAGCAGCTTCAGCTGGCGATGCAGCTCGCGCCATTCGCGCATGCGCAGGAAGCCGAGGAAGCGCTTGCCGCACCAGTCGCGCAACCGCGACTGGGTCAGCTCTTCGTGCGCGTCGTCGTAGGCCTGCCACAGGCGCAGGATGCCGACGAACTCCGAACGCGGATCGGCGAACTGCGCATGGGCGTTGTCGGCGGCCTCGCGCGCTTCCGGCGGGCGCTCGCGCGGATCCTGCACGCCGAGGAA
>JAGHZW010000190.1:0-676 GCA_017745195.1 Pseudoxanthomonas sp. | reverse complement strand
GGACCGGATACCGGGCGACCTCCATTCGGCCACCAGCATCCGCGCCAGCTTCACGTCCACCGGCAGGCGCGCCATCTGCCGGCCGATCGCGGTCAGGCGGCGCTGGCCGTCGGCCTCCTCGATCGCGCCGAGCTCGACCAGCTGCTGCCAGCCATCGGCGATGGCGCGCTCGTCCGGCGGCTCCAGGAACGGGAAGTCTTCAATGCGCCCCAGACCCAGGTGCAGCATGCGCAGGATCACGCCGGCCAGGCTCGACCGGCGGATCTCCGGATCGGTGAACTCCGGCCGGGCCAGGAAATCGGACTCCGCATACAGGCGGTAGCACACGCCCTCGGCGATGCGCCCGCAACGCCCCTTGCGCTGGTTGGCGCTGGCCCGGCTGATCGGCTCCACGTGCAGCCGGTCGATCTTCGAGCGCGGGCTGTAGCGCTTGATCCGCGCCTCGCCCGGATCGACCACGTAGCGGATCCGCGGCACGGTCAGCGAGGTTTCCGCGACATTCGTGGCCAGTACGATGCGCCGCTGCGGGCCCGGATTGAACACCCGGTCCTGGTCGCGCACCGACAGCCGCGCGTACAGCGGCAGCACTTCGGTCGAGCGGTACTGGCGCTTCTCCAACGCACGGTGCAGGTCGCGGATCTCGCGTTCGCCGGTGTCGCCCAAACTCGGTCTGCTG